>JAICMC010000124.1 GCA_025929465.1 Nostocoides sp.
AGGTGATCCGCGGGATCGCCTACGTCGCGGGAGGCACCCGGGCCGAGGCGGCCTTCCGCTCGGGCCCGGCGCTCGGGGTCCGGCGGACCACCCTGCACGACGCGCTCTGCACCGCCGCCGACCGAGCAGGGGTGACGACCCATCCGTATGCCGTGGCCGGGCTGACCCAGACGGCCGGCGGCGTCCGCCTCGACCTCGGCGACGGTGGTCCCCGACTCCTGGCGCGGGCCGTCATCGCCGCGGACGGGCTGCACTCGCCGACCCGCCGGCGGCTCGGACTGGACCGGTCCGCACGCGGTCCCCGGCGCTTCGGCCAGCGGCGGCACTACGCCCTGGCGCCGTGGAGCGACCACGTCGAGGTGCACTGGGGCGCTCATGCCGAGGCCTACGTGACACCGGTGGCGCCCGACGTCGTCGGCGTCGCCCTCCTCACCTCCGCGCGGGGGCCGTTCGAGGCGCACCTGGCCGGCCTCGGCGACCTCGCCGCACGGTTGGCGACCGCGGAGCCGTTGGGCGACGTCCTGGGCGCCGGTCCGCTGCGACAGCGGTCGATCCGGCGGGTCGCCGGCCGGGTCCTGCTCGTCGGCGACGCAGCCGGTTACGTGGACGCGCTCACCGGTGAGGGACTGTCGGTCGGGCTTCGCCAGGCACGCGCGGCGGTGGCGGCCGTCGCGGACGGCGACCTCGCGGCATACGAACGCACGTGGCGGACCGCCGTGTGGCGCTCGACCGCGCTGACCACGGGGCTCCTCGCGGTGAGCAGTCACCCGGTGGCCCGCCGGCGGATCGTGCCGATGGCCGCGCGGCTGCCCGCGGTGTTCAGGACCCTGGTCGACCTCGCTGCGGCCGGCTGACGGCGACCGCAACGGTCAGCTGGTCGGTGCGGCCTGCGGCGCACGGCCGTTCGGTGCGCCCAGGCGGGAGGAGATCGCGGCGGCGGCGGCGACGCAGGCCGCACCCAGCTCGGGGACCTGGGTCTCGCGTATGCGGTAGAGGGGGGCGGCGAGCAGGACTGCGGCAACGACCTCGCCCCGGTGGTCACGCACGGCGGCGGCAATGCCGACCTCCTCCGCCGAGGTCTCGCCGTAGTTCACGGCATACCCCCGCCGGGCACAGCCCGCGAGCCGGTCGAGGAAGACCTGGACATCGACGCCCTCCGGTGGACCCGGCATACCGCCCTCCAGCTGGGCGCGCGCGGTCTCGGTCGGCAGCTCGGCGAGGAAGACCTGGACCGATGCACTGAGGGCGGTGCCGTAGCGGGTGCCGAGCGGGTTGGTGTGCTTGACCTGTTGGGCGGAGGCCACCTGCTCGACCGTCACCGCCTCGGCGCCGCTCCACACCACCAGAGCGGCCGTCTCGCCGGTCGAGGACGACAGCGACTGCAACGAGGGCAGGCAGACCCGCCGGACGTCGAGGTTCGCCAGGAGCGGCCCAGCGACCGAGATCAGGCCCAGGCCCAGACGGAACTTGCGCGAGGCGTCGTCACGCTCGACGATCTCCTCCTGCTCCAGCGTCGCGAGCAGTCGCGACACGCTGGACTTGTGCAGGCCGACCTTGGCCGCGATCTCGGTGACCCCCTGCAGCGGCTCCTCGGTGGTGAAGCAGCGCAGCACGTGGATCACCGTGAGGATGACCGACGCCCCCCGCGACTCGCTGCCGCTCGGCTGCTCCTGGCGCGAACCGTCGTCGGCGGCTCCCCGTCGGGCCCGTTGGATGTCGACCACGGGTCCTGTGGCTCTGCGCGGCATCGGGCCGCTCCTTCGTGTCGAGTCGGCTCCGGGCCGGCCGGCGCTGGGCGCGGCCGGCCCGGAGGGCACTGGGTCAGCAGGGGATGATGTTGTGCTCGGGCCCGAAGCCGAACCCGGTGATGTTCTCGGCGCCATTGTCGTGCACGACGAGGATGTCGTGCTCACGGTAGCCACCGGCGCCGGGCTGACCGTCCAGGACGGTGATCATCGGCTCCATGGACACGACCATGCCGGGCTCCAGGACGGTGTCGATGTCCTCACGCAGCTCCAGCCCGGCCTCGCGGCCGTAGTAGTGCGAGAGCACCCCGAAGGAGTGGCCGTAGCCGAAGGTCCGGTTGGGCAGGAGGCCGTAGCCGACGTAGATCTCGTTGAGCTCGGCGGCGATGTCCTTGCAGACCGCACCGGGCTTGATCAGCTCCAGCCCACGGCGGTGCACCTCGACGTTGACGTTCCACAGCCGCAGCGAGGCCTCGTCCGGCTCGCCGAGGAACAGGGTGCGCTCCAGTGCCGTGTAGTAGCCGGAGGTCATCGGGAAGCAGTTGAGCGAGAGGATGTCGCCGCGCTGGAGGGCGCGCGTGGTGGCCCAGTTGTGCGCACCGTCGGTGTTGATCCCGGACTGGAACCACACCCAGGTGTCCCGGATCTCGGAGTTCGGGAAGGTCCGGGCGATCTCGTGGGTCATCGCCTCGGTGCCGATGAGGGCGACCTCGTACTCGGTGATGCCCTCGCGGATGGCGGCCTTGATGGCCTCGCCGCCCAGGTCGCCGATCCGGGTCCCGTGAGTGATGACCTCGATCTCTTCAGCGGACTTGATCATCCGCTGACGCATGGCGTCGTGGGAGACGTCGACCAGCCGGGCGCCGTCGAAGGCGGCCTGCAGCTTGGCGTGCGCATCCAGGCTGACCGTGTCGAACTCGATCCCCACCCGCTTGGCCGTGACTCCCCGCGACCGCAGGACCTCCTGCACGCCGTGCAGGTAGTTGTCCCGCCGCCAGTCGGTGTAGACGACGTTGTCGCCGTAGCTGCGGCGCCACGGCATACCGGCGTCGATGTTCGCCGTGACGGTGACCTGGTCCTGTGGGGTGACCACGAGGGCGTAGGAGCGGCCGAAGTAGGTGAACAGGAAGTCGGAGTAGTACTTGATGCACTGGTAGGAGGTGAGGACGACGGCGTCCAGCTCCTTGGCGGCCATGATCCGGCGGAGCCCGGCCAGCCGACGCTCGAACTCCGCGTCAGAGAACGTCAGGGTGGCCTTGTCCCCGTTGTGCAGGACCTTCAGCCGCTCCAGCTCGGCGACGGAGGTGACGTGGGCGGTGGTGGTGCTCATGATGATGCGTCCTTTCGGTGCTGCATGGTGTGGTGCGTGTTCAGGGTGGGTTCGTTGGGGCGAGGTCACTCGTGACGCAGGGCGTCCCGGCTCGTCTCGTGGGCAAGGGCCACCGCGACCAGGGAGATGAGCGCCGCCGCCATCAGGTAGTAGGCCGGTGCCAGGTCGGTACCGGTCCAGGCGATGAGCAGGGTTGCCATGAACGGCGCTGTCCCCCCGAACAGGGCGTTGGACAGGTTGAAGCTGACCGCGAAGCCGGAGTAGCGCACCTTGGTGGGGAACAGCTCGGCCAGGAAGCTCGGCAGCGTGCCGTCGTTGAGCGTGAGCATCCCGCCGAGGAGGATCTGGACGAGCAGGATGACCGCGAAGTTCTTGGTGTTGAGCAGCATGAACGCCGGCACCGTGAGCAGGACGAAGCTGACCGACGCGGTCATCAGCACCTTCTTGCGTCCGAAGCGGTCCGAGGCCATGCCGACCAGGAAGATGAACCCGATGTAGGTGAGCAGCGCGATCGTCGTCGCCAGGTAGGACTCGGTCCTGCCCAGCCCGATCTCCTCGGTCAGGTAGGTCGGCATGTAGCTGAGGATGACGTAGAAGCCGACGGCGTTGAGCAGGACGGCTCCGGCGGCGAGCAGCAGCGGCTTCCAGTAGTTCCGGAACAGCGCGCTGGCGGGTGCCTTGACGACCTCGTCCTCCTTGGCGAGCTCGCGGAACGCCGGGGTGTCCTCCAGCTTGGTCCGGATGTACCGGCCGATCAGGCCCATCGGAGCCGCGAGGAGGAACGGCAGCCGCCAGCCCCAGCTGTTCATCTGCGCGTCGTCCAGCAGCCCGCTCAGCAGGGCCGCGAGCAAGGACCCCAGCAACAGGCCGGCGGCCGTGGAGGCTGGCACGACGGCGGCGAACAGGCCGCGCCTGTTCGCCGGGGCGTACTCGACGAGGAAGGCGGACGCGCCTGCGTACTCGCCGGATGCGGAGAAGCCCTGGATCACCCGGATGACGAGCAGCATGATGGGGGCGCCGTAGCCGATCCGGTCGTAGGACGGGATGAGCGCGATGGAGAAGGTCGCGAGCGACATGATGAGGATCGACCAGCTGAGGGCCGTGCGCCGACCGATCCGGTCGCCCAGCGAGCCCCAGACGAAGCCGCCGAGCGGGCGGACGAGGAACGAGACCGCGAACAGCGCGAAGGTCTGCAGGAGGGCGACCTGCTTGTTGGAGTCCGGGAAGAAGGCGGCGGCGATCGTCGTGGCGAGGTACCCGTACACCGCGTAGTCGAACCACTCCACGAAGTTGCCGATGAAGCTGGCGAGGACGACCTTGCGCCGGGTCCTGCTGCCGACCCCCGCGGGGTCGGGCCGGGTCTGGCCGCTCAGCGTGGGCCCGAGGTCGGTGGTGAGGGGCGCGCCACCCGATCGGGAGAGCTTGTCAGAGGTCATGGGTCCCGTCCGTCCGTTAGTTGCATTCATTGCAACGCTGTTGCGCCAGTATGGGGACAAGTGGGGTCCACGTCAAGGGATGTGCGGAGAACTTCTGGTATGCCGTCCGGCGGGTGCTCGCGCAGGCGTCGCCAGCGGCGCGCGGATCGGCTCACCTGACCCGATCCGGCTTCG
Organism: Nostocoides sp.; assembly: GCA_025929465.1. Taxonomy (GTDB): domain Bacteria; phylum Actinomycetota; class Actinomycetes; order Actinomycetales; family Dermatophilaceae; genus Nostocoides. The sequence continues at coordinate 4,686 of JAICMC010000124.1, forward strand.
GTCCGCGGAGGCGGCCCCGGAGCCTTCAGAGGACGGCGCGGATGGACGCCTCGAAGTGGGTCACGTGGTCCGCTGCGATCCGCGCTGCCCGGTCGGCGTCGCCGGCTGCGATCGCCTCGAGCAGGCCGACGTGCTCCCGGATGTGCTCGCCCAGCGAGGGCAGCCGGTCCAGGGCCAGGCACCAGATCCGCGTCGCGAGGTTGTCCAGGCGCACGAGGGTCTCCTGCAGGTGCGGGTTCTCGGCGGCTCGGTAGATCAGCCGGTGCACGGTGATGTCGTAGGCGATGAGCGCGCGCGTGTCCTGCGGCTCCGCACCCATCGCCGCGATCTGCCGGGCCGTGGCGGCCAGCTCGGCGCGGATCTGGGGGCGGGCCATGAGCGCCGCCCGGCGGGCGGCCACCGGCTCCAGGACCTCTCGCAGCTCGCAGATCGAGGCCAGGTCGGTGATGTCGACCTGGGTCGCGAAGGTGCCCCGGCGGGGATAGGAGACGACGAGGTGGTCCAGCTCGAGCTTCTTCAGGCTCTCCCGGATGGGGGTGCGGCCGATCCCGAGGTCGGCGGCCAGCTGGGCCTCGTTGATCGGGGCCCCGGGAGCGATGTCGAGCATGATGATCCGGTCCCGCAGCACGTGGTAGGCCTGCTCGGAGAGCGAGGCATAGCCGGGCTCGGCGGTGGTGACGCCCATGGTGCAACTCCTGGTGCGGTTGGACCTCGTCGGTAGCCCGAGGTCGCTGCGGTGGCCCTTGACGTCCGGTACCGAGAGACATACTATGAGCCCTTCACTGATATATTAGTTGTCGGTGATCAAAACATCAAGATGATCGGAGGGACCCGTGTCCCAGCCCAGCACCCTTGCCCCGGCGCTCCTGGACGCCGACCTGGCCACCCTCGACCCCGAGGTCGACCAGGCCATCCAGGCCGAGCTGGCCCGCCAGCAGGGCACCCTGGAGATGATCGCCTCGGAGAACTTCGCTCCCGTCGCGGTCATGCAGGCCCAGGGCTCGGTCCTGACGAACAAGTACGCCGAGGGCTACCCCGGTCGGCGCTACTACGGCGGCTGTGAGCACGTCGACGTCGTGGAGACCCTTGCCATCGAGCGCGTCAAGGCCCTGTTCGGTGCGGCATACGCAAACGTCCAGCCGCACTCCGGCGCGCAGGCCAACGCCGCCGTCATGCACGCGCTGCTCACCCCGGGCGACACCATCCTGGGGCTGGACCTGTCCCATGGCGGCCACCTCACCCACGGCATGCGTCTCAACTTCTCCGGCCGGCTCTACGACGTCGTCGCCTACGGGGTGAGCGAGGACACCCACCTGGTCGACATGGCCGAGGTCGAGCGGCTGGCCCGCGAGCACCGCCCGGCCATGATCATCGCCGGCTGGTCGGCCTACCCGCGTCACCTCGACTTCGCGGCGTTCCGCCGGATCGCCGACGAGGTCGGCGCCTACCTGTTCGTCGACATGGCCCACTTCGCCGGACTGGTCGCCGCGGGCCTGCACCCCTCGCCGGTGCCGCACGCCCACGTGGTCAGCTCGACGACCCACAAGACCCTCGGCGGGCCGCGCGGCGGCATCATCCTGACCGACGACGCCGCGATCGCCAAGAAGGTCAACTCGGCCGTCTTCCCCGGCCAGCAGGGCGGGCCGCTGGAGCACGTCATCGCCGGCAAGGCGGTCTCCTTCGCCGTCGCCGCAACCCGCGAGTTCGCCGAGCGCCAGCGGCGCACCCTGGAGGGGGCCCGGATCCTCGCCGAGCGGCTGGCCCGACCCGACGTGGCCGAGCGCGGGATCAGCGTCCTCACCGGCGGCACCGACGTCCACCTCGTGCTCGTCGACCTGCGTCACTCCGAGCTGGACGGCCGCCAGGGCGAGGACCTGCTCCATGCCGTCGGGATCACCGTCAACCGCAACGCCGTCCCGTTCGACCCGCGTCCGCCGATGGTGTCCTCCGGCCTGCGGATCGGGACGCCTGCCCTGGCGACCCGGGGGCTGGACGCCGAGGCGTTCGCCGAGGTCGCCGACATCATCGCCGCCACCCTGACCAGCGACGGGTCGGAGCAGGCCCTCACCGCGCTGCGCGGCCGGGTCAGCACCGTCGCCGCCCGCTTCCCCCTCTACCCGAGCCTCGCCAAGGACCCGTCATGAACCAGCGCCAGCTCCCGGAGCACCCGGACTTCCTCTGGCCCAACCCTGAGCCGAAGGCCAGCTACGACGTGGTCATCATCGGCGGCGGCGGCCACGGCCTGGCCACCGCCTACTACCTGGCCAAGAACCACGGCATCACCAACGTGGCGGTCCTGGAGAAGGGCTGGCTGGCCGGCGGCAACATGGCCCGGAACACCACGATCATCCGGTCCAACTACCTGTGGGACGAGTCCTCGGCGATGTACGAGTTCTCGCTCAAGCGGTGGGAGGGCATGGAGGAGGAGCTCGGCTACGACGTGTTCTTCTCCCAGCGTGGTGTGCTCAACCTCGCGCACACCCTGCAGGACGTCCGTGACTCGGTCCGCCGGGTCGAGGCCAACCGCCTCAACGGGGTCGATGCCGAGTGGGTCGACCCCCGCCAGGTCAAGGAGCTGTGCCCGATCATCAACATCGGGGACGACATCCGCTACCCGGTCATGGGCGGCACCTACCAGCCGCGAGCCGGCATAGCCAAGCACGACTGGGTGGCCTGGGCCTACGCCCGCCGGGCGAGCGAGCTCGGTGTGGACCTCATCCAGAACTGTGAGGTCACCGGCTTCGTCATGGACGGCGACCGGGTCACCGGAGTGCAGACCACGCGCGGCCGGATCGCCACCGGCAAGGTCGCCCTCGCGGTGGCCGGCCACACCTCGGCGCTCACCGAGCTCGCCGGCTTCCAGGTCCCCATCCAGTCCCACCCGCTGCAGGCCCTCGTCTCCGAGCTGCACGAGATCATCCACCCCACCGTCGTCATGTCCAACCATGTCCACGTCTACGTCTCGCAGGCCCACAAGGGTGAGCTGGTCATGGGCGCGGGTGTCGACTCCTACACCGGGTACGACCAACGCGGGTCGTTCCACGTCATCGAGCACCAGATGTCGGCCGCCGTCGAGCTGTTCCCGGCCTTCTCCCGGGCACACCTGCTGCGCACGTGGGGCGGCATCGTCGACGTGACGATGGACGCCTCGCCCATCATGGGGCTCACCCCGGTCGACGGGATGTACGTCAACTGCGGCTGGGGCACGGGCGGCTTCAAGGCCGTCCCCGGCGCCGGCTGGTCCTACGCCCACACGATCGCCCACGACGAGCCGCACGCACTGAACGCGGGCTACGGCCTGGAGCGGTTCGTCACCGGCGCACTCATCGACGAGCACGGCGCTGCCGCCGTCGCCCACTGACCCGGCCAACACCAAGGAGACCGCGATGCTCATCATCGACTGCCCGTACTGCGGGCCCCGCTCGGAGACCGAGTTCGGCTACGGCGGGCAGGCCCACGTCGCCTACCCGCCCGACCCGCACGCCCTCACCGACGAGGAGTGGGCCCAGTACCTCTTCTACCGGGACAACCCCAAGGGCGACCGGGCCGAACGCTGGCTCCACTCCGCCGGCTGCCGCCGCTGGTTCAACGCGGTCCGGGACACCCGCAACTACGAGATCTCGGCGGTCTACCGCCTCTCTGACCCCCGACCCCACCAGACCACCAAGGGAGCCTGACCGATGGCGGCCAACCAGACCCACCGACTGCCCTCCGGCGGCAGCATCGACCGGTCCACCCCGGTGCAGGTGCTCGTCGACGGAAGCCCCGTCACCGGGTATGCCGGTGACACCCTCGCGTCCGCACTCCTGGCCAACGGGCTGGTGCGGGTCGGCGACTCGATCTACCGCGGTCGCCCGCGCGGCATCCTGTCCGCCGGGGTCGAGGAGCCCAACGCCTTCGTCCTGGTCAAGGGCGAGCACAACGAGTCGATGCTTCCGGCGACGACCCTGGAGCTCAGGGCGGGCCTGGACGTCCGGCTCCTCGACGGCCTCGGCGTCCTGGACCAGCGGAACGACCCGGCCGAGTACGACAAGATGCACGTCCACGCCGACGTCGCGGTCATCGGCGCCGGACCGGCCGGCCTGGCTGCCGCCCGTGACGCCGCCTCCGGAGGAGCCCGCGTCGTCCTCTTCGAGCAG
>JAICMC010000194.1 GCA_025929465.1 Nostocoides sp.
CAGCCTCCTGGAGGAGGGGTATGCCGTGCCGGTCCGGTTCCGGGACACCTCGACCGTGTGCATCGAGCGGGTCGTCGGGACCGGCCTGGCCCAGGACCTGATCGGCGTCGACGCCAACCCCTACCTCGCGGGCATCGGGCTGCGGGTGGAGCCCCGGCCGGTGGGGCACGGCCTGGAGTTCTCTCCCGGCATCGAACGGGGCAACCTCCCGCCGGCCTTCATCGCCGCGACGGAGGAAGGCGTGCGGGCGGCATACGCCCAGGGCCTGTGCGGATGGCCGGTGACCGACGGTCTCGTCACGATGACCCACTCGGCGTACTACCCGAGGCAGTCGGCGATGCACGCGGGCTTCAGCAAGGGCATGTCCAGCGTCGCCGCCGACTTCCGCCTGCTCGCCCAGGTCGTGGCGATGGCCGCCCTCGACGAAGCAGGGACCCGCGTATGCGAACCAGTCGAACAGATCGACCTCGAGGTGCCGCTCGACGTCTTCGGCGCCGTCGTGGCCCTCTTCGGTCGGCTTGGCGGTCTCGTCCGGTCCTCCACCGGTGACGCCGACCTCGTCCGGCTCGACGGCACCCTCCCCTCCGCGCGTCTGCCCGACCTCGTTCGCGCGCTCCCGGACCTGGCCGGCGGTGAGGCCGTGCTCACCCACCGGCACCATGCGTACACGCCGGTCCACGGGCGGCCCCTGGTGCGGACTCGCCACGGGATCGACCCACGCGACCGCCGGACCTGGTTCCGGGAGATGCCGCGGTGAGCGCTGCCCGATAGCCTCGGTCGGGTGCGACCTCGCTACCCACGACCGCTCGTGCCCGGAGACCGGATCGGGGTCACCGCTCCCTCCTCCGGAGTCCGGCCCGACCTGCGTCCACGGCTGGACCACGCCGTGAACGTGTTGCGGGACAAGGGGTTCGAGGTGCTGCTGGGGGAGTGTCTCGGCGCTCCCACCCACGTGAGCGCGCCCAAGCGAGCACGAGCCGACGAGCTGATGGCGATGCTCGTCGACCCGGACATCGCCGCCGTCGTGCCACCGTGGGGAGGCGAGACATCCATCGACCTGCTCGACCTGCTGGACTTCGACCTCCTCGCCGCGTGCGAGCCCACCTGGTACGTCGGGTTCAGCGACACGACGACGACCATGGTGCCGCTCACCACCCGCAGCGGTTGGGCGACGGTCCACGGCTGGAACCTGATGGACACGCCGTATGCCGCGGCCCCGGGGCAGCTGCACTGGCTCGACGTGGTGAGCGCCGCGCCGGGGGCGACGCTGACCCAGACCGCGGCCACCCACCGGCGGGCCACCGGCTGGGACGACTACGTCGGCAACCCGGCGGTCGAGGCGATGACGCTCGACGTCCCGACCCGGTGGTCGGTCCTCGGCGGGGAGCGTGAGGTCCGGTTCGGCGGGCGGCTCATCGGCGGGTGTGTCGAGGTCCTCGCTGCCCTGACCGGCACCGCATTCAGCAACCTGCCCCGGTGGGCGCAGGAGAGGGCGGAGGACGGCGTGGTCGTCTACCTCGAGGTGTGCGAGTGGCGACCGTACGACGTGGCGCGGGCCCTGCACGGGATGCGGCTGGCCGGTTGGTTCGCCGCCGCCGCGGGGCTGCTGATCGGCCGGCCGGCGGGGCCGGACCTGCCCTCGTGGACCCAGTCCGAGGCGGTGGCCGACGCCCTCGGGGGCCTGGACTGCCCGGTCGTCCTCGACGTGGACTTCGGGCACACCCAGCCGTCCATGACCTTCTTCAACGGGGCGGTCGCCGAGGTCACCGTGACGTCCACGGCACAGCGGATCACCCAGACCCTGGCCTGAGGCTCATCCCGGCGTTTCGGATCCGGCGCGCCACGGCGACGATCGGCGACACGCCCGGCTCGCCGTCCATCACCGGTTGGGCGGCACGGAGGGCCGCACGGACCGTCGGGGCGAGGGGGTGCGGCATCCGACCCGGTCCAGCACACGGCATACGCTCTGGTGCCGTGACGTCAACCCAGCAGACCGAGCGGCATGACGGCCGCGCACCCGACCAGCTCCGCGAGGTGCGGCTCACCCGCAACTGGCTGGACCACGCAGAGGGGAGCGTGCTCGTCGAGTTCGGCCGCACCCGTGTCCTCGTGGCCGCGTCCTTCACGGCCGGTGTGCCGCGCTGGCTCAAGGGCAAGGGGACCGGGTGGGTGACGAGCGAGTACGAGATGCTGCCCCGGTCGACGAACACCCGCTCGGACCGTGAGTCCCGCAAGGGCCGGGTCGGGGGGCGCACGCACGAGATCAGCCGGCTGATCGGCCGGTCGCTGCGGGCCATCATCGACACCAAGGCGCTGGGGGAGAACACGATCGTCATCGACTGCGACGTCCTCCAGGCCGACGGCGGGACCCGGACCGCCTCGATCACGGGCGCCTACGTCGCGCTGGTCGACGCCCTCGAGGACGCCCGCGCCAAGGGCCTCATCGCCAGGCGCGCCCAGCCGCTGACCGGCTCGGTCGCGGCCGTGTCCGTGGGGGTGGTGGCCGGCCGGCCGGTCCTCGACCTGGACTACCCCGAGGACTCGACCGCCGACACCGACATGAACGTCGTCATGACCGGCGACGGGCGGTTCGTCGAGGTGCAGGGCACCGCCGAGGGCGCCGGCTGCGCCTTCGACCGCGACCGGCTCAACGCGCTGCTCGACCTGGCGGTCAAGGGCTGCGCCGACCTCACCGGGGCTCAGCAGGCCGCCTTGGCGGCACCCGCCCGCGAGCGCACCGCATGACTGCCGCCTCGTATGCCGCTCCCTCGGCAGGCAGCACCGGCACCCGGCGCCTGGTGCTGGCCACCCACAACGAGCACAAGGTCCACGAGCTCCGGCAGATCCTCGGCGAGCTCGTCCACGAGCTGGGTCTGGAGATCGTCAGCGCTGCCGCCTACCCGGACGTTCCCGAGACGCCGGAGACGGAGGTCACCTTCGAGGGGAACGCCCGGCTCAAGGCTGTCGCGCTCGCGACGGCGACCGGCCTGCCCGCGGTCGCCGACGACTCCGGACTGTCGGTGGACGTGCTCGGCGGCTCTCCCGGAGTCTTCAGCGCCCGCTGGTCCGGGACCATCGCCGGGACCGACCTGTCCCGCGCCGAGCGGGACGGCAACAACCTGCAGCTGCTGCTCGACCAGGTCGAGGATGTCGCCGACGAGCACCGGGCGGCGCGGTTCGTCTGCGCCGCTGTGCTGGCCATGCCCGACGGCCGGACGGCCACCGCCATGGGCCACGTCCGGGGTGCGCTGGTCCGGGCGCCTCGTGGCGCCAACGGCTTCGGCTATGACCCGGTCTTCCGTCCCGACGGGGACACCCGGACCCTCGCCGAGTACACCGACCTGGAGAAGAACGCCATCTCCCACCGTGGCAACGCGTTCCGCGCGATGGTCCCGATCCTGCGCGACCACCTCGGCTGACCCGCGCCGCTCGACCATGCCCGACCGGCATCCCGGCTCCCGGCATCCCGGCACGGAGGGGATGCCCCGGACGGCACGGTTAGGCTGGGCCGACGCGCGAGTGGCGGAAATGGCAGACGCAGCAGGTTTAGGTCCTGCCGCCTTCGGGTGTGGGGGTTCAAGTCCCCCCTCGCGCACGACCGGTCGGCTTGCTCCGCCGCGCCGACGGTTGTCCACGAACGCGGCCCCACCCCCTCGCGCACAACCCTGGTCTCACCCCGTTCCGGTTACCGGACTGGTTACCGTGCAGAAGTGGCTGCGACCACAACACTTCCGGTTCGGTAACCAGGGCGGTAACGGGTCGCGCCGGAACGGGCGACGGGGCCGCGGTCAACGGTGAGCAGGCGGCATACCGGGAGCTGGGAACCGCGGGCTACCGGTTACCGGACTGGTTACCGAGCAGAAGTGTCTGCGACCACAGCACATCGGGTTAGCTAACCAGTGCGCTAACGGGTCTCTCCGGAA
>JAICMC010000145.1 GCA_025929465.1 Nostocoides sp.
AGCCGCTTCGAACCGGCGCTTGCCGATGAAACACCACGGGCAGGCGATGTCGGACCAGATGTCGATGTTCACGTAGGCCGTCAACCGGAGGCGGCCGCGGCGTGTTCCCTGTCGCTGAGCGTGAGGCCCGGCTCACACAGGCCGATGAACGACCCCAGGGCGACCAGCTCCTCGGGAGTGCGCGGGGAGAAGTCGGTCAGCACGTCGGACCGCACCACGTACGCGGCCCACTTGCCCCGGGAGATGGCGACGTTGAGCCGGTTGCGGGACAGCAGGAAGCCCAGGCCGCGCGACACATCGGCGGCGGCGGATGCGGCCATCGAGACGATGATGACGGCGGCCTGCTGTCCTTGGAACTTGTCCACGCTCGCCACGGCCACGTCGTCGTGCCCGGCCGACTCCAGTACCTGGCGGATGCGGGTGACCTGGGCGTTGTAGGGGGTGACGACCCGGATGTCGGAGGCGGCCAGTGGCCGGGCGGCAACGGCGCCAACAGCACCGGGTGCGTCGCCCGTGGCACCGCCCCTGTCGTCGGGGTCAAGCCAGTCGCGACCGATGAGGTCCTCCACCAGCCGGGCCACCACTTCAGCCTCCTCGACCGACTCGGTGGTGTTGTCCCGGTGCTCGACCCGGACCACGTGGACGCCCGGCTCGATGCCGGCCAGCGACCGGGCAGTGGTCCGGGCCTCCTTGGACCGCAGCGCGCCGGCATACGATAGGGTCGAGACCTTCTCGGTGAGCGCGGGGTGCATCCGCCAGGTGGTCTCCAGGAAGTAGCCGAGGGGCGCCGGCATGACCGGTGCGTCGCCGAGCAGCCAGCCGAGCGCGGACCCGTCGACCGGCTCGGGGTGGGTGCCCTGGCTGACCTGCGGGAGCTGCTGCGGGTCACCGAGCAGGAGCAGGCGCGCGCCGGCCATCGAGCAGGCGATGGTGGGCGCCAGGGAGTACTGGCCGGCCTCGTCGACGACGACCAGGTCGAGCTGGTCCCGGCCGATCCGCCGAGTGCTCGTCAGATCCCATGCCGTCCCACCGATGACGTAGCCCGAAAGGGCGTGGGACGAGGTGTAGGCCGCGAGGTCGTCCTTGCCGATCTCGGTCCAGGCCCGCGTCGGGTCGGGCTCCTTCGGGTTCTTGGCCACCAGAGCCGGATCCAGCCCGGCCCTGACCACGGCGGTGAGGACGTTCTCGACCGCGGCATGGGACTGGGCCACGACGCCGACCTTCCAGCCGTGGTCCCGGACCAGCCGGGTGATCACCTGGGCCGCGACATGGGTCTTGCCGGTTCCGGGAGGGCCCTGGACACCGAGGTACGACCGGTCCAGATCGAGCACCGCGGCCGTGATGGCGTCGGCGAACCGGTCGTCGTCAGCTCCCGACACGGCAGGCAACACGCCGGAGCGCGTGCGCGGCGGCAGGCGCCGCAGCAGGTCCAGCCCGGGGTGTGGGAAGAGCGCGCCGTCGCCCGACACCACGGCCGCACCGAGCTCATCGAGCGCCTCGTCGATGCTCCGGGTTGCCGGCGGCGGCGTCGGGGTCAGGGCGAGGGGCCTGCAGTCGTGCGGTGCGACCCCCCGGGGCAGGGTCTCCTCGACGACCAGGAACGCGCCCGCGTCATCGGCACCCCGCTCGACGATCGTCACGTCGCCGGACTTGGCCCGCAGGTGGCCGGGCAGCGCCGCGATGCCGTCGGGGAGAGGCGGGTCGTAGATCGCGTTCAGCTTGGACCCCTCGGACGCGGCCGACCCGCCGCCGAACTGGCCGGTGAGCCGCAACCGGCGGCGCAACGAGCGCTGGCTGCCCTCCTTCGCCCACGTCTGCAGCACTGTGCAGGACTCGACGTGGAACACGTCGCTGCCCCGAACCCACTCGTCGACCGGGTTGCGCAACCGGTCGAAGTGGCTCCACCAGTACGGCTTGTGCTCGCGCCGGTTGTACTGGACCGTCGCCGCGAGCATCGCGATGGCCTGCTCGTCGGTGGTTCGCCGCACGCCGGTCGTCACCGGCACGAAACTGCGCAGGGCGGCCTCCAGCGCGTTGGGTTCCTCCGGCTCCTCGGGGGAGGGGGGCAGCCCGCCGACCTGGATGCCGGACTCCGCGGCGCGGTCGAGCAGCCAGTCGCGCAGCCGCAGGGTGGACAGGCAGTCGTACTCATTGTACGCCCGGATCTGCTCGATCAGCCGGGCTGCCTCGTCGACCCGGTCCTCGACCACGGCCTGCGTGTACTCGTGGTAGACCACGATCGAGTCACCGGCCGTCGTCACGCCCTGATCGTCGCGGTGCCGGTCACCCATGTAGAGCGGCTCGAGCTTCTTCAGGCTGTAGGACCGCTGGGAGACCCGGATGGCGCCGCGCACCACGGCATACAGGTCGACGAAGACGCCGGCGCGGAGCAGGTTGTCGACGTCGGCCTCGCCGACGCCGTGCCGAACGGCCAGCCGCAGCAATGCCGCTCGCTCGTATGCCGCGTAGTGGTAGATGTGCAGGTCAGGCCACCGGCGCCGGCGCTCGGCGACGTAGGCGAGGAAGTCGACCAGCGCCTGCTTCTCCTGAGCGCGGTCGTGCGCCCAGAACGCGCGGAACACCGGCTCGGCACCGTCGACCGGCGCCTCGACCACCCCGAACAGGTATTCCAGACCGAAGCCGGCTCCGCCGCCCTCGGTCCGGGTCCACAGTCCGGAGCCGGCTCCGCCGCCCTCGGTCCGGGTCCTCCCAGAGCCGAGGGAAACCGGCTCGGACCACATCGGGTCACCCTCGAAGTCGAAGAAGATGTCGCCGGGGCTCGGCGTGGGCAGCACCGCCAGCGTCGCGGCATCGTGGACCTCCGCCGTGACCTCATGATCGGGGTCGGCGTCCTGCGCCGACTGCAGCCGAGCCTGCTCGCGCAGCCGACCCAACGACGAGGCACTGAGCTCCGGGACCGGCTCCACGCGGGTGGCCAGCTGCTCGACCGTGTGCACCCCCGCCGCGGCCAGCTTGGTCCGGCTGGAGGTGCGCACTCCCGCCACGAGCAGCACGTCACGAGTGGCCTCCAGCTGGGCCAGGCACTCCTCGCAACGTCCGCAGGCGAGCCAGCGGTCGTCGCCCCAGACCACCGCCGCACCCGACGCCTGGTGCGCGTCGAGGACCCGCTCCAGCCGGGCCCGGCGCTCGCGGTAGACCGGCACGATGTCGGTGAGCAGGTGGTCGCGCTCCTGCCCGTCGCCGAGCACGAGCCGGGCATGCGGAGAGCTGGGGACGCCCGCCGCAGCCAGCTGCACGGCATACGCGGCGATCTGCAGCAGCGCGGGCACGCTCTCGGTGCGGGCGAGCTTGGTGTCGACGACGGTCCATCCCGAGGCCTCGCGAACGACGAAGTCGGCGAACCCGTGGAACCGCCCGTCGAAGAAGGCCGCCTGGTAGACGACGTCGGCGTCGCTGGCCAGCGCGAGCAGGGTGGCGTCGGCCGCCGTCTCGTATGCCGCACGGGTCGCCTCATGGGGCCGGTCGACGCCGACGACCCGCCGGTCGACCCGCAGCGCGCGCAGGTAGCGCTGCTCGTGAGCGTCACCGAGCACCTTGGCCCGCGCCATGACCGGGTCGTCCTCGGTCGTCAGCGGTGTGCCACGACCCAGCACGACGTCGAACCGGCGCAACAGGGCGAACTCGCACGCACCGGCCACCCGCAGGTCGGTCGGACTGATGACGGCGGGGGCGTCGGGCTCGAGCAGGAACATGCAAGGCACGATAGTTCCGGCCACTGACAGGCCAACCGTGCGAGGCTGGGCGGCGTGGCGCGGTCGGGCAGGCAGGGCGTCGGAGGTCGGGTCCGGGACGGGGCGAACCGGCCGGTGGTCCTCGCGGCCCTGGCAACCGGCCTGATCCTCAGCCTCGTCTCCGGCCGCTACGGCTGGGAACGCGACGAGCTGTACTTCGCGATGCTGAAGCCGGCATGGGGCTACGTCGACCAGCCTCCCCTCGTCCCCCTCCTCGCCCACGGCCTGTCCTCGGTCGTCGACGCGGTGTGGTTCGTGCGGATCCCGGCGACACTCGCCGCGATGGCGACGGTCGTCATCGTTGCCCTCGTATGCCGCGAGCTCGGGGGATCGGATCGCGCGACCGCGTGGACGGCGTGGCTCACCGCGGGAACCTCGGCGGTTCTGGGCTTCGGGCACGTCCTGCTCACCAACGTCTTCGACCTGGCCACCTGGACGCTCATCTGCCTGCTCGTCATCCGTGCCGAGCTCCGGTCACGGCTGCGCCTCTGGCTGGCGGCCGGTGTCGTCGCGGGCCTGTCGACGTACGCCAAGTGGCTCGTCGTCTGGCTGCTCGTCGGGATCCTCGTCGGGATCCTGGTGGCCGGGCCCCGCGAGCGGCTCCGCAGCCGTCCGGTCCTCGCCGGCGGGCTGGCCGCCGTCGCCATCTCCGCCCCGAACCTGGTCTACCAGCTGACCCACGATCTGCCACAGCTGCGGATGGGCGCCGCCCTCAGCGACCACAACGCCGGGCAGGTCCGATGGTTCATGTGGGTGCTCATCCTGGTCATCCTGGGACCGGTCCTCGTCCCGGTCTGGGCACTCGGGGCCCGCGACCTGTGGCGTCGAGCCGAGTGGCGCAACGTCCGGTTCCTCCTTCCCGCAACGGTCTTCGTCATCCTCGCGACGTTCGCCGCGGGTGCGCAGCCCACCTATCCCACGCCGATGCTCCTCGTCCTGCTCGCGGCCGGGATGGCCGGTCGCGCCGACCGGATCGTGGGTCGCCGGTGGGTCCGCGCGCTCCTGGCCGTCAACGCCGCCGTCGCCCTCGTCGTGTCCCTGCCCCTGCTGCCTGTCAGTGTCGTCGGCAGCACCCCCATCCCGGCCATGAACGCCACGGTTGCCGACCAGATCGGCTGGCCCGCCTACGTAAGGGACGTCGAGGCGGTCGTCGCCACCCTCGATCCGGGCGAACGGCATACGACGGTCGTGCTGGCGAGCAACTACGGCGAGGCGGGTGCCCTCACCCGCCTCGGGCACGACCTGCCGCCGGTCGTCAGCGGCCACAACAGCCTTGGCGAGCACCCGCCGCCACCGGACACTGCCACGACCGTCGTCGTCGTCGGGGGCCAGGCTCGGATGGCCGACCGCTGGTTCCGGACCTGCACCGTCATGGGACACCTGGACAACAGGGTCGACGTCGACACCGAGGAGCAGGACCTGCCCATCGCCATATGCCGTGGGCTCACCCGTCCGTGGCGCGACCTGTGGCCGCTGGTCCGGCACCTCGACTGACGAGCACTCACCGGCTGGCGGCCAGCGCGGACACGCACGTTCGCAACCGCCCACTTCCCGGCGTTCACAACGTAGCAATTGGGCAGTTGTGAACGGGTCAGACCCAGCTGGGGAACCACATCCGCCACTGCCAGTGACGGAACGGGATGACCTGGGCGGTGTAGACCGGCCAGAAGAACGCGAAGAGGGCGAGGGTCAGCACGAGGTAGCCGCCGACCCAGATCAGGCCCACCCGGTGCCGGTGCAGCGACGCGCCGGCCGGCCCGATGACCAGGCCGAGGACGAAGACGCAGGCCAGGACGGCATACGGCTCGAACACGATCGCGTAGAACTCGAAGATCGTCCGGTGCTGGTACTGGAACCACGGCAGCCAGCCCGCCGCGATCCCGCAGGCGATCGCCCCTGCGCGCCAGTCCCGCCGGACCAGCCAGTGATAGAGGACGAACGCCAGGGCGACGGTCGCCAGCCACCACACCGAGATGGTGCCGAGGGAGGTGATCGCCTTGGAGCACTGGGCGACCGTGCACCCGTCGACACCCTTCTTCGGACCCTCGTAGAAGAACGAGGTCGGCCGGGCCTGCACGGTCCAGCCCCACGGGTTCATCTCGTAGGGGTGGCTGGAGGTGATCGACAGCGCGGTCTTGTACATCTCGGTCTGGTACTGCCACAGGGAGCGGAGCGGACCGGGGACGAACCCGAGGTGCCTGGCGGGGTGGGAGTCCGCCCAGTGCCGGTCGTAGCCGTTGCTGGACAGGAACCAGCCGGTCCAGGACAGGACGTACACGACGCCGGCGGTGAGCACGAGCGCGACCACCGCGAAGGGGCCGTCGACGAACAGCGACGTGCGGCCCCACCGCCGGACGCCGGCCGCCCGCCGCGCACCCATGTCCCACCACACCGCCATCAGGCCGAACGCGGCGATGAAGTACAGGCCGGAGAACTTGGTGCCGACGCACAGTCCCAGGCAGATACCCGCCACCCAGCGCCACGGCCGGCCCCCCAGCCACGGCCCGTACCGCGTCCACACGCCGACCGGCAGTGCCCCGACCTTCTCGGCCAGCCGGGCCCGGGAGCGGTCGCGGTCGATGAGCAGCGCGCAGAACGCCGCGAGCGCCCAGAACATGACCATGATGTCGAGGATCCCGGTGCGGGACATGACGAAGTGGTGCCCCTCGAAGGCGAGGAGGAACGAGGCGAGCCCGCCCATCAGCGTCGAGCCGAACATCCGCCGGGCCGCGCGCCCGATCATCAGGATCGAGAGCGTCCCGACGAGCGCGACGGCGAACCGCCACCCGAAGGAGGAGGTCTGCCCGAAGATGGCCTCGCCGGTGGCGATCATCCACTTGCCGACGGGGGGGTGGACGACCAGGTCGCCCTGCGTGCCGAAGACGTTGGGCGTGCCGCGGGTGAACAGGACGTCCGGGCTGGGGATCGACGTCGGCACCCGCAGCTCGACGCCGTGGTCCAGCATCGAGACGCCCTCCTTGACGTAGTACGTCTCGTCGAAGATCAGCTGGTGCGGTCGGCCGAGGGCCCAGAACCGCAGGATGCCGCCGAGCACCATGAGCAGGACCGGCCAGAACCAGCCCCAGAACGTGTCGGTGGGAGCGAACCCGAGCAGGCGAGCGCGGAGCTGCTCGGTCCGGGTCATGCGGGCGATCCTAGGGTGGGGGCCTGCACCGTATGCCGCGCTGCTCGGCACGCCCGCGGGTCCGGTCCGCAGCCCGGCGGCGATACTGGCCCGATGGCGCCCGGAACCCTCGTCCTGGCCGCGACCCCGATCGGCGACCCGCGGGACGCGGCGCCCCGGCTGG
>JAICMC010000166.1 GCA_025929465.1 Nostocoides sp.
AGCGCCGCACCGATGCCGGCGATCTCGTCCTCGGCCTGCAGCGTCGTCACGCCGTAGCGCTTGAGGCCCGAGAGGGTGTGCAGGATGTCGGACGCGGGCGTGATCGGGTAGGAGCCGAGGACGAGCGGCAGCTCGGCCTTGTGAGCGGCCGCGACCATCCCGTAGGCCAGGGCCACGTTGCCGGTGATGTTGCGGTAGGTGCCGCTGGCCATGGGGGCCGGGGCGATCGTGTAGGAGACGGCGAAGTCCTCGGTCGTCTCGCCGTAGTTCCAGCCGGCCTTGAGGGCGGCCAGGTTGGCGGCGAGGATCTCGGGGTGCGCGCCGAACTTCTTGGCGAGGAACGTCTCGGTCCCGGTCGTCGGCCGGTGGTAGAGCCAGGACAGCAGGCCGAGGGCGAACATGTTCTTGGCGCGCTGCTTCTCCTTGCGGGTCAGCCCGGTGAACTGGGCGAGGGCCTCGACCGTGATCGAGGTGAGCGCGACCGGGTGGACGTGCCAGGAGTCCAGGCTGCCGTCGTCGAGGGGGTTGGCGGCATACCCGACCTTGGCCAGGTTGCGGGCGCCGAACTCGTCGGTGTCGGCGATGATCGTCGCGCCGCGGGGGACGTCGGCGAGGTTGGCCTTGAGCGCGGCCGGGTTCATCGCGACGAGGACGTCGGGGGCGTCGCCCGGGGTCAGCACGTCGTGGTCGGCGAAGTGCAGCTGGAAGCTGGACACCCCCGGCAGCGTGCCCTGGGGTGCGCGGATCTCGGCGGGGAAGTTCGGCAGGGTCGACAGGTCGTTGCCGAGGGCGGCGGTCTCGGAGGTGAACCGGTCACCGGTGAGCTGCATCCCGTCTCCGGAGTCACCGGCGAAGCGGATGACGACCCTGTCCAGCTTGTGTACCGTCTTGCTGCTCATCGCTCCCTCTCGTTGCACCGTCAATCGTATGCCGGGTGCTCACGAGGCGGTCGGAGGTCTGCGGTGTGAGATGGGCCGCGCCGCGGGCGCAGTCACCCCGAGACGCGCATCTGCTCGTGCCACAGGTCGACGAGGGTGTCGTCGCCGGTCACGGTGACCGCTCCGCCGCGGTTCCAGAGGGCGAGGTAGACCTCCTTGGCGGCTCCGGTGACGACGGCGTCCGGCTGCCGCTCGCCCGTGTCGGCCCCGACAGCCAGCACCTGCGGCGTCCCGCTGGAGACGGTGACCGCGTAGGCCGGGCCGGCCCCGGTCGGAGCCACGCGCAGGGTCCGCGGCTCGGGACTGCGCAACGAAGTGCTCTCCCGGGGCAGCAGACCCAGGAGCAGCTCATCGACGCCGTCGAGCGCGAGGGCGGGGGAGAACCAGGCCTCACCGGCATACGGGGCCCGCCCCAGCCGCGCCGCCATCGCGTCGACGGCATGGATCGTCGTCTCGTGCGCCTGCCGCCGGGCCCACGCGTCCCGGGGTGCCCCGGCGTCCAGGACGAACACCGGCACGTCGAGGTCCGTGGGCGTCGTCGAGAGAACCTGGAGCAGCGTGGTGGCGCCGGCGTCGAACCAGCCGAGCACGTCGGGCGCTGCAGCGCCCTCCGCGTGCTGGTCGGCTCCGTCGGTCACCGGCATCCCACGCAACAGCTGGGCCACCCAGCGATGCACCATCCCCTGGTGCAGGACCAGGTCCCGGACCGTCCAGCCGGGGCAGGTCGGGACCGGCGTCTCGAGCGGGACCGCGCCGGCGTTGGCGCGCAGGACCGTCGCAGCCGAGCCGATCGCCTCCCCGTACGCGTCGAAGCTGAGCGTGCCCGGCATCCGGTCACGCCCCTGACAGGTGGGGTCGGGCGCCCTTCGTCGTCATGTCGACCACCGTAGGACAGGGAGGGCCCGTAGACGCCGCATAGGCTGAACCGACGATGCGCCGGGCCGACCGGCTCAGGCCTGGATGAGGCCGATCATGTTCCCGTCGGGGTCGGTGAGCGAGGCCGTGATCGTGCCGGCGCCGACGTCCATCGGTCGCTGGACGACGGTGGCGCCGACCGCCTCGAGCTTGGCGACGTCGGCCTCGATGTCGGCGGACTTCCAGAAGGGCGTGGCACCGGTGAGGCCCTGCTTGGACCCGCTCGGGTTGAGGGCGTACTCGACGCCGTCGACGTTGTATCCCACGTAGTACGGCTGGTCGGTGTGCGGCTCGGTGCCGAGCAGGGCGGTGAACACCTCCTTGGCGGCGGCGATGTCCTGGACGGGGTAGATGACGCTGAAGAGGGCCATGGCTGTGCCTTTGTTCGAGTGGGTTCGGCGCGGACGAGGTCAACCTGTCACACCGGTGCGGCGGGTGCCGTCATGCGTCTGACGGAACCACCGAGCAGGATGTGACACGTGACCTCTTCCACCTTGGCACAGCACTTCGAGGTCGAGCGTCCCCGGCTCGTGGCGCTGGCGACCCGCATGCTCGGCGCGACCGACGAGGCCGAGGACGCAGTGCAAGAGGCGTGGATCCGATTGTCCCGCAACGATGCCGCGTCGATCGACAGCCTCGGCGCGTGGCTCACGACGGTGACCTCGCGGATCTGCCTGGATCTGCTCCGCTCGCGCAGGGCCCGCCCGGCAGCCTCCCTGGTGGCCGTGGCCGACGAGCCGTCGACGGCGGCCGAGGACGATCCCGCCGTGGCCGCCGCGACCGCGGACTCGATGGGGACGGCGCTGCTCGTCGTCCTGGACACCCTCTCCCCGGTCGAGCGGATCGCCTTCGTCCTGCACGACCTGTTCGGTATGCCGTTCGAGGAGGTCGCTCCCATCGTCGGCAAGTCGGTGCTCGCCACCCGGCAGCTCGCCTCCCGTGGCCGTCGCCGAGTCCGCGGGGCCGACCCGGGCGTCTCCCGGGCCAGCGCGACGGACCCGGTGGTCGCCCGTCGCGCCCGGCAGCGTGAGGTGGTCGCCGCCTTCCTCGCCGCCGCCCGTGGCGGTGACCTGGCGAGGCTGATCGAGCTGCTCGACCCCTCGGCCGTCGCGCGCGCTGACGCGGCAGCCGTCGCGATGGGCGGGCCGCCCAGCTATGACGGCGCCGACGCGGTGGCGGCCAGGTTCTCCGGCGGCGCCAAGGTGTGTCGGCTGGCGACCATCGACGGCGAGCCGGGCTGGATCTGGTCGCAGGGCGGCGTGATCCGGGTCGTCTTCGGCTTCACCGTCGGTGACGACGGCCGGGTGGTCGGCATCGACCTGATCGCCGACGCCGAGCGGATCGGGAGGATGGACATCGAAGCCGGCTGACCGCTCGTGCCGGGGCTCCGTGCGGGTGCCCGCAGAACTCCACACAGACCCCGGCTAGGCTCGCGAAGGTGAGCGGGTACGTCGTCGTCGCAGCAGTGGTCCTCGCCGGGCTGCTGCTGTTCGTCGCAGCGATGGGGGCCCGCCGCCTCCTCGCCCCGCGCGCCGCGACCGCCGCGACCCTGACGACCTACGAGTCCGGTGTCGACCCGGTCAGCGGGGGCTGGGCCCAGACCCAGGTCCGCTACTTCGTCTACGCCTTCCTCTACGTCATCTTAGCGGTGGACGCCGTCTACCTGTTCCCGTGGGCTCTCGTCGTCCGTGACGCTCGACTCGGCGCGGCCAGCCTGGTCGAGATCGCGATCTTCGTCGGCATCCTGCTCGTCGGCCTGGTCCACGCGGCCCGCCGCGGCCTGCTCCGCTGGCTCTAGGCTGGGGCGATGAGCGTCGACCTGCCGATGCCCCGCGTGGGGCTGCTGGGGGAGCACGCGCCCACCCCGATCAAGGTGGTCCTCAACTGGGGTCGTCGCTACAGCCTGTGGGTGTTCAACTTCGGGCTGGCCTGCTGCGCCATCGAGTTCATCGCCGCGTCGATGGCTCGGCACGACTTCATCCGGCTCGGAGTCATCCCGTTCGCCCCCGGTCCCCGGCAGGCTGACCTGATGGTCGTCTCGGGCACGGTGACCGACAAGATGGCACCCGCGATCCGCCGCCTCTACGACCAGATGCCCGAGCCCAAGTACGTCATCTCCTTCGGCGCCTGCTCCAACTCCGGCGGCCCGTACTGGGACTCGTACTGCGTGACCAAGGGTGTCGACACGATCATCCCCGTCGACGTCTACGTCCCCGGCTGCCCGCCCCGCCCCGAGGCGCTGCTCCAGGGGATCCTGCGGCTGCAGGAGAAGATCGCGGCGGAGTCGTTGTCCGGCAAGGCCATCCGCGCCAGACAGCGTCGGACGTATGCCGGTCACCGAGCGGCCACCTCGGCTGAGGTCTCCCGTGGCCTCGTCGTGCGCCCGGAGCCGGCGCCGTAGGAGGCCTGAGGTCCCACGTGGCGGTTGGGGTGCTCGGGTCGGTTCGGGCGGTGCTCGTCATCGTCGCCTGGTCGGTCTGGATGGCCCCGCGGGCCGCTCGGCGGATCCCGCTCCTCGTGGGTGCCGTCGTTATGGTGCTGGCCGAGCTCAACCCCGATCGTGGCCGTCAGCCCACGGGTTCGGGTGGCCGCTGGGCGAGTCGGCGCGCTCGCAGGACGAGGTCGTGGTGGTGGTGTGCCCCCGCTCCGCCGTGGACGTCGCGCTCACGCGACTCGTGGACGGCGATGTCCCATTCCTTCTCGCCGAGCGCCGTTGCCACGTCGTCGACCCCGAGGAAGTCGTCCGGGTCGAACCCCTGAGCCAGGGCTCGCTCCCGGTCGATGTCGGCGTGGTGGACGAACAGCAGCGTGCCGTTGACCGCTACCGAGCTGAGGAGCCGGTCGAGGTCCTCACCGCCGGCCTTGAGCAGGGTCGGGTAGAACGCGGTGACCAGGTCGAACGGACGCGTGTCGAACGGCATACGGGCGAGGCTGGTGACCTGCCAGTCGACGACGACCCGAGCGGCGGACCCGGCCTGCCGGGCGCGGCCGATGGCGACGGCTGAGACGTCGATCGCGGTGACCTGCCAGCCCTGTCCGGCGAGCCAGATGGCGTCCGCGCCCTCGCCGCACCCGATGTCGAGCGCAGTGCCGGTAGGAGAGCCGGCCAGCTCGGCGACGAGGGCGGCGTTGGGGTTGCCGCTCCAGACCTGGTCCAGCTCGTTGTACCGGGAGTCCCACTGGTCGGCGGCGTGGACGGGAGCCGTGGGATCGGGTGCGTCAGTCACGGTGGTCAGTATGCAGAAGGTGTCTTGGAGCCCATCAAGGACGGCCAGATCGTGGCGGTCCACGCCGCGCGGTCAGGACGGGCAGCACGTCGCCGCCCATCCCGGTCTGGCTCTCCGGGAAGCCGTCGTCGGCGAACTTGAGAAGTGTTGGTACCAAACGAAATTGGTTGGCGGAGGGGCTTCCAAATGTCTCCGACATGTGTTCGAATAGGGGGATGGAGGGGATCACGGTCAGCGCTCCGCCGCCGACCACGTCGCCGGCGGAGCGGGTGCGTGCCCTCGTGTCGGACCTGGCCGGGGTGGACGGTGCCGGGTGGTCGGATGCGGACCGGTTGGGGGTGGTCACGGCGTTGGAGGAGCTGAAGGGTGGCGCGGGGGCCGCGCAGGCGCGGGTGACGGTGGCCTTCGACGCCTCGCACCGGGCGGCGCACGCCGACGACCCGCAACCTCCTCATGCCCGGTCCGCTGATGGGACGCCGGAGGGTGACCGGTGCCCGTCCCGGCGCCGGGCCGGGCGGGGGGTGGCCGGGATGGTCGCGTTGGCGCGGCGGGAGTGCCCGAACCGCGGGGACCAGCACCTGGGCCTGGCCGAGGCCCTGGTGCTGGAGATGCCGCTCCTGCACGGGCTGCTCACCCACGGACAGGTGTCGGAGTGGGTCGCGACCAAGGTGGTGCAGGGCACCGCGGCGTTGACCCGGGAGGACCGGGCTGTGGCGGATGCCCGGTTGGCGCCGGTGCTGCCCAGGCTCGGCCCGAAGAGTGCCGGGGCCGCCGCGCGGC
>JAICMC010000167.1 GCA_025929465.1 Nostocoides sp.
GCGCCCGACTCGCCCGCGTGGTCCCCGCCCGCCAGCGGCGCCGAGAAGTCCTTGGCCTCACCGGCAGACATGCCGACGAGCGCGTCGTCGATGCCCTCCAGCATGTTGCCCGAGCCGACCTCGTAGGAGACACCGGTGACCGAGTCGATCTCCTCCTCGCCGATCCTCGCCGACAGGTCGATCGAGACGAAGTCTCCCGTCTCGGCAGCCCGCTCGACGCCGACGAGGGTCCCGAAGCGGGTCTGCAGGTCGGTCAGCCGCTCCTCGATGTCGGCGTCGGTGGCGGTCGCCACATCGACCTGGACGGCGATACCGGACAGGTCCGGCAAGGTGATCGTCGGACGCACGTCGGTCTCGACGGTGAAGACGAGCTGCTGGCCGGACTCCAGTGGCACCTCGGTGACGTCCACCTCGGGGCGACCGATGGCACGCACCTCGTTCTCCTCGACGGCCTGACCGAAGAACTGCGGCAGCGCCTCGTTGACCGCCTCCTGGACGACCGCGCCGCGACCGACCCGCTGGTCGATGATCCGGGCCGGGACCTTGCCCTTGCGGAAGCCGGGCACCTGGATCTGGCTGCCGATGGTCGCGTAGGCCGCGTCCAGGCTGGGCTTGAGCTCCTCGAACGGGACCTCGACGGTCAGCTTGACCCGGGTCGGGTTGAGGGTCTCGACGGCGCTCTTCACTGCGGGCACTCCAAGGGAAGGGGGACGGTGGGGATGGTGGCGTTCATGCTAACCGCCGAGGGCCTGTGCCCCCGAATCGCGCGGAGCCGTGCCGCATGTTCCGAGGGGGCGCGAATGGACCGTCGACGCCCATGACAAATGTCATGGATCCTGGCCATTTCCTGCTCGCGAGACCGCCAATCCTTCGCCGATTTGCCGCGCAGGCCCTGCTCCGGATGACGGCACGACGTGAACGGAGTTGAGTGGCGTCCGTGGCACCCACTGCCACGAACCCTCTCCACCCGGAAGGACCCTCCATGCCAACCAAGCTCCTGGCTGCCGCTGCAGCCCTGGCTGCCGCCCTCGGGACGGCCGCGCTCACCTCGAGTGCGGCATACGCAGCCCCGGCGTCGAGCCACCACAACGCTCACGCCCAGCGCGCCTGCTCCGCGCCGGCAGCACACTTCGCAGCCTGCGACGCGCTCCGGCTGGTCGACGACCACGGCGTCGCCGTCAGCCCGTCGGGGGTGGCAATCACCCCACGGTCCATCTCCGGCAAGACCCCCACCGACATCCGGAGCGCCTACAAGCTGACCGGACTGTCCGCGGGCGGCCGCACGGTCGCCATCGTCGACGCCTACGGCTACCCCAACGCCGAGCGGGACCTTGGGACCTACCGTGCCCAGTTCGGCCTGACGGCCTGCACCCGCGCCAACGGATGCCTCACCATCGTCAACCAGACCGGGGGCAGCAAGCTGCCGAGGACGAACGTCGGATGGGCCCAGGAGCAGGCGCTCGACCTCGACGCCGTGTCCGCCGCGTGCCCCTCCTGCAAGATCCTGCTCGTCCAGGCCAGTACCGCGTCGTTCGCCAACCTCGGCACCGCGGTGAACACCGCCGCGGCCCGTCCAGGGGTGGTGGCCATCTCGAACAGCTACGGCGGCGGGGACGCGGCCGACTCGACCTACGGACGCTACTACAGGCACTCCGGCGTGGCCGTGACCGCCTCGACGGGTGACGACGGGTACGCGGGCGCCAGCTACCCGGCCTCGTCCACGTACGTGACCGCGGTCGGCGGCACGTCGCTGCTGACCTCGTCCAACGCTCGTGGCTGGACCGAGACGGTCTGGAGCGGCGCCGGCTCCGGCTGCTCCTCCCTCAACAGCCACCCGGCCGGGCAGACTACGGCCATGACCAGCTGCTCAGGCCGCGCCATGGCAGACGTCTCGGCGGTGGCCGACCCGGCGACCGGGCTGGCCGTCTATGCGCCGACGAGCGCCAGCTCCTCCTCGTGGGCGCAGTACGGCGGCACCAGCCTGTCCTCGCCGATCGTGGCCTCGGTCTACGCGCTGTCCGGCAACACGGCGGGCTACGCCAACACCATCCCCTACGCCCACCCGAGCGGCCTGTTCGACGTGACGTCCGGCAGCAACGGCTCCTGCGCATCCTGGTGCTCCGCCAAGACCGGGTGGGACGGGCCCACCGGCCTCGGCACCCCGAACGGAACCAGCGCCTTCTGACGGTTCGGCGGCTCCGCGACGCGGCCCATGGGGTCGCACCGTGGGGAGCGGCCCGTGGGAGCGGCCGCGGGAGCGCACCGTGGGAGCGCACCGTGGGAGCGGCCCGCCACCCTCGCCGGTGACGGGCCGCTTCGCACTGGTCAGCGGGAGCCGCACCCCCGGTCCCGCAGTGCCGGCAGGACGTGCTCCACCGTCAGCGGCGCGAGCAGCTGCCGACCGGTGCCCCGCTCGTCATCCTCGGCGACCGGCACCCAGGCCAGCTCGGCAATCTCGGCGCGTGGCTGGACCTGGACCGTCCGCTCCAGAACGTGGACGACCGAGTCGACGATCGCCCCCGGCTCGTTGGCCGCCGGGGACCGCCAGTGGCCGAGGACCTCCACGTCGTCGGCGTGGAGGACGAGTCCGACCTCCTCCTCGGCCTCGCGCAGGGCAGCGGCCAGCGCGGACTCCCCCGGCTCGAGCTTCCCGCCGGGCAGCATGAACCGGTCGGTGCCGCGCTTGCGGACCACGAGCAGCCGTCCGGCGTCGACGACCGCGACGCTGGCGGTGATGAAGACGGTTGCCAGGCGCTGGTGTCCGGACATGTCGCGGGCAGCTCCTGCGGAGGGACGGGACGGGAGGGTGGGACCCGTTTCGCATCGCGGAACGGCCTCACCCGGGCGGAGCGGGCGACGAGAATCGAACTCGCGTAGCCAGTTTGGAAGACTGGGGCTCTACCATTGAGCTACGCCCGCACGCCCCGCAACCAACCGGCCGCAGAGCACGCGTTAGCCTAATGCCCGCCCTCACGGCCGGGGAAATCGCTTCCGGCCGCACGGGTGACGGGGTATGGCGCAGGTTGGTAGCGCGTCCGCTTTGGGAGCGGAAGGCCGCCGGTTCAAATCCGGCTACCCCGACGGAACGGGGCTTCGGTGACCGCTGTCGCCCGGATCTCGGTGATCGACCGGCCGGCGGCGAGCCCCTTGGCCTCGAACCCGTCGGTGGGCCGCCACGCCGGCCGCTCCCCCACGACGACGTCGTAGCCACCGTGGCGGGCGAGCTCGGCAAGGACGTGCGCGGCATACCGGCCCTGGTCGGTCGCGACGAGCAGATGGCCCCCGGGGACGAGACGGTCCTGGACCAGCTGGAGGGTGTGTGCCGTCACGAAGCGGCGCTTGGCGTGCTTGACCTTGGGCCACGGGTCGGGGAAGAAGAGGTGCACCGCTGCAAGGGAGGAGGGCGCGACCTGGTCGGTGAGCAGCCGCACGGCGTCGCCCAGATGGACCCGCAGGTTCTCGACCCCGGTCGCGTCGGCTGCCGCAAGCATCCGAGCGACACCGGGCTGGTGGACGTCGACGGCCAGCACGTCCTGCCCCGGGTGTGCGACGGCGTAGGCGATGGCTGCCGCACCGTGGCCGCAGCCGATCTCCAGGACCAGCGGCGCCGCCCGGCCGAAGACCGCGACGGGGTCCAGCGGCCCGTCCGGTATGCCGCGCACGGGCAGGAACCGGGCCAGTCGCTCGTCGGTGAGGGCCGAGCGGCGACCGTGGCGCCCGGCATACGAACGGACCCAGGTCGGTCGGTCGAGGTCGGTCCGGGTCATCGGTCGGTCGTCAGTCCCATGCCACGAGGACGACGGCGCGGTCGTCACCGTCCCCCGACCGGGCCGCCCGGCAGATCTCGGCGGGCAGCCCCCGGAAACCGCCGGCCTTGCTGGCGGCGACGCCGAGCATCCGGTCGACGCCGTCGGCGAGGTCGTGCGCGCGGTTCTCGATGACGCCGTCGGTGTAGAGCAGGACCGCGTCGCGGTGCCCGAGCTGGCCCTTGAAGCGTTGGAACGTCGCGGCCTCGACCACGCCGAGCAACGGCCCGCTGGTGCCCTCCAGCAGGGACCAGCGGCCGGACCCCGCCAGGTACTGGGCGGCCGGCGGGTGCCCCGCGCAGCCCAGGTCGAACTCTCCGGTGACCAGGTCGACGGCGAGGTGCACGCAGGTGGCGAACCCCTCGTCCCACTCCTGGCGCAGAAGGTACTTGTTGGCCGCGACGAGGAACTCCTCGGGGCGGACCGAGCCGAGCAGGCCGCCGAAGGCGCCGGACAGCAGCAGGGCGCGCGTCCCGGCTGCGGTCCCCTTGCCGCTCACGTCGACGAGGACGATCTCCAGGTGCTTGCCGTCGCGGGACAGGGTGGCCAGCATGAAGTCGCCCGAGAACGAGTTTCCGTAGGCCGAGTTCAGCGCCGCCTCGGCATACCAGCCGGGGGGCAGCGGAGGCAGCTCGCCGCCGGCCCGCAGCCGGTCGCGCAGGTCGACGAACATCTGCTCACCGGCGACCCCGGTCACCCCGAGCCGGTCCCGCGAGGCCGACACCCACAGCATGAAGCCCATGACGACGAGCTGGGCGCCCAGGCCCCAGCCCCACACCCGGACCGAGGCGTCGCCCACGACGCTCGTGAAGATGGTCCACCCGAGCAGGTAGCAGTAGAAGAGGACGGCGGGCAGGGGGCGCAGGAACAGTCCCGCCAGGACGATGAGCGGGCTGATCAGCGAGACGACGGGCAGCCGACCGGGGGAGGCCAGCTGGAACAGCCCGATGGCCGTCACGAGGGCCACAAGGCCGACCAGCCACGCCAAGGTCAGGTGCCTGCGGACAGGCCCCAGCACCAGCCCGAGCCGGCGCTGGAAGCGGCGGGCGCTGTCTCGACGCCGATGTCGGATCACGACGTGCGGCGAAGGGGGTGATGGAGTCACGGATCGGCCTTGCGGGGATCATCAGTCCGCTCTGCGGTGCGGTTGGTCGGACCGACCCTAACCCAGTGCCCGGGGTCCCCACGTCACAATGCGCCGGAGCCCTCCACCCACCGTGTTCGCGGAGTCCGCGGCGCCTCGACCGGGGGCGGTCGCGGAGTCAGGCGGGCAGGTCGGGGAGGGTGCCGTCCTGCTCGTAGCGCTCCATCATGGCGATCCTGCGGGCGTG
Source organism: Nostocoides sp. (assembly GCA_025929465.1). Taxonomy (GTDB): domain Bacteria; phylum Actinomycetota; class Actinomycetes; order Actinomycetales; family Dermatophilaceae; genus Nostocoides. Next base: position 5,138 of record JAICMC010000167.1, read on the forward strand.
CCGCTCGACGCCGGAGAACGGCGTCGCGAGGAACACCTTCACCATGCCCCTCGCCTGCTCCAGGGAGGTCTCCCGGCCGCCGATGGAGATGACCTGGGCGTTGTTGTGCTCCCGCGCGAGCCGGGCCAGCTCCTCGTCGTAGCACAGGGCCGCACGGACGCCTTTGACCTTGTTGGCCGCGATCTGCTCGCCGTTGCCCGAGCCTCCCAGCACGATGCCGAGGGAGGTCGGGTCCGCCGCGACGGCCTCGGCGCAGCGCAGCACGAAGACCGGGTAGTCGTCCTCGGCGTCGAAACCGAACGCGCCGTGGTTGGTCACCTCGTGACCCTCCTGCTCGAGGAACGCCAGCAGGTCCTGGTGCATGTCGTATGCCGCGTGGTCGCCACCGATGTGTACCCGCATGGGGTCTCCGTCCGGCCGAGGTGAAGTCGTCCGGAGCAGCGTCCCACATCCCGCCGTGTGCCGCGGTCGACGCGGTCCTGCTCGACCTCTGCCCTCGGTCCGCGCCCGCTTCGGCACCGAACACCCGACACGCGGCATACCGACCCGCCCCGCCACGCAGAACACGGCGTGTCCGGTGCTCAGTCCAAACCGGCCGGGCACCGAACACCCGACACGCGGCAAACCGCCCCGCCCGGCCCGCAGAACACGGCGTGTCCGGTGCTCAGTCCAAACCGGCCGGGCACCGAGCACCCGACACGCGGCAAACCGCCCC
>JAICMC010000173.1 GCA_025929465.1 Nostocoides sp.
GCGTACGTCGAGAACTTGTAGCCCTTGGTGTAGTCGAACTTCTCCACCGCCCGGATCAGGCCGAGGTTGCCCTCCTGGATGAGGTCCAGGAACAGCATGCCGCGCCCGGTGTAGCGCTTGGCGAGGGAGACGACGAGGCGCAGGTTGGCCTCCAGGAGGTGGTTCTTGGCCTTCTTGCCGTCCTGGGCGATCCACCACAGCTCACGCTTGAGCTTCATCTCCATCTTGTCGCCGGAGTTGAGCCGTTCCTCGGCGAACAGCCCGGCCTCGATCCGCTTGGCGAGCTCGACCTCCTGCTCGGCGTTGAGGAGCGCCACCTTGCCGATCTGCTTGAGGTAGTCCTTGACCGGGTCGGCCGTGGCGCCCGCGGTCACGACCTGCTGGGCCGGGGCATCCTCCTCGTCGTCGTCGCGGATGACGAAGCCGGCCGACTCGTTGTCCTCGTCCCCCGATTTGGCCGCCGTGGGCTCGTCGTCGTCCGAGTCCTCGCCGGAGGCGGGGACCAGCGCCGCGATGTCGTCAACGGTCAGGTCCTCGTCGTCCTCCACCTCCTCGTCGGCATCAGTGCTGGGGGCCTGGCCGGCAGCGACGGCCTTCTTGGCCGGCGCCTTCCTGGCGACCCGCTTCGCCGGCGTCGCCGCCGCGGGCGACGCCGCAGCTGCGGCGACCCGAGCACCGGCCGCCCTGGTCGTCGTCGTCTTCTGGGCCGTCGCGGCCTTGGCGGGGGACGCCGCCTGCTCGGCGTCGGTGTCCCTGCTCGCCGTCGACGTGGTCGGCGTCGTCTTGCTCGCCGTCGTCTTGGTCGCCGTCGTCTTGGTCGTCGCGGTCCGGCTCGACGCAGCCTTGGTCGTGGTCGGCGCCGACGTGCGCGTCGAGGTCACCTTCTTGGCGGTGCTGCCGGCCGCTCCGGTGGTGGAGGTTGCCGGTGTGGTCCGTCTGCCGGACGCCGCCTTCTTGGCCGGTGCGTCGACCGTCACCTCGATGCCGTGGTCGGCCAGGGCACGCAGCACGGCCTTGGCCCGGGTCGGCTTGATGCCCGACGCGGCGATGGCCGCCCCGACCGTCTCCCCGTCGACCACCCCGGCGGTGCGGCCCTTCCTGATGACCGCCTGGAGGGCTGGGTGGGAGAACTCGGTGGGCAGTGCAGGGGCAGAACCCGTGGACTTGCTGGACACGGACACCGGCAACCTTTCATCGCGGAACCGGACCTCGGTGCGTGGCCGCGCCGGGGGCGCGGGCACGACGAACCGAGGACCGGCTGTGTTGGGGGCTCGGAGTCCGGCTGATGACGGTGGACCGTGCTGATCATGAGGGCTTGACCGGACTCGATATACACATTATAAACGCCTCGGACCCCATGGGACGTTCCGCGGCCCAGCGGGTGCGAACGTGTGCGATGGACCGCACACCGGTTCGGTCAGTCGACGGCCTTCACGGCGAGCACGGGACAGGGCGCCTCGAGCAGGATCCGCTGTGCGTTGGAGCCCAGGATCAGCTTGCCGACCGGCGTGCGGCGTCGCAGACCGATGACGATGAAGTCGGCCTGCTCCTCCTCGGCGACGGCGATGAGGTCCTCGGCCGGCTCCTTGCCGCGAACCAGCTGCCGCACCGCGTGGGTGATGCCCGCCTCGTCGAGCTGGGCCTGCACCCGGTGCAGCTCCTCTTCGAAACGAACCGCCTCGTCGGCGTCGAAGGAGCTGCCCCGCTGGCTGTTGATGACCGTCAGGCTGGTCTGTCGGAGCAGGCACTCCTCGGCGGCGCGGACCAAGGCTGCGCGACCCTCCCGGGTGGGGATGTAACCGACGACGATGGACACCTGAGCCTCCTGGATGTTGCCCACGGTCCGACAGTGGACCGTCTCGCAGACGCTACCGGATCTGGGACGAGGCGTGCGTCCGGAGGTGGTGGAGGAGCAGGTCCCCGACCTGGGACGCCTCGAGCAGGAAGCCGTCGTGGCCGTGTTCGGACTGGATCTCGGCCAGGGTGGCGCCGGGGACGGCGGCTGCGATCTGGGCCGACAGGCGGGGCGGGTACAGCCGGTCGCTGTCGACGCTCACGACGAGCGTCCGCGCCCTGACCGTGGCCAGGGCCGCGGCCACCCCCCCGCGCCCGCGTCCCACGTCGTGGGAGTTCATCGCTCGGGTGAGGGTGAGGTAGGAGTTGGCGTCGAACCGGCCCACCAGCTTGCCCGCGTGATGGTCCAGGTAGCTCTCCACGGTGAACCGGCCCCCGCCGCCGACGGGACTGTCCGGGCCCTGGGCGTCGCGACCGAACCGGTGGTCCAGCTCGGGGTCGGACCGGTAGGTGATGTGCGCGATCCGTCGAGCGATGCCCAGACCCGTGTCCGGCGCCCGACCGGTGCCGTAGTAGTCACCGCCGCGATAGTCCGGATCGCCCTCGATGGCCAGCAGCTGGGGATGGCACCAGGCGATCTGGTCGGCGGTCGCGTAGGCCGTACTGGCCAGGACGATCGCCGAGCGGACCCGGTCCGGATGGGTCACGGCCCACTCCAGCACCCGCATACCACCCATCGACCCCCCGATCACCGCTGCCCAGGCCGCGATGCCGAGACGATCGGTGAGCCGGGCCTCGACCTCCACCTGGTCGCGGATGGTCACGAAGGGGAACCGCCCGGCCCACGGCCGACCGTCGGGGCCGAGCGTCGAGGGACCGGTCGTGCCCTGGCAGCCGCCGAGCACGTTGCTCGCCACGACGAACCAGCGGTCGGAGTCCAGCGGGCCCCCGGGCCCGACCAGTCCCTCCCACCATCCTGCGGTGGGGTGGCCGGCTCCGGCCGGCCCGCTCACGTGGCTGTCACCGGTGAGCGCGTGCTCGACGAGCACCGCGTTGTCACCTGCCTCGTTGAGAGTCCCCCACGTCTCGTAGGCGACGGTCACCGCGGGCAGCGCTCCTCCGGTCTCCAGGTCGATCTCCCCGACCTCGACGAACTGGCGGTGCCCGGGGTCATCGCCGGGACGCCACACGGGCCCGGCAGTTCGGGGGTCGGCCGTCACGGTCATCGTCGATGGGGTCCTCGCGTCGCGCTTGCCTCGCTGGGCCACGAGACCAGGTCATCACCCGGGGCACCCCAGCCGCGAGGAGGGTTGCCGCCCAGCGAGCCGGGGCTTGGCGCTGGAACTCATGACCTGGCTCGATGATAGGCCCGAGCCGGCCCCAGCCGGCTCCCTGTCCACAGCCTGACACGCACCGCCAGCAGTGTCACGCGGCGTGACCGACGTCGGGACCGGACCGGCCCGGCGCGGCATCGCAGGCCCGGACACCCGCGGCCACGAGTTGGTCGAGCAGCACCGCCAGGCGGTAGTGCGGGGCGACCCGGAGCGCCCGCGCCAGGGCGACGGAGGCGAGCGTGCCGTCACCGTCGCACCACAGGACGTGGGCCGCGACGGTGAGGGCGGCCGCCGCCACCTCGTCGGTGTCGTCGGGAAGGAGCCGACACCACGAGAGGAGGCGTCGCGCGGTCCCCTCCCCGGACGCCACGCCGGAGCCGACCAGGCCCTCACCCGAGACCTGCTGCGAGCCGACGTCGCCGGTCGGCCGCTCGCCGGCGCCGGCGCCGGCGCCGGCGGACACCTGCTCCCGGTCGCCGTGAGCAGGTCGCGGGATGACCGCCAGGTCGGCCAGCACCTCGGCGCGCACCTCGTCCAGGGGCAGGGTGTCGGGGCACAGCCACGCCAGCAGTCCGTCCCGCCACCCCCGGTCCCGCAGTCCGACCAGGGCGGAGGCGAGCAGATCCGCCCTGACCGGTCCGGCCCGGTCGGCCAGCAGCAGGTGCCACGCCCGGACGGAGTCGGCGGTGATCCGGGGGTCGTCCAGGTCGGTCAGCGCGGCACCGGGCAGACCGGTCGGCCCGACCAGGTCGGCCACCCGCGAGCCGACCTGCCGGGACAGCGCGGAGCCGTCGCACTCCACGAGCGCCGTGAGTGACTGTCGGTCGGCCAGCGGCGAGCGGCCCCGTGCGACGAACTCGGCGATCGCAGGAACCCGGCTGGCATCGGGGAGCGCGCGACCGCGGCCGCGCGTATGCCCGGTCGCGCTGACCACGAAGCACTGTCCGCCGCGGACCACGACGCAGTCCCGGACGGCAAGCCCATGGGCGGAGGCACCGGCGCGGAAGGAGCGCAGCAGGGACGCGCCCTCGCTGGGCCGAGACTCGAACGCGACCATGAGGACACCGTCGGCACCGATCCGGGCGAAGGTGCGCAGCGCCTCGGCCCCGACGTCTGGGCGGTCCGGCTCGACCAGGTCGAGGCGCATGATGCCCAGGACCCTGCTGCCGGTGAGGCCGACGACGACGAGCGACTGTCCCGGGTGGTATCCGAGCTGGTAGGGGATGGTGACGGCGAGGTCGGCCGTGCCGCCGACGGTGATGGTGTCCATGGACCCACCCTCGGCCGGGGCCCCCGACGACGCCAGCGCCAGCGCCGGCGCTGACCACATCTGTGGACGACGCCGCAGGCGTGCACGGGTGTGGACAACCAGCCGCCGCGCGCCGACGGGTTCCCTGCCCGCCCCCGCGAAGGGTTACAGCACGTGGCCGGGCACCGTGCTGCTGGCAGTGGTGGAGGCGGCCACACCCTTCTCCCAGGCGAGGAAGTCCTCGGTCTCGGTGACGAGGTTGGCCGCCAGCCAGGACAGCACCATTGCATCGTCGGCGAGCCCGAAGACCCCGAGCAGCCCCTCGGGGAGCAGGTCGACCGGCGACACGACGTAGGCGGCGGCACCGGCCAGGGCGGTCAGGCGCAGCACACTGGTGCCGTCGTACTCGCCCGACAGGGTGGCCCGCACCATCCGCGGCAGGGCCGCGGCCCGCTGGGACAGGCTCGGCGACCCGGGACGGGTGGCGATGCGGATGGCGTTGCCGAGGTTGCGCACCATCGACACCCGGTTGCGAACGGCCATGTCGACTCCTTCAGATCACTGACGCCAGCGGGACTGCCCCACTGGTCACCGTACGTCGAACGAGCCGCGGGCAGCCCGGATTCCCGTATGCCGGGTGCACTCAGGACCCGTGCGGGTCCGCCGTGAGCTGCTGGGTGACCGGCGGGAACTCGCCCCGGGCGTTCTCCGCGATCCGGTGCAGCAGCCATCCGTCCATGCCCGCTCCGACGACCCCGCCGACGAGCGGGACCTTGCGGCCGAACCGGCCGAACGTCCGCTTGCCCGCGGTCGTGAGCAGCCGGAAGCCGACCGCCTTGTTGAGCACCATGAGCGCCGGTCCGGGCAGCCGCTGGGCCGCCAGGTTGGTCAGCGCCCCGGAAGTCGGCGCAAGGACGCCGGCCTTGGCGAGCAGGTCGTCGGCGTCGGCGCCGACGAGGCTGAGCAGGACCGCCGAGCGGATCTGGGGGTTGCTGATGTCGTAGCCGCGAAGTCGGGCGACCGCGGCCGTCATCCGGGTGGCCAGCAGGTTGTAGCCGACGTCGTTGGCTGGCAGCGACACCGGCTGGGTGTCGAACCCGCCCACGCTTGTGACGAAACCGCCGGCCGCGGCCAGCTTGAGATGGCCGGCGAACACTGCGCCGACGGCCTGCTCGA
>JAICMC010000114.1 GCA_025929465.1 Nostocoides sp.
GAGAAGACGCGGGTGTGCCTGGCGGTGCCATCATTCATCGGGAAGTGCCCTTCTTGGGTGGGGTGGCCTGGACGGCGTGAAGGTGCGCCTCGAGCTGGTCGAAGCGCGCGTTCCACAGCTGACGGGAGGTCTCGATCCAGTCGATGGCCGCGTCGAGCGGCTCGCGCTCGAGGTGGCATGGCCGGGTCTGGGCCTGCCGAGACCTGGTGATCAGTCCGCTGCGCTCCAGAACCTTCAGGTGTTTCGAGACCGCCGGCATCGAGATCGAGAAGGGTTCGGCCAGCTCGGTGACCGTTGCGTCGCCGTGGGCCAGGCGCGCCACGATCGCCCTTCGGGTCGGGTCGGCCAACGCCATGAACGCTACGTCGAGCTGGTCGGTAGTCATCACGGTCATGCCATCACTAAACCAGATAGTTATTTAACCGTCAAGGCAAGTATGAAACAGCCGCCAGGGGCCAGCCCCCAACTCTCGCTGGTGGACCCATCGCCCGCCTGTCCATGCTGCCGCTAGAACTCTTCGCAGTGGAGGCTCCTGTTCGACGCCCGGACGTTCGCCTGCTATCAGCACGGCATCGCGGCCTACCCACTGGCGGGCATTCCTCGTCACACCCGTCGGCGCGAGCACTCCTGTAGCCAGGACTCGCGCGGCGGTTTACCGCTCATCCGCGATGCGCCGTATCGATTGACCTGAGGAGGCAGCGGGCGGACGCTGCGGAATGGTTACTTCAGAGCAGATCTTGATCCCGATCGTCCTGCCGCCGTTGGCGGACCGGCTGCGTCGCGCGGTCGCGGCTTACCTGGCCCGGTTCAAGGGCCAGTGCAGGGTGCACACCGACTCCGACCTACGCGCCTACCTCACCTGGTGCCACGAGCGTGGGCTCGACCCGCTGGCCGCGCAACGCCCCCACGTCGAGCTGTACGTGCGGTGGATGCAGGAAGTCCGCCGGTACAAGCCCTCGACCGTCAGCCGGCCGATGGCCGTCGTGGCCGGGGTTCTACCGCACCTGCGTCATCGACCAGGTGCTGGCCCACTCACCCGCCGAGTACGTCCGCCGCCCCAACGTGCCCCCCGAATCACCCACCCTGGGCCTGACCCACCTGCACTTCGAGGCCATGCTGGCCACCGCCCGCCAGTCCCCAACCTCAACGACTTCGCCCTGGTCGCCATGCTCGGCCTGCTCGGGCTGCAAATCTTCGAAGCCTGCGGGGCCAACATCGAAGACCTCGGCGAAGAACACGGCCACGGCGTCCTGAAGGTCCACCCCAAGGCGACAAGATCGTCCTGACCCCGCTACCGCCCGCGGTCGCCCGCGCCATCGAACGCGCCGTCGACCACCGCGCCACCGGCCCGATCCTGCGAACCCGGCGACTGACGCGAATGGACCGGCACTGCGCCACCCGCCGCCTGCACCGCCTCGCCGAGGCCGGCCGCGTCCACGCAGCCCGGATGCACCCACACATGCTGCGACACACCTTCGTCACCACCATGCTCGACGCCGGCTTCGACCTCCGCGACGTCCAGATCGCCGCCCGGCACGCCGACCCCCGCACCACCATGCGCTACGACCGGGCCCGCAAGAACCTGGACCGGCACCCCAACTACATCCTCGCCGCCTACATGGCCTCCGGCACCTGAACCCGGAATGGGTCAAGATCACGACGGTTCGAAGACATTGGCGTCTGGCGGGGCTGGTCGGTGATCCGACGACGCCCCACCCGGCTCCGTAGCCGCCAAATTTCAGCACTATTTCGGCACGGATGGCCGCAAACGGCCGGATCTGACCGTTCACAGCCGGACATTGCCGGGGACATGGAGAAGGGCCCCTGACCGGCATACGTGCTGGTCAGAGGCCCTTGTCGAGCACTGGGTGGCGGGTGAAGGATTCGAACCTTCGAAGCTTTCGCGATGGATTTACAGTCCACTCCCATTGGCCGCTCGGGCAACCCGCCTCGGTGCGGATGGAAGGATAGCAAGCCCGCGCACAGAACCCGAATCAGCTCCCCGGACGCCGGCCGCCGCGAGACGCCCGAGCCGCTGATGTCTCAGAACGCGCCCACCCGACTCCGTTCAGGGAGGACAGGTCACAGCGGACCGGGGTGGGGAGGACATCGTGTGGGGGGAGTCGGTGGCAGGCGCGCTGCCCACGGTGCTGGCCCCCTTCGGCGAGCTGGTCGGCCTCGCGGCGGGCGCCCGCGGACTGCGCGCCGCCGTCCAGGCACCCCGCACCGCCGACCTGGTCGCGGTCCCACGGTCGGAGGTCCCGCGGCACGACACCCGTTCCACGGTGCCCGTGCTGCTCGTCCACGGCTACCTGGGCAGCACGACGACCTGGTCGACCGTGGTCCGACAGCTGCACGGGGCCGGGTTCGCCAACGTCTTCACGCTGCGCTACAACACCCTCTCCGCCGCCATCCCCGAGATCGGCGCCCAGCTGCACCGGACCGCGCACGAGGCGATGGACCGGACCGGTGAGGGCCGGGTCCATCTCGTCGGCCACAGCCTGGGTGGTCTCGTCGTCCGGTATGCCGTGCAGCGGCTCGGGCTGGCGACCGAGGCCTGGGGGGTGGTCACGGTCGCCACCCCGCACCGGGGCAGCGCCTTCGCGTATGCCGCGGTCGGCGCGGCGGGTGCGCAGATGCGTCCGGGCGCCGAGCTCCTTGCCGGACTGCCGCCGCTGCGGTCGACGGAGGGCGTCCAGTGGCTCGTCGTGGACGCGGCCCACGACGTGGTCGCGCCGCGGGTGTCGCACGAGGGCGTCGCTGGGGCGGTGCTGCCCAGCTGGGGCCACCAGACGATCCTGCGCCAGCCCGAGCTGGCCCGGCTGGTCACCGAGCACCTGCTGGGCTGCCAGTTCGGGGCCGTCACGTCACGGACCGCCGGATAGGCCCGCCGCCGCTTGCGGCGGCCGTGGAAGGATGCTGTACCAGACGGCATACGACCCCACCAACGCACCCGGAGGCGCAGGCACCATGGCCGACAGCAGCTTCGACATCGTCAGCAAGATCGACCGGCAGGAGGTCGCCAACGCGGTCCACAGCGCAGCCCGCGAGGTCGGTACCCGCTACGACTTCAAGAACGTCGGGGCGGTCCTGGAGCAGTCCGGCCAGGACGCCATCCTGATCAAGGCCAACACCCCCGAGCGGGCCCTCGCCGTCCTGGACGTCCTGCAGACGTGGCTGGTCAAGCGCAAGGTGAGCCTGAAGCACCTCGACGTGCCCGAGGAGCCGAAGCTGTCCGGCAAGGAGTACCGCCTCGACATCCCGCTCAGGGAGGGTATCTCCCAGGAGGTCGCCAAGAAGATCGGCAAGATCATCCGCGACGAGGGCCCCAAGGGTGTCAAGTCCCAGATCCAGGGCGAGGAGCTGCGGGTCCAGTCCAAGAGCCGCGACGACCTCCAGGCGGTCCAGAACCTGCTGCGCGGCAAGGACGACCTCGACGTCGCCCTGCAGTTCACCAACTACCGCTGAGCCGCGGCGGGGCCGGACGCGACCGGAGCGGTCCCGCGCGTCCGGCCCGCAGACGCATGCGCCCGTCTCCGGCTTTGTAGGTTGGCCTCGTGGACTCCACCGCTGTCGTCACCGCTCGTTGGCGCCAGGGCCTGATCGCCCGCGGCCGGACCACGGCCCGGGAGGAGCTGCGCGACGCGCGGGACCGCCTGATCGGGTCCGACCCGGGACTGAGCCGCCTGAGACAGGGCACCCGCGCCGCGGTTGCCGTCGCGACGACCGCAGCCGTCCAGTATGCGGTGGCGCGGCTGTCCGGCGTGAGCGGGCCGACCCTGCTGCTCCACGTCCTGCTCGGCTGTGTCCTCGCGATGAACGCGGCCACCATGATCCGCGAGACCCGGCGCACCACGATCCTGCAGGTCACGGCGGGCACACCCGTCGCGGCAGCGCTCTCGGCCACCGTGGCCGTCCTCGCCGCCCCGGTCCGGCCCCTCTCGCTCGGCTGCTTCGTCGTCGTCAGCTTCCTGGCCGTCTGGGTCCGCCGGTTCGGCACGCGATGGTTCACGTGGGGCTTCATCGCCTGGCAGGCGTACTTCTTCTCGATGTTCCTCCGGGCGCCGGTGAGCGCCCTGCCCGGTCTGCTCGTCGCGGTCCTGGTGAGCAGCATCTGGGTCTGCGTGCTGCTCGTGACGGTGCTCTACGACGACCCGGAGGCCCGCCTGCGCCGCACCGTCCAGGCCCTGCGGGCCCGGGCGCGCGCCGTGGTGTCCAGTTCGCTCGAGGTCCTGGACGACCCCACGTCCGGCCGGCGGGTCCGGGACCTCCGACGAGACCTCGTGCGGGTCTCGGAGGTGTCGCTGCTGTTCGACGGCCAGCTCTCCGAGCGGCGCGCCCTGCCCACCGGCGTGGCGCCGGGGACCCTGCGCCGGTGGCTCGTCGACCTGGAGATCGCCGTCGACGAGGTCGCCAGCGCCGCGGTCGACCTCGCCCAGCTGCTCGAGAACGGCGGTCCGGCCCCGCCGGCACCGGAGACCGTCGAGGCGATCCGGCCGGCTCTGCGGGCGCTCGGCTGGGGCGAGCTCGACCAGGCCCGGCACCAGTTCGCGCTGCTGGCGCAGCCCCCGCACAACGCCATCCCGGCCGTCCGGCGCCTCGTCAACGCGGGCACCCTGCTGCTGGACACCGTGACCGACTGGGTGAGCGGCCGGATCCTGCAGGCGGCGCGGGCGACCAGTACGGGGACGCCCGACGACGAGTTCGGCTTCGAGCCGGTCGTGCGCCTGTTCGGTGGCAACCTGCCGGGCAGCGCCGCCGTCGCCACGGCGGCCGTGTCCGGCGGCGACACCAGCCGCTGGTGGAGTCCGGGGCGGCTGCGCTTCACCACCCGGCAGGCGATCCAGGCCGCCGTGGCCGCTGCGATCGCGATGGTGGCCGGGCAGCTCATCTCGCCCCAGCGGTACTACTGGGCCGCGTTGGCGGCGTTCATCACCTTCACCGGTGCGTCCACCACGGCCGAGACGTTCCGGCGCGGCATGGCCCGCACGGTCGGGACCCTCCTCGGTCTGGTCGCCGCCATCGCCCTCGCCCAGGTCACCGCAGGACACAGCCTGCTGACCGCTGTCGTGCTCATCGCCTCGGTCTTCCTCGCCTTCTACGTGCAGGCCCTGTCCAACACGGCCATGGTCTTCTTCATCACCCTCATGCTCGGCCAGCTCTACGCCCTCCTGCACACCTTCACCGACGACCTGCTCTTCGTGCGGCTCGCCGAGACGGCGGCCGGTGCCTTCGCCGGCATCGTGGTGTCGTTCATCGTCCTGCCCGCCCCGGCCGGCGACACCCTCGTCGCCGCCCGGCAACGGCTGATGGGGCACCTCGCCGCCCTGCTGGACGACGTCGGGCGCCTCCTGCAGGGCGGCACCCCGGAGGCTGACATCTACACCGCGGTGCTGGAGGTCGACGAGTCCGCCCGCCAGGTCGCCCGAGCCCAGCAGGTGAGCGTCCGCCCGAGGTTCTTCGACGCCGACGCGAGCGGCCGTCAGCACCGGGTCGCCGTCCTCGGAGCCTGCGCCGCAGCCGCACGCTCGCTCACCCGGGCCGCGCTCGGCGCACCGGCGGGGCTGCCCGTCGCCCCGGCCGAGGTGTGCCGGGTGCTCGCCGAGGAGGCCCGCCGTCTGGCGGACGTCCCCAACCTGCGCGACCAGCGCCCGGCCGACGCCGACCGGCCCGGCCTGGCCGAGGAGGTCGCCGGGCTGCTCGGGGCCGCGAGCGGCATACCCCTGCTCCTCACCCGACGCCTCCAGCGCCTCGCCGACGCGATGACCCTGCTGACACCCCGTGGCCGCTGGTGACCGGCGTCGACCAGACTGGCGCCATGACCGACCCAGTGACCCCCCGATTCCACGAGCGCACCGCCCTCGTCACCGGAGCCAGCCGCGGTATCGGCCTGGCCATCGCCCAGCAGCTGGTCGTCGACGGCGCCCGGGTCTGCATCACGGCACGCAAGCAGGACGCCCTCGACGAGGCCGTCGCGGCCCTCGGCGGCGCGGACCACGCCATCGCCGTGGCCGGCCGGGCCGACGACGCCGCCCACCGGGAGGAGGCGATCCGCGCGACCATCGAGGCCTTCGGGAGCCTGGACCTGCTCGTCAACAACGCCGGCATCAACCCGGCCTATGGACCGCTCATGGAGCTCGACCTCGAGGCGGCCCGCAAGATCCTCGACGTCAACGTCACCGCGACGCTCGCGTGGACCCAGGCGGCGTATGCCGCGTGGCTGGGCGAGCACGGCGGGGCGGTCGTCAACGTCGCCAGCGTCGCCGGCCAGCGGCCGGCACCGGGCATCGCCTTCTACGGGGTGAGCAAGGCCGCGCTCATCCACCTGACCGAGGAGCTCGCGGTCGAGCTGGGTCCGGGGGTGCGGGTCAACGCCGTGGCCCCGGCCGTGGTCAAGACCCAGTTCGCGCGGGCGCTGTACGAGGGGCGGGAGGAGAACGTCTCGCGTGCCTACCCGCTCAAACGGCTCGGCGAGCCGGCGGACATCGGCTCGGTGGTGGCGTTCCTGCTGTCCGACGAGGCCGGCTGGATGACCGGTCAGACGCTCACCGTCGACGGCGGCGTCCTGCTGACCGGCGGCGTCTGACCCCTTCCCGCTCGTCGGGGCTCGGGCGTTCGGGCTCGAGGTGGCCGAGCTCAGGGCGGGCAGGGCGGGGCGGCTCAGACGCCGAAGTCGGGGCGCAGCGGGTAGTCGGCCCCACCGGAGGCGTCGGTCTTGGTCGCGAGCACCTGGTGCAGCTGGATCTCGTTGTGCGCGAACGCCAGTGAGGACCCAGCCAGGTACAGACCCCAGACCCGGGCCGTCTGCTGGTCGGTCTCGACGACGCACTTGTCCCAGTTGGCCGACAGGTTCCGGCACCAGGCTCGGGTGGTCCGGGCATAGTGCTGGCGCAGGTTCTCCTGGTGGTGCACCTCGAACCCGGTGTCCTCCATGACGCGCACGATGTCGCCGGAGCCGGTCAGGCCGCCGTCGGGGAACACGTAGCGGTTGATGAACCCGCGGGTCGGCAGGCCGGGGTGCTTGTTGTCCGGTCGGGTGATGCAGTGGTTGAGCAGCCGGCCGCGGTCGCGCAGGTGGTCGCGCAGGAAGCCGAAGTAGGCCGGGTAGTTCTCCGGGCCGATGTGCTCGGTGAGCCCGATCGAGGAGATCGCGTCGAAGCCGGTCTCGCTGACGTCGCGGTAGTCCGAGTGCCTGATCTCGGCACGACCGGCCAGGCCGCGCTCGACGACCATCGCCCGGCCCCAGTCGGCCTGCTCCGCCGAGAGGGTGACCCCCAGCGCGGTGACTCCGTAGTTCTCGACCGCGTGGCGCACCATCCCGCCCCAGCCACAGCCGACATCGAGCAGCCGCATGCCGGGCTGCAGCCCGAGCTTGCGGCAGACGAGGTCGAACTTGTTGGCCTGGGCCTGCTCCAGGGTCGCCTCGTCGGAGGGATAGACGGCGCAGGTGTAGGCCATGGACGGGCCGAGCAGCACCTCGTAGAAGGAGTTCGACACGTCGTAGTGGTGGTGGATCGCTTCGGCGTCACGGCTCTTGGCGTGCCGCAGCCCGGTGGCCATCCGGCGCAGCGGCGAGGGCGCCTCGATCGCGGGGAGCTCGGGCACGTGGACCCCGAACCGCCGCACCAGGCCCAGGACCGTCACGAGGTCGCGGGGACTCAGCCGGCGGGGCTGCAGGTCCTTGAACGTCTGAAGCAGGTCGTAGGGGTCGCCCTCGTCGAGCCCGTCGATGACGAGGTCGTTCTGCAGGTAGGCGCGGGCCAGCCCGAGGTCACCGGGTGAGGTCAGGATGTAGTTCAGCCCCTCAGGGTTGAGCAGCCTGACGGTTGGTCCGGTTCCGTTGCCTCCTCGGGACCCGTCGAACGCCCGGAAGTTCACCGGAGCATCCATCCCGTAGACCAGGGTGAAGGCATCACCGATCGTCGCCGTCATCGTGCACGCACCGCCTTGTCGTAGAGGGAGCGGAGTCTCCCGTCCGGATCGTGGGCCTTCTTGACCACGTCGTATGCCGCGCCGCCGTAGAGCGCGGCAAAGGTCGCCTCGTCGTAGAAGGCGTCGGAGTACAGGCTCTTGTGACCGCCGAGCTCGCTGACCTTGTCCTCGACGGCCCGGTTGACGTCTCCGTCAGTCCGGCCGGGCTGGATCGGCACGGTCGACCAGAACCCCACGTTGACGTACGGCGCACCCCTGCGCATGGGGTAGAGCGGCCACGGCTCGGGATCGCTCGCCAGAGCGTCGGCCTCGCCAGTCCCGCTGTCCCGCAGCATGATCGGGCACAGCCAGACCGGCTCGATGGGGACTTCGGCGAGGAACCACTCGACGAACTCGGGCAGTCGGTGCAGCGGGATCTCCACGTCCTGGACTACCCGTTCACGGGGTAGCTCTCCGCGACGGGCATCACGCTTGGCGACCCAGTGGTGGGCGTTCTCGAAGCGGATCGCCTTCCAGTAGATGTCGCTGCGCAGCCACCGTTTGGGCCACAGCCGGCGGATGAGCGGGTTCTGCGCACCGAAGGCCCGCGAGCACCAGAACCAGTCGGTGTCCCACCGCCACAGGTAGTCGCGGACCGGGAGGACGTCGGACACGCGGGTCCGGATCGACCGGTAGAAGATCTGCTGGCCGGTGTAGTCGCTCGGCGTGACACCCGCCGGGAGGGTGTCCAGCCACGACGCCAGGGTCAGGTAGACCTCGGTCCCGGTGAACACGACCCCATCGACGAAGTCGACGGGCACACCGGCATAGGCACGAGTCGACATGACCTCCTCGATGGCCGCCGTGGCGTCCCGGATGGAGCCGAACCTCTTGTGCCGCAGGGACACCCATGGCTTCACCGGCTCCAGCTCGATGGTCAGCGAGAGGGCGTAGCCCAGCGACCCGTAGGAGTTGGGGAAGGCGTGGAACAGGTCGGCGTGCTCGCCGTCGGGTGTGGCGAGGACCACCTCGCCGGATCCGGTGAGGATCTCCATCGAGAGCACCGACTCGTGCGGCAGCCCGTTGCGGAACGAGGACGCCTCGATACCGAGCCCGGTGACGGCGCCGCCGAGCGTGATCGTCTTCAGCTGGGGCACGACGAGCGGCATCAGCCCGTGCGGCAGGGTGGCATCGAGGAGGTGCTCGTAGGTCGTCATGCCCTGCACCCGCGCAGTACGCCCAGCGGCATCCACCGAGATGACCCGGTGGAGGGCGGCAACGTCCAGCCCGGGACGAGCGGTCGCCGCCCGCGGACGGAACAGGTTAGAGGTGTGCTTGGCCAGCCGAACCGGCTCGCCGACCGGGATCGCCGCATACGCCGTGGTCAGCCGCCGGACCGCGGCCTCGTGCTCCTCGGCCGTGGCGAGCGACCCGGCGCGGCTTGCTCTCACGTCTCCATCTTGCACCCGGACGCTCCCTCCGGTTGAGCTTGGCACGCCAGAAATGGCCGGACGCCCGAACCTCAGCTCTCCGCTCCCGGCGCCTTGTCGGTGCCCACGGCGCCGCCGTCGGCGGCGTGCTGCCATGCGTCGGCGGCGGGGGCTGCCTCGGCGGCCGGGGCTGTCTCGGCGGACGGTGCCGTCGGCGTGGCGCCGGGGCGCTGGTCAGCGAGCTTGCCGACGGTGCGACCGGC
>JAICMC010000075.1 GCA_025929465.1 Nostocoides sp.
AGCTCTTCCACCGCGACAAGGACTACGTCGTCCTCGAGGGCGAGATCCTCATCGTCGACGAGCACACCGGACGGATGCTCAAGGGCCGGCGCTACAACGAGGGCATGCACCAGGCCATCGAGGCCAAGGAGGGGGTGAAGATCCAGAACGAGAACCAGACGCTCGCGACGATCACCCTGCAGAACTACTTCCGGATGTACCAGACGTTGTCCGGCATGACGGGTACGGCCATGACCGAGGCATCCGAGCTGTCCTCGATCTACAAGCTCGGTGTCGTGCCGATCCGGACCAACATGCCGATGATCCGGGTCGACCAGTCCGACCTGGTCTACCGCACCGAGCAGGCCAAGTACGCGGCCGTCGTCGAGGACATCGCCGCCCGTCACGACCGGGGCCAGCCGATCCTCGTCGGCACCGTCAGCGTCGAGAAGAGCGAGTACCTCTCCGACCAGCTGCGCCGACGCGGCATCCGGCACGACGTCCTCAACGCCAAGCAGCACGAGCGCGAGGCGGTCGTGGTCGCCGACGCCGGCCGCAAGGGGTCGGTCACCGTCGCCACCAACATGGCCGGACGTGGTACCGACATCATGCTCGGCGGCAACCCCGAGTTCCGGGCCGTCGCCGAGCTGAAGACCAAGGGCCTGGACCCGCAGCAGACTCCCGAGGAGTACGAGGCCGCCTGGGACGAGGCGTTCGCGGCAGCCGAGCGGGCCGTCGCCGAGGAGCACGACGAGGTCACCGAGCTGGGCGGCCTCTACGTCCTCGGCACGGAGCGCCACGAGTCCCGCCGCATCGACAACCAGCTCCGCGGCCGGTCCGGCCGCCAGGGCGACCCGGGAGAGTCGCGCTTCTACCTGTCCCTCGAGGACAACCTCATGCGGCTGTTCAACGCCGGAATGGTCGACCGGGTCATGACGACCGCGGGCCTGGACGACAGCCAGCCGATCGAGTCCAAGCTGGTCTCCCGCTCGATCCAGAGCGCGCAGACCCAGGTCGAGGCGCAGAACTTCGAGATCCGCAAGAACGTCCTGAAGTACGACGACGTCCTCAACCGCCAGCGCCAGGTCATCTACGACCAGCGCAAGCGGGTGCTGGAGGGAGAGGACCTGCACGAGCAGATCCGCTACTTCGTCAACGACGTGGTCGGCGGCTACATCGACGCCGAGGCCGCCGAGGGCTACAGCGAGGACTGGAACCTGGACCGGCTGTGGCTGGCGCTCAAGGCGCTCTACCCGATCTCCCTGACCCAGGAGCAGGTCGTCGAGGCTGCGGGCGGCCGCGCCGGGCTGACGCCCACCGTGCTGCGCGAGGAGATCCTGTCCGACGCGCACACGGCATACGACAACCGCGAGCAGGCCCTGGGCAGCGAGGTCATGCGCGAGGTCGAGCGACGGGTGATGCTCTCGGTGCTGGACCGCAAGTGGCGCGAGCACCTGTACGAGATGGACTACCTGCAGGAGGGCATCGGTCTGCGGGCCATGGCCCAGCGTGACCCGCTCGTGGAGTACCAGCGCGAGGGTTTCCAGCTCTGGGAGGCGATGACCGAGTCGGTGAAGGAGGAGGCCGTCGGCCTGATCTACCACGTGGACGTGCAGGTCGACGAGCCGGCCGCGACGCCGGTGGTCGAGCCGATGCACGTCTCGCAGATGTTCGGCGCACTTGCCGGAGCCGGAGCCGGAGCCGACGGTGAGGAGGTCTCGACCGACACCATGCCGCCCTCACCGGTCGTCACCGAGCCGGTCGCGACCGATCCGCTCCCGAAGGAGCACGCGGCCCCCCAGGTCGAGGTGCGCGGCGCCGGCCTGGACCGTCCGCGCGCGACGCAGCACCTGCACTACACCGCGCCGAGCGACGACGGCGGGGTCGTCGAGCGCGATGTCGTGGCCGGGGCCGGCCGTTCGGCCGACGGGAGCGACCCGTATGCCGGGACGCCACGCAACGCTCCGTGCCCGTGCGGGTCGGGCAAGAAGTACAAGATGTGCCACGGAGCCGGCGTCCGGGCCTGAGCGCAGGCGTCCGGGCGCGGGCCGGGCTCGGGTGGGTGATCAGCCGATCCGCGCCACCGTGAGCCGCCACCGGCCGTCCTGACCGACGAGCCGGAGCGCCAACGCGCGCACCCGGCCGCCTTGGACGACGATGACCGTGGCCTCCGCGACCCCGTCGGCGGGTTCACAGACCAGGACCTGCCGCACGACCGCAGGGCGTCGCGCCGCAGGGGCCGCGGTGGGCCGGTCGCCAGCCGGACGCGGTCCTGGCGCGTCGGCCAGCCGCCGCTGGACGAGGGCGGCGCGCCTGGCCAGCACGGCATACACCTCCGGGGTGGTCCATCGGACGAGCTGGACGGGGCTGCGGGACCCGGCCAGCACCTCCACGACGGCCTGTCCGATGTGACCGGCCCAGGCGCGCGGGTCGGGCAGGTCCTCCCGGGTGCTGGGCTGGATGCCGAAGAGCTGCTCGTCGGTCTGCCGGCTGAAGTCGACGGCCAGGGCGCCCTGGATGTACGGGCTGCGCGCCTGCTCGCTCATCAGCTCGGCATGCGACTTGTGGCACTCGGCGGGCCGCGACTCGGGGATGGGCCGGATCCGGATGACCGGGCTCGTCGTCACCGGGTCACCTCACGGGTCGGCCGGGAGAGGACCTGACCGGGCAGGATCCGGTCGGGGTCCGAGCCGACGACCTCGCGGTTGGCGGCGAACCACCGCGGCCAGTGCGCGGCGACCTCGGCGTCGGTGGCATCCGGCCCGAGGTCACGGGCTGCGATGGCCCACAGCGTGTCGCCCCGGTGCACGACCACGCCCCTTGGCGCCGGTAGGCCACCTGGTGGCGAGATCACCGTAGGGGCCACGATGTGCCGCACCACCGGAGGACGGGGGAGGAAGCCGGGGTCGGGTGCCGGACCGGAGCCAGCGTGCGCCGCGCCCACCGTCCCGAACGCCGACGCCCCCTGCGGGGCGAAGCCGGGATCGGGGGCGGTTGCGACGACGGTTGTCCCCGCGCCCGCGCCCGGGCCCGTCGGGTCGGCGACCGCCGTGGTCGGCAGGGCCGCGGTCGCGACCGCCGACCCGAGCAGCAGCGCCGTCGCCCGCGCGGCCAGGGCCGGGGTCAGCCGGTCGGCCGACCGCACGGCCCAGCGGCCGATCGCGCCGGGAAGAACCGCGAGGGCCCCGAGGGTCACGCCGAGGGCGAGCCAGAGCAGGAGCAGCAGCGCGGCCAGGGCCAGCAGAAGCGTCAGGGCGTCGGCTGCGGCCGCCGGGCCGGGTGCTGCGAGCGCGCGGAACCGGGCGTCCGCGACGACCCAGAGCCCGACCGCGAACCCGCTGCCCACGATCAGGGTGCCGATCGCAGCGCCGTAGGCCCGAAGCATCGTTCGCCGCCGGATGTATCCGTTTGACTGGGTTTGCATGGGTTTGAGTCTATCGACGTCGACTCGCTCCGCAAGGGCTGCGCGGTCCTAGACTGCCGGGCATGGAGTGGGAGGGGCTCTTCGCCGACCTGGACGCGCAGTGGGACGCCTACGAACGCCTTGAGCTGGATGCCGAGGTCGCGGATCGGACCCGGCGCGAGCGGGCGCTGGTCGACCTGACGGCCCGGCTCGCCGCCCATCGTGGCCGACCGGTGACGGTGCGGACGAGCGCGGGCGATCCGGTCACGGGCGCCGTCCTCGACGTCGGCGACGGGTGGCTGGCGGTGGCTCGACCACCGCGCTCCGTGCTCGTCGCGCTCGCCGCCGTCGTCGGCATCGAGGGACTCGGCGCCCGCGCGGCCGACGCCACGGCCGCGCGTCGGTTCGGGATCGGACATGCCCTGCGTGGGCTGTCCCGGGACCGGTCGACCGTCGTCGTCGTCGACGTGTCCGGGTCGGTCGCCACCGGGACCATCGACGCGGTCGGTGCCGACCACGTCCAGCTCGCCCTGCACCACCATGACGAGCCGCGGCGGACCCAGAACGTCCGGGCCGGCCGGGCCATCCCGTTCGGTGCCCTCGTCAGCGTGACGACGGCCTGACCGGACCTCTGCCGGCGGGTGGCCCGGCACCCGGCCGGTTCAGTCGGTGTCGGCGCCGAACGGATGAGCCTCGACGAAGGTGCGGGTCTGGTCGTACATGCGTTGGATGTAGCCCTCGAGCTCGGTGGCCTCCACGCGCCACTGACCGCGGCCGCCCACCTTGATCGCCGGCAGGTCACCGCTGCGGACGAGGGCGTAGGCCTGCGCGGCGGAGATGTCGAGCACCTCGGCCACGTCGGCGAGCTGGAGGAAGCGCTTGGTCACGGCCCCAAGGATAGGTCGCTCCTGCCCGGACCCGTGCCGGTCGTCCACAGCCCCGACCGCACCGCGGAGTTGTCCACAGGTCGGCCCCCCCGGCGCGCGAAGGACGGCGACGTGCGTCAGAATCCTCTCGCCACAACGATCCGTCGTCGACCTGGGGGTCCCTTCGCAATGTCCGATCTGCCGAGCCGTCCTGCGAGCCGGCTGCGAGCGCCCTCCTGGCGCGACACGCGCCTGCTCGCCGGTGTCCTGCTCGTCCTGGCCTGCACGGTGGCGGGCTCCCTCGTCGTCGCCCACGCCGACGACCGGGTCCCCATGTACGCCGCGCGCGCGGCCCTCATCCCGGGCGAGATGCTCAGCGCCGGCCAGCTGACCCGGGTCGACGTCCAGCTGGGCGATGACACCAGCCGTTACCTCGGGGTCGCCGAGGCGCTCGCTGGCAACGGCTACGTGCTGCGCGAGGTCCGACCCGGCGAGCTCGTCCCCCGGTCGGCGCTCGGGACACGGGACCAGATCACCGTCCAGCCGCTCACCATCGACGTGGACGCCACCTCCGCCTCGACCCTGGTCCGCGGCTCGGTCGTCGACGTCTACGTCAACGCACCCAAGGCGGGATCGACCGGTTCGAGGGACTTCGCCGGCCCGCAGCTGGCGCTGCACAACGTCTCGGTCGCCTCCCGGCCCGGCGAGCGCAGCGGGTTCGGGTCGACCGGCAGCGACACGGTCGCCATCTCGGTGATGGCGCCCACCGACAAGGTGTCCTCGCTCATCGGCAACATCGACGCCGGCGCCAAGGTCACGCTCGTCCCCGCGCCGGGCGCGGTCACCGGACCGGGCTCATGACCCGCCTCGCACTCGTCGCCGTGCACCACGACGTCGAGAGCGCCCTCGTGCGCTGCGCCGACGGCTCCTCGTCGGTGACCGTGGTGCGACGGTGTGCCGACCTGGCCGACCTGCTCGCTGCTGCAGCCGCCGGTGTCGGCGACCTCGCCCTGGTCTCGGCCGGTCTGCGCGGCCTGGACCGGACGGCGCTCGGCCACCTGGCCGACCACGGCGTGTCGGTCGTCGGCGTGACCCGCGCCGGCGACGAGGCCGAGGAGCGGTCTCTGCGCCAGCTGGGGATCCAGGCCGTGGTCCGCTCCGACGACGACGCCGCCGACCTCGACGTCGTCGTCGGGTCGGTGCCCGAGCCGGTCGCCCGCTGCGACGTCAGCCCCGACGGCCCGGAGCCGCTGGGTGCAGTACGGAGGGCGGCCGCCGGTTCGCGGAGCGCCTCCGGCTCGCCTGCCGAGGCGCTGGGCGCTGCCCGGGACTCCCACGGTGATCCGTCCGCCACGGCCGGGCCCAGCGCCGCCCGCCCTGGCAGGGTCGTCGCCGTCTGGGGCCCGCTCGGGTCACCGGGGGTGACCACGGTGGCGGTCAACCTCGCGGCCGAGCTCGCCGAGGCCGGCCGGTCGGTCCTGCTCGTCGACGGCAACACGTGGGGGGCCAGCGTGGCCCAGTCCCTCGCCATGGTCGACGAGTCGCCCGGTATCGCCGCCGCGGCACGGGCCGCAGACCATGGCACCCTGGACCGGGTCGTCCTGGCCCGGCTCGCGCCGGTGGTCCGTCCCGGACTCCGGGTCCTCACCGGCCTGCCCCGTCCGGACCGATGGCCGGAGCTGCGGGCCGCCTCCGTCGAGGAGGTCCTGCGCCACGGACGGACGATAGCCGACATCGTCCTGGTCGACCTCGGCTTCAGCCTCGAGGACGACGAGGAGCTCAGCTACGACACGTCCGCCCCCCGCCGCAACGCCGTGGCCCACACGACCCTGGAGACGGCGGCCGAGGTCGTCGTCGTCGGTGCCGCCGACCCCGTCGGCCTCCAGCGCCTCGTCCGCGGCGTCCAGGAGCTCGCCGTCACCCAGGCCCCGGCTCCCACCGTGGTCGTCAACAAGGTCCGGGCATCGGCCGTCGGACCTCGGCCTGAACGAGCCATCGGTGAGGCTCTGGAACGCTTCTCCGGCCTCACCGACCTGACCTTCCTGCCGTGGGCTCCCGACGTGTGCGACGCGGCGATGCTGGCCGGGGACGTGCTCGCCGCCAAGGCACCGAGGTCGCCCCTGCGGCTGGCGCTGTCCGGGCTGGCGGGGCGGTTCGCCCAGGTCCCGAGCGACGCCGTGACAGGCCGCGGAGCCTGACGACGCGACACACCAGTGGCCCGGACCCGCCGCCGTCGTCGGCCGTGACGCATCCGGTGCTCGACATCCGAGGCCGTACCGCGCCCGGGTCCGGCGGAGCAGTCCCGAGCGACCGGCATACGGCCACCGCCGTTCCTCACGCCCGGGCGTTGGGCGGACCCGGGGTCTGTCACGATGGGCGCGTGCACGATCGCCTGTCAGCGCTGGACGCGTCGTTCCTCCATGTCGAGGACCAGACCACGCCGATGCACGTCGGTTCGGTCATGGTCTTCGACAGCCCGCCCGGGGGCGTCGACATGGACCGGGTCGCCGCGCTCGTGGAGCAACGGGTGGGCGAGGTCCCGCGCTACCGGCAGCGCGTCGTCGACGTGCCGGGCCGGATCTCCAACCCGGTGTGGGCCGACGACCGGAACTTCGACATCGGCTTCCACGTCCGTCGCTCCGGGCTGCCCCGCCCCGGCACCGACGAGCAGCTGGAGGAGTTCGTCGCCCGCATCGCCTCGCGGCCGCTGGACCACCAACGGCCGCTCTGGGAGTGCTACCTCGTCGACGGACTCGAGCACGGCCGCTTCGCGGTCGTCACCAAGACCCATCACGCCCTCGTCGATGGCATCAACGCCGTGGCCCTGGCCCAGCTCATCCTGGCCGAGGACCCGCAGGACGCCCCGGCGCCGCCGGTGGCCGACGCGTGGCGGCCCCGCCCGACGCCGGGCGACCTCGAGCTCGTCGGCGGCGCACTGGTTGAGATGGTCCGCCGGCCGACCCAGCTCGTGGAGACGGTCCGCGGCGGGATCGCCGACGTCCAGGCCACGGGTGCCCGCGTCCTCGGCGCCCTGGGGCAGGTCGCCTCGACGCTGGCCCGGGCCTCCGCCAGCCCCGCCCCGTCCTCGCCGCTCAACGTCCCGGTGTCGGGTTCCCGGCGGTTCGTCATGGTCGGGACCGACCTCGCGGACTACCGCACCGTGCGCGCCGGGCTGATGAAGGGCCGCTTCGCCGAGGAGGTCACCGTCAACGACGTCGTCCTGGCCACCGTGGCCGGGGCGCTGCGGGCCTGGCTGCTCACCCGCGGCGAGGCGGTGAACCCGGCCAGCACGGTCCGGGTCATGGTCCCGGTCAGCTTCGAGTCCGACACGGCCGCGGGCGCCTTCGGTGGCGGCCTCCGGGCCTGTTTCATCGACCTGCCCGTCGGGGAGCCGGGGCCCTCGATGCGGCTGCACCAGATCGCCTTCGCCATGCGCCAGCAGATGGAGACCGGCGTCGCGATCGGCGCCGACACCCTCGCCTCGATCGGCGGCTTCGCCCCGCCGACGCTGCACGCCCTCGGCGCCCGTCTGGGAGGCGCCGTCTCCCGCCGGCTCTACAACCTGGTGGTCACCAACGTGCCGGGCCCGCAGCATCCCCTCTATGCCGCCGGCGCGACCCTGCTCGCGACCTACCCGGTGATGCCGCTCGGGCGGGGCCAGGGTCTGTCGATCGGGCTGACCTCCTACGACGGCGGCGTCTACTACGGGCTGCTCGCCGATCGTGACGCCCTCCCCGACGTGGACGTCCTCGGGCAGTGCCTCCTCGACGCGCTCGCCGAGCTGCGCGACAGCCACCGGGCCAAGCGGGTCTGACCGCAGACCACGGGCACAATGTCGTCATGTCGCAGACCCGCATCTACCTGCCGCTCACCGCAGCGGACGTGCAGACCCTCGCAGGCTCTGGCGAGGTCGTCCCGAGCGGCGCGTATGCGGTGACACCGGCACTGCGTTCGGACCTTCCGGGCGCCGACGAGGAGGAGCGGGAGTTCGTGGCCATGAGTGACGCGGTCGCGGCGGCCGGGGCGCTGCGGCGGTCGGCGGACCGCGGTGCCGGTGCGGCCAGGCGGGTGGTCGCGGCCGCGGACCTGGAGTCGGCGGTGGTCATCGTGTCCCCGGCCCGTCCGGGGCAGGCCCGGTCCCTGGTCCGCCTGCAGGGTCCGGTCCCGCTGCGCCGGATCGTCTCCTTCCACCTCGACGAGCACCCGGACGGCGACGGGGACCTGCTCTGGTACGACGTCACCGAGCTCGCGGAGGTCTCCAGCCTGCTGCGCTGAGCCCGGCTCGCGGCATACCGCAGGTGCCGCGCAACCGTCACCGCGAAGGTGTCGGGCGGCGCCGGACGACCAGGCCGCGGACGTACTCGGCCTGGCCGAGGTGCTTGGCGGCGTCCTCGAGGACCGACACGATCCGGGTGGCGACGGTGACCGGCGGCGTCCAGCTCCGGTCGACGACGCGGTCCTGGTCGCCGGGCTCGAGGTCGGCCAGGTAGCGCGTGGTCGCCTCATGGGTGGCTGCGTGATACCCGGTGAGCAGGGTGGGAGTGGTGAGCGCGAAGGCGGCGACGTCGGCGGGGGTCATGCCGTAGCCGTGCGCGCCGCTCGGGTACCCAAGGGCGAAGTCGCGCTCCCAGCCGTCGGCGTAGACCGAGGTGGTTCCGGCGAGCTGGGCGACCTGCTCGTCCTGCTGCCGGGTCAGGTGCCAGACCAGCCAGGCGATCGAGTTGGCTGCCGCGTCCGGCTGCCAGAGCAGCTCTGGGACCGAGAGACCCTCGATGACGGCAGGGACACCCTCGGCGATCCGCTCGAAGCCGTCGACCAGGAGGACACGGCTGGGATCGGGGCGCGTCGGCTCGGCTGTCATGGCACCAGCATCCCTGATCCGTGGGCAGCGTGCGACGATGACGGGGACCAGCCCGCCGCACACCCTCGCCTAGGAGCCGTGACCCTGCATGGATGCCGTCACCAGCGTGCCCGTCCCCGTCAACGAACCCATCCACGAGTACGCGCCCGGCAGTCCCGAGCGGGCCGCTCTGGAGGTCGCCCTCGTCCAGCTGGGTTCTGCCCCGATGGATCTGCCGCACACGATCGGCGGCGAGCGGGTGACCGGCACCGGCCGGGAGATCAAGGTCCGCCAGCCGCACGCCCACCGCAAGGTGCTGGGCACGCTGCGCAACGCCTCGGTGGCCGAGGCGCAGTCCGCCGTGGCGGCTGCCAAGTCCGCCGCACCGTCGTGGCGCGCGCTGTCCTTCGACGACCGAGCGGCGATCCTGCTCAAGGCGGCTGAGCTGCTCTCCGGGCCGTGGCGCGCCAGGCTCAACGCGGCCACCATGCTCGGCCAGTCCAAGACGGCATACCAGGCCGAGATCGACGCGGCCTGCGAGCTGATCGACTTCTGGCGGATCAACGTCCACTTCGCCCGGCAGATACTCGCCGAGCAGCCGCCACTGAACGCCAAGGGCATCTGGAACCGCAGCGACCACCGGCCGCTGGAGGGCTTCGTCTATGCGATCACGCCCTTCAACTTCACCGCGATCGCCGGCAACCTGCCGACCGCGCCGGCGCTGATGGGCAACACCGTCGTGTGGAAGCCCTCGCCCACCCAGCAGCTGGCCGCCCAGGTCACCATGGAGCTGCTCGAGGCGGCCGGTATGCCGCCCGGCGTCATCAACCTCGTCGGCGGCGACGGGCTCAACGTCTCCAAGGTCGCCTTGTCCGACCCCGACTTCGCCGGTCTGCACTTCACCGGCTCGACGCCGACCTTCCAGCACCTGTGGCGCGAGATCGGCAACAACCTGCAGGGCTACCGCACCTACCCGCGGATCGTCGGCGAGACCGGCGGCAAGGACTTCATCCTGGCCCACCCCAGCGCCGACCCCGACGTGCTGCGCACCGCGATGATCCGCGGCGCCTTCGAGTACCAGGGCCAGAAGTGCTCCGCCGCGTCACGCGCCTACGTGCCGCGCTCGGTGTGGAAGCAGGTCAAGGACGACCTCGTGTCGATCACCGACGGACTGCCCCAGGGCGACGTCACCGACCTGTCCAACTTCATGGGTGCGGTCATCGACGACCGCGCCTTCGCCAAGCACAAGGCTGCCATCGACCGGGCCCACGCGAGTGCCGGTGTGCAGGTGGTGGCCGGCGGCACCTACGACGACTCCGAGGGCTACTTCGTCCGGCCGACCGTGCTGCAGATCGACGACCCCGGGGACGAGGCGTTCCGGACCGAGTACTTCGGCCCGATCCTGTCGGTCCACGTGTACGACGACCGCAGCTACGACACCGTGCTGGACCAGATGGAGTCGGCCTCGCCCTACGGCCTCACCGGCTCGATCATCTCCCAGGACCGGCAGGTCATCGCCGACGCCACCGAACGGCTCCGGTTCGCCGCGGGCAACTTCTACATCAACGACAAGCCGACCGGGGCCGTCGTCGGGCAGCAGCCGTTCGGCGGCGGGCGCGCCTCCGGCACCAACGACAAGGCCGGCTCCGCACAGAACCTCACGCGGTGGACGTCGACCCGGTCGATCAAGGAGACCTTCGTCCCGCCGACGAGCCACCGCTATGCCCACATGGGCTGACCCTGCGCCATCGCGGGCTGGTCAGAGGCGCTGACGGATGGCGGCGAACTCCCGCTCGATGCCGTCGGTCAGAGCGGGGGCCGCGGCCTGCTCGACCTTGCCACCCACGAGCGGGATGCGTGCCTTCAGCTCGGCGGTGACCGTCTGCTGGCTCCCGGTGGCTGTCGGGGCCAGGGCGAGGGTGCCGTCGAGCCGGACCGGGGCGCCGTCGATCGTCACGGTCAGCGCGGCCGTGCGCGAGCCGTCGGCAGCCGCCGGGCCCCAGTCCTGGATCTCGGTGAGCTTGAGGTGGCTGCCGACGAACGTCTTGACGAAGTCGGGCAGACCACCGGTCGGGAGGACGCGCAGGGAGGTGACGACGGTCCGATCCGCTTGTCGGACAACCGTGGCCTTCGATCCGGGCGTGTCGGCAATGGACCTTTGGAACGCCTCGTCGGAGAGGATCGCGAACACCTGGTCGCAGGGTGCGGCGAAGGCGCCGCTGGTGGTGATCTTCATGGCGCAACTATGTCGTATGCCGCTCGCCCCTCATCGGCTGCGGCGGCTGGCGGGTCAGCGAGCCCGAAGGGCGGCGGCCGCGGCGCCGAGCCGTTCGGTGGAGGCGTGGAGGGCTGCCTGAACGGCGGCGCGGGACGACCTGGTCCGGTCCTGGAGGTCGTTCCAGGCGGTGTCCAGGACGGCGCGGGCCGCTTCGGTCCGGGCCTCCTCGTCGGCGTCGGCCAGCCCGCGCGGCCCGGGAGCCAGGACCACGCCCGCGTCGGTGACCGACAGGCCGGCGCTCGCGGCCTGAGCGCGCAGGCTGGCCTCCTGCTCCAGCAGCCCGGCCAGGTCGGTGCTGTGCCGCTGCAGGAGCGCCCCGACGCAGGCCGACTCCTCGGCGATCCGCGTCGTCGTGGCGGCGAGCAGCTCGCCGCGGCGGCGGGCCGCGGTCGACGCGCGGCCCACCCACTCGCCGCGCAGGGCGGCATACGACGCGGCGACCCGACGGGCATCGGCGCTCATCCCGGTCGCGAGACGCAGCAACAGACCGCCGGTGGCCGACAGCGAGCCGGGATCGCCCCCACCGGTCATCGCGGCGTCCCAGGACGCGCTGCCGACACCGACCGGGTGGGGGAGTCGTTCAGGACCGCGGCCCCGGCCGCGACGGCGCGCAGGCCCAGCGCCTGCTCGGCGACCTCCTCCCCGACCGCCCGCAACGCGTCGACGACGTGGTCGACCCAGGCGTCCAGGACGTGCTGCAGCTCGGCGTCGCCGGCGAGCAGGGGGGCGGCCAGCAGGTCGTCCTCGGTCTCGAGGGCGCGTTCGCGCAACGGTCCGAGGGCGCGCCCGGCGGCGTCCAGGACAGCGGGGTCGACGCGGTGGACGGGCACCCGGACACTGTAACCAGACGTGCCGCGATGCTCGGGCGGTTACCCACAAGGCCCAGCGGCCGGCAGCGAGGCGGCGGGGATAGAGTCGAGCGGGAACACGACGTCGTGTTCTGGAACTATCGAGACGATGAGGATCGAGCCGACCATGCCCGACGCCTTGGCGCGTTCACGCAGCCAGCTGCTCACGGCTGCCGCACAGCTCGTTCACGCCGGCGGGGGTGAGCCCCGAGAAGGACTCCTCGCCCGCTACTTCCGGCACGTCGCCAGTGAGGACCTGTGCACCAAGTCTCCCGACGTCCTCGCCGGG
>JAICMC010000076.1 GCA_025929465.1 Nostocoides sp.
ACCAGCCGGCACGGGACCTTCTTCCAGATGAACGGCAACTTCTCCTTCGGTGACTACTTCAAGGACGGCGCCATCCGGTACGCCTGGGAGCTGCTCACCACGCCCCAGACCGACGGCGGCTACGGGCTGGAGCCGGAGCGGCTGTGGGCCACCGTCTACGTCGACGACGACGAGGCCATCGACCTGTGGCTGGCCAACACGGCGATCCCCGCCGAGCGGATCGTCCGGCGCGGCAGGGCCGACAACTACTGGACCATGGGTGTGCCCGGACCGGCCGGCCCGTGCAGCGAGATCTACTACGACCGGGGTCCGGAGTACGGGCCCGAGGGCGGCCCGGCCGTCGACGAGGACCGGTTCATGGAGATCTGGAACCTCGTCTTCATGCAGGAGGAGCTGTCGGCCTTCCGGACCAAGGAGGACTTCGACGTCTCCGGGCCGCTGCCGAAGAAGAACATCGACACCGGCATGGGCCTGGAGCGGATCGCCACGATCCTGCAGGGCGTCGACAACCTCTACGAGATCGACGAGGTGTACCCGGTCCTGGCCAAGGCCGCCGAGATGACCGGGCGGACGTATGGCGCGAGCTCGGGGCACGACGCGGCGCACAGTGCGCCCGACGACGTCCGGCTCCGGGTCGTCGCCGACCACATCCGGTCCTCGCTCATGCTCATCGGCGATGGGGTGACCCCCGGCAACGAGGGCCGGGGATACGTGCTGCGGCGGCTGCTGCGGCGCTCGGTGCGGGCGATGCGGCTGCTCGGCTACGAACAGCCGTGTCTGCCGCACCTGCTGCCGGTGTCGCTGGAGCGGATGAAGCAGTCCTATCCCGAGCTCGAGGCCGGGTTCGCCCGGATCTCCCAGATCGCGTATGCCGAGGAGCAGGCGTTCCGCCGGACCCTGGCCTCCGGGACGAACATCCTGGACTCGGCCGTGGCCGCCACCAGGTCGGCGGGGCGGACGGCCCTCGAGGGGGCCGAGGCCTTCGCGCTGCACGACACGTACGGCTTCCCCATCGACCTGACCCTGGAGATGGCGGCCGAGCAGGGCCTGTCCGTGGACCGGGAGGGCTTCACCCGGCTGATGACCCAGCAGCGTGAGCGGGCCAAGGCCGATGCGCGGGCCAAGAAGTCCGGACACGCCACCACCGAGGTCTGGAGGGACCTGCGCGCCGCGGGAGCGACCGACTTCCGGGCCTACACCGAGCTGACCTCCGAGGCGACGGTCGTGGGCCTGGTCGTCGACGGAGAGCGCGTCCAGCAGATCGAGCCGGGCCAGCGCGGTCAGGTGGTCCTGGACCGCACCCCGTTCTACGCCGAGTCCGGCGGCCAGGTCGCCGACGAGGGCATCATCGCCGGCGACGGCTCCCACCTGTCGGTCGTGGACGTCCAGCGCCCGGTCAAGGGTCTGCTCGCCCACACCGTCGAGGTCATCACCGGACCGGTGCGCGTCGGTTCGGCGGTGAGTGCCGAGGTCGACCCGCAGTGGCGGCTGGCGGCCTGCCAGGCCCACTCGGGTACGCACGTCGTCCACGCAGCCCTGCGTCAGGTCCTCGGCCCGTCGGCGCTGCAGTCCGGCTCCTACAACAGGCCCGGCTACCTCCGGCTGGACTTCGCCTGGAACTCCGCACTGTCGGCGGCGACCCGCAGCGAGATCGAGGAGGTCGCCAACCTCGCGGTCCGCGACGACCTGCCCGTCCGGGCCCAGTACATGACCCTGCCGGAGGCCCGCGACGTCGGGGCCATCGCCCTGTTCGGCGAGACGTACGGCGAGCAGGTGCGGGTCATCGAGATCGGCGGTCCGTGGTCGCGTGAGCTCTGCGGCGGCACCCACGTGCAGCACTCCAGCCAGGTCGGTGCGCTCACCCTCACCGGCGAGTCCAGCGTCGGGTCCGGCGTGCGTCGCCTCGAGGCCTTCGTCGGGATGGACGCCCTGCGCCACCTCGCGCGGGAGCGCGCGATCGTCCACGAGCTGTCCGAGCTGGTCAAGGCCCAGCCGGGCGACCTCACCGACCGGATCGGCGCCATGGTGACCCGGCTGAAGGACGCCGAGCGGGAGATCGCCCAGCTGCGCCAGCAGCAGGTCCTGGCGGCGACCGGTGACCTGGCCAAGGACGCGGTCGACGTCAACGGGGTCCGCTTCGTCGGTCACCCGGCCGCCGGCGGCGTGTCGTCGGACGACCTGCGCGCGATGGTCCTGGACGTGCGCCGGCGCCTCGGCGACGACGCACCGGCCGTCGTCGCCGCGACGGCGGTCGCCGGCAACCGGCCCGTCGTCGTCGTCGCCACCAACCAGGGCGCGCGCGACCGCGGCGTCCGGGCCGGCGAGCTGGTCAAGGCGGCTGCCCAGGTGCTCGGGGGTGGCGGAGGCGGCAAGGACGACCTCGCCCAGGGTGGCGGTACCGACCCGGCCAAGGTCGGCGACGCCCTGTCCCTCGTCCGCTGGCGCGTCGGCGAGCTGACCGGCTGACCCCGATGGTCGCGCCAGGCAAGGCCGCGCATGCGTGACGGATCCCGGATCGGGGTCGACGTCGGCTCGGTCAGGGTCGGCCTGGCCACGTGCGACCCCGGCGGGCTGCTCGCGACCCCGCTGACCACCCTGGAGCGTGACGAGGCGGGCCAGCGCGACCTCGACCGGCTCGCCGCGATCGTCGCCGAGGCGGGCGCCGTCGAGGTCGTCGTGGGCCTGCCGAGGTCCCTCGACGGGGGCGAGGGCCCTGCCGCAGAGGCAGCGCGCAGGTATGCTGCCTGGGTTGCGGCGCGCGTCGCCCCCGTGCCGGTCCGCCTGGTTGACGAGCGGCTGACCACGGTCGACGCCCACCGCTTCCTGCGTGACAGCGGCGTCCCGGGGCGTCGGCAACGATCGGTCGTCGACCAGGCGGCAGCGGTGCTGATCCTGCAGAACGCGCTGGACGCAGAGCGCGCGACCGGGCGCCCTCCCGGCGCGTCGGTCAGACCGGGACGCCCCAAGGCGCGGACGAAGGACGGACGACGGTGAGCAGCCATCTGGAGGAGTCGATCTTCGGCGACGCCGATCGCCTGGACTCCCATGGCCGCTTCCAGCGCCGTCGCCGGCCACGTCGAGGTCCGCGCTGGAGGGGTCTGCTCGCCCTGCTCGTGGCACTCGGCTTCGTGGCCGGCGCCGCATACGGGTCGGTCAGGTTCGTCCGTCCGGTCTACGACAGGATCACCGCGCCCAAGGACTACCCGGGCCCCGGGACGGGGGTGGTCACGGTGACCGTCCACGCCGGCGACGCCGGGGCGACCATCGCCGCCGCCCTGGTCCGGGCCGACGTGGTCAGAACGGCTGGTGCCTTCACCGACGCCGAGGCAGCCGACCCCAAGGCCGCCCAGTCGATCCAGCCGGGCGTCTACCGGCTGCGGCTGAAGATGAAGGCGGGCGAGGCGCTCCTCGCGCTGACCGACCCCAAGAACCGCACGGTCGCCGGCGTGACGGTCCGCGAGGGACTGTGGGCCAGCGAGATCTACCCGATCCTGGCCAAGGCGTCGGGCCTGCCGGTGGCCGACTACCTCAAGGCCGCCAAGAGCCCCGACGTGGGGCTGCCGGCCTCGGCCAAGGGCAACATCGAGGGCTACCTGTTCCCCGACACCTACCAGTTCCCGAAGAAGTCGACCGCGGCCCAGCAGCTGGCCATCATGGTCAAGGCCGCCGTGACCCACCTGCGCAAGGCCGGCGCCACCGACGCGAACATGGAACGCACCCTCATCATCGCCTCGATCGTCGAAGCGGAGGCACGCCGGGACGGCGACCGACCCAAGGTGGCCCGGGTCATCCTCAACCGGTTGTCCAAGAGCGGCCCGCCCCCGTACGGCTACCTCCAGCTGGACTCCACCGTCTCCTACGGGGTCAAGAAGCGGGCAATCACCACGACCGACCGCGAACGAGGCGACACCAACCCATGGAACACCTACGTCCGCCCGGGCCTGCCCGCGGGACCGATCTCCAACCCCGGCGAGAAGTCGATCGACGCCGCGCTGCACCCGGCTGCCGGCCCGTGGCTGTTCTTCGTGGCGGTCAACCCCGTGACCGGCGAGACCAAGTTCGCGGTCACCCAGGCCGAGCACGACGCCTACGTCCAGCAGTTCCAGTCCTGGTGCCAGGCCCACAAGGGCAAGTGCTGAGGGCCCAGTGAACAGGGCGGGTGTCCTGGGCTCGCCGGTCGGCCACTCGCTCTCCCCGACGTTGCACGCTGCCGGTTACGCCGCGCTCGGGTTGACCGACTGGACGTATGCCGCCGCTCAGGTCGACGCGGCCGGGCTCGCCGACCACGTGGCCGGGTTGGATGCCTCGTGGCGCGGGCTGTCCTTGACCATGCCGCTGAAGGAGGTCGCCTTCCAGGTCGCCGCCTCGGTGAGCCCGGTAGCGACAGAGGCGGCGGCGATCAACACCCTGGTGCGACGTACCGACCTGGGTTGGGACGCGGACAACACCGACGTCGTCGGACTGACCCGCGCCCTGGACGGTGTCGACCACGGGGGGTCTGTCCTGGTGCTGGGCGCCGGCGCGACGGCCCGATCGGCGCTGCTGGCGTTGCGGTCCTTGGGCGTCCCGGCCGTTCGTGTCGCCGCACGGCGACCGGATGCCGTGGCGGCACTGGCCGCCTGGGCCGGCGACCTGCCCGGTGGTGCCGTCGAGGTCACCGGCCGCCCGCTGGAGCGCTGGGCCGACGACGTGGGCCGGCTCGTGGTCAGCACCCTGCCGGCTGCGCCCAGCGCCGCGGTGGCGGGCTCACTGGACGGGGCCGGCTCGGTCCTTGCCGGGGTGACCCTCCTGGACGTCGTCTACGCCGACTGGCCGACCCCGCTGGCCCGAGCGGCCACGGCATACGGGATGCGGGTCATCTCCGGTGTGGAGATGCTCGTCCACCAGGCCGCCGAGCAGTTCCGCCTGTTCACCGGCCGCCCGGCACCCGTGGCGGCGATGGCTGCGGCCGGACGCGCCGAGCTGGCTCGCCGGTCCGAGGCGGGCCCGGTCCGGTGAGCTCCCTGGCGTTGGCCGGCGCCCTCGCCGTGGCGGGCGGGGTGCTGGGCCACCGGTCCGCGGCGGTGCTGGCCACCGGCGGCTACCGGATCGAGGAGGACGAGGCGACCGGTCCGGCTGGCCGGCCGTGGTGGCCGCCCGTGGCGCTGGCGGTGATGTGGGGGGTCCTGGGGGCGCGGCTCGTGGACGTCGCCGGTGGAGCAGCGCTCCCGGCATACCTCCTGATCGGCTGGCTCGCGGCGTGCCTCACCTGGATCGACCTGGACGTCCACCGGCTGCCCAACGGGCTGGTCCTGCCCGCCTATCCGGCCCTGCTGGCGCTCCTGGCAGTGGCGAGCCTGGCGGCCGGTGGCATGCACTGGCGGACCGCCCTCGCCGGCGGGGTCACCGCCTGGCTGCTGTTCCGGCTGCTCTCCCTCCTGCCCGGCGGCGGGCTCGGGCTCGGTGACGTCAAGGTGGCTGGTCTGCTCGGGCTGGCCCTCGGCTGGCTGTCCCTCGGGCACGTCGTCCTCGGGCTGGCCCTGGCGTTCGTGATCGGCGGAGTGGTCTCGCTCGCGCTCCTCGTCTCGGGCCGGGTGACCCTGCGCTCCGCGGTCCCGTTCGGTCCGGCGATGTGCCTGGCCGCGGTCGTGGTGGCGGCCGGCGGCCCGGACCTGTTCACGATGGTGGCCAGTGTCTGAGTGCCCGACCGTGGGGGATGGGTGAGCATGGCAGGATCGGCGCCATGCTCCGCTGGCTGACCGCAGGTGAGTCCCACGGCCCCGCCCTCCTCGCGACGATCGAGGGACTGCCGGCCGGGATCGAGGTGAGCACCCGCGACGTGGCGGCGGCGCTGGCTCGCCGGCGGCTCGGCTACGGCCGTGGCGCCCGGATGAGGTTCGAGCAGGACGAGGTCGAGTTCCTCGGCGGCGTCCGGCACGGCGTCTCGATGGGGTCGCCGGTCGCCATCCGTGTGGGCAACTCCGAGTGGGCCAAGTGGCGCACCGTCATGTCGCCGGACCCGGTGAGCGAGGAGGCCTACGCCGCGTCCGACGACATCGGTGCGCCGCAGGAGGTGGGCCGCAACCGGCCGTTGACCCGCCCGCGACCGGGCCACGCCGACCTGGTCGGCATGCAGAAGTACGGGTTCGACGACGCCCGGCCGGTGCTCGAGCGGGCCTCGGCGCGCGAGACGGCAGCCCGGGTCGCGCTCGGCGCGGTTGCCGCGAGCTTCCTGCAGCAGGCCTACGGCATCCGGCTCGTGTCGCACACCGTGGCCATCGGCACCGCGGGCGTCGCCGACGCCGTGGCCCTGCCGACCCCCGATGACGTCGGCCGGCTCGACGAGGACCCGGTGCGTGCCCTCGATGCGGCCGGCTCGGCGGCCATGGTCGCCGAGGTCGAGGCCGCCAAGGCCGACGGCGACACCCTCGGCGGAGTCGTCGAGGTCCTCGCCTACGGGCTGCCACCGGGTCTCGGCTCGCACGTGCACTGGGACCGCCGCCTCGACGCCCGCCTGGGCGCCGCGCTCATGGGGATCCAGGCGATCAAGGGCGTCGAGGTCGGCGACGGGTTCCGAACGGCTGCCCGTCGAGGGTCGCAGGCCCACGACGAGATGGAGCGGGACGCAGCCGGAACCATCCGCCGCCGCACCGGACGGGCTGGTGGCACCGAGGGCGGCATGTCGGTCGGGGGAGTGCTGCGGGTCCGGGCGGCGATGAAGCCGATCTCGACCGTGCCCCGGTCGCTGGACACCGTCGACGTCGCCTCCGACGAGCCGGCCAAGGCGATCCACCAACGCTCGGACGTCTGCGCCGTCCCAGCCGCGGGTGTCGTCGCCGAGGCGATGGTCGCCCTCGTCCTGGCCGAGGCGTGCCTGGAGAAGTTCGGTGGCGACTCGGTCGCCGAGACGTCGCGCAACCACGCGGCCTACCTGGCCGCCATCCCCGAGAGCATGCGGACGTGGTGACCCCGGCAGCGGGCGATCGGCCGATCGCGGTTCTCCTGGGCCCACCGGGCTCGGGCAAGTCGACGGTCGCCCGCGCCCTCGGTGAGCTGCTCGGGGTGCCGGTCCAGGACACCGATGCCGCCGTCGAAGCGGTCGCGGGCGCAAGCATCTCCGACATCTTCGTCACCTCCGGAGAGGCCGCTTTCCGCGCGTTGGAGCGCGACGCGGTCGGCACCGCGCTCGCGGACTCCCGCGGGGTCGTGGCGCTCGGCGGCGGTGCACCGCTCGATGAGGTGACGCGGGCCCTGCTCGCCGCCCACACCGTCGTCTTCCTCGACGTCGGGATCGCCGACGCCGCCCGCCGGATCGGCTTCGGGGCCTCCCGCCCGTTGCTCTCGGTCAACCCCCGCGCGTCGTGGATCGCCATGATGCAGGAGCGGCGGCCGGTCTACGAGTCGCTCGCCACCCATCGTGTCGACACGGCGGGCCGTACCCCGGAGGACGTCGCCGCCGAGATCGCGACCCTGCTCACCGGGACACCACGGTGACCGTCGCGGGCCCGCGCCGGATCACGGTCGCCGGCGACCCGGCATACGACGTCGTTGTGGGCCGGGCACTCCTGCGGACCGTGACCGGCCTGGTCCCCGAGGCCGCACGGCGCGCGTTCGTCGTCAGCACGGGCGCCCTCCCGTATGCCACGACCGTTGCGGATGCGCTGCGTGACCGCGGGATCGAGGTCCTCCAGACGTCGGTTCCTGACGGCGAGTCCGCCAAGACCGCCGAGGTCGCCGCGCGGCTGTGGAGTGAGCTCGGCGCGGCTGGCTTCACCCGGACCGATGTCGTCGTCGGGGTCGGCGGCGGCACGGTCACCGACCTCGCGGGCTTCGTGGCGGCCACCTGGCTTCGCGGGGTCGCGTGGGTCGCCGTTCCCACCACCCTGCTCGGGATGGTCGACGCGGCGGTCGGCGGCAAGACCGGGGTCAACACCGCCGAGGGCAAGAACCTCGTCGGCTCGTTCCATCCCCCTGCTGGCGTGCTCTGCGACGTCGAGGTGCTGGCGACGCTGCCCGCGCCGGACTACGTGGCCGGGCTCGCCGAGATCGTCAAGGCGGGGTTCATCGCCGACCCGGTCATCCTGGCCCTCATCGAGGCCGATCCCGACGCGGCCACCCGCCCCGCTGGCCCACACACGACCGAGCTCATCGAGCGAGCGGTCTCGGTCAAGGCCGAGGTGGTCGGTCAGGACCTCAAGGAGTCCGGACTCCGGGAGATCCTCAACTACGGGCACACCCTGGGGCACGCGATCGAGCAGGCCGAGGGCTACCGGATGCGGCACGGCGAGGCGGTCGCGATCGGCATGGTGTTCGCGGCCGAGCTGGCCCACGGGGCGGGGCGGACCGACGACGCGCTGCTGGCCCGGCATCGAGCGGTTCTGGACTCGGTCGGTCTGCCGACGACGTATGCCGCTCGCCCGCTCGCCGACCTGCTGGCTGCCATGGGCCGGGACAAGAAGACCCGTGGCTCGACCCTGCGGTTCGTTGTCCTCGACGGACTGGCCCGCCCCGGCCGGCTGGTCGGTCCCAGCGAGGCCGACCTGCAGGCGGCATACGACGCGCTCGGCTCCTGCTGACGCAGGGGGTGGTGGCCGCCTCGGGGCCCACCGGGACGCCGCAGGAGGAGCCACCACCAGGACGAGCTTCCCGCGCCGCGGCGCTGCCGATGCTGCCGGAGGCTGCGCTGACACGGTGCGTGGTGCCGCTCCGGACGCCCAGCCCGCCGCTTCGTAGCCCGGCGTCTGGGAGGTGTTCGGTGATGCCGTGGACCGGCCTTCGCGGTCAGGAGGCCGCGGTGGACGATCGTCCGCTGCGGCCCTCAGGTCAGAACAGCAGCCGCAGCCTGCAGATGCGACACCGTCCACGGTGCCGGGACGGTGTCGCGCAGTGCCGCCAGGGCGAACTCACGGTGGATCGCGTCGGTGTCCGGCTGGCCGAGCACGTCGACCTGGCTGCGCAGGAAGTTGAGGTAGATCGCGGTCCCGGTGACGAGCGACTCCGGTCCGGTCACCCGGGCGGGACCGCTGGCGTCGCGGTATGCCGCGTAGACGGCCGGAAGGTCCTCGACGCGGTGCAGCACGTGCTGGAACACGGCGGCGAGGTCGCGGACCGGGTCCAGCGGCCCCGCGTTGTCCCAGTCGACGAGGTGACGGGTCGGGCCGTCGACGATGACATTGGTCGGGTTGAGGTCGCGGTGGCACCAACGGTCGGGCCGCTGCTGACCGCGTTGACGAACTCCGTTGCGGCGGTGAGCTCCTCGATCCGCTCGACGAGCGGTGCGGCCCAGTGCTCGGCGCGGACCGGCGCGAGGGCCTCCTGCCAGTCGACGTCGATCCGCTCGTACCAGTGAGCGGCGACGGCGGGTTCGCCGTCATCCGGCTGCCAGTCCAGCCGGTGGACGATGGCGGCCTGCTTCGCCATCCAGACCGCCGCCGGCACGTCGTCCCACCCAGGGGTCGACCCGTCGTGCCAGGCATAGGCGCGCCAGGCCCTCCCGGCCTCGTCGGTGGCCAGCCACTGCCCGCCGATGGTCGCTATCGCTGTCGACGTCGACGCGCCGGCGGCCCGGCAGGCCTGGGTGAACCGCACCTCGCGACCGGCCTGGCTCTCCGTCGGGATCTGCCAGTACAGCTCCTTGACGGCGGTGACCACCGGCTCGCCCTCCAGCACCGACTCCAGGCGGTACACCGCGCCCAGCGCCCCACGCGCTACCCGGGTCAGCGCGTGGGCGTGGCCACGGCCGAAGACCGACGCGAGGTGCTGGGCCTCGCCGGCGCCCGGCATACCGTCGGTCACCGGGTGATGGCCGAGGAGCGAGCCGCCCCGCCCTCGGGGGCCCAACCACGCCGGCCGGACCGGGAGCCCCTGAGCAGAGGATGGTTGTGCCGCAGGGAGCTCCGCTGCTGGACCAGCTCGTCCGCCGCAGTACCCGCGGCAGGGACTGCGGGCAGGCCGTCGGTGGCCGTGGTGGGCGTCATGTCCGCAGTCTGGACCACGAGCGGACGTCCCGCACCCACCCGCCCCCACGCCCCGGTCTGCGGGGGAGTGGGTGTGTCCGGCCCGGTTACGCCCTAGTCTCGAAGGCCCAACCCTGACCGCGAGCGTGAGGAGCGGCATGACGCAAGGGCGAGCCATCGGATGGACCGCCGTGGCGCTGAGCGTCGTGGCAGTGGCGAGCAGCCTGTTCGTCCTGCACGAGGCACACTCGCAGAACGCGGCGCTGCGCGGACAGCTCACGCGCCTGCAGGCGAGCATCACCTCGGGCCAGGCAGCCGACGCGGCCGCGCTGGCGGCGTCCAAGGCCGCGACGACCGCAGCGCAGGGCCAGATCGCTGCGCTGTCCGCCCAGCTGACCACCACACAGAACCGCCTGGCCGCCGACGAGAAGCAGCTCCAGGTCACCACCGAGAGCCTGCCGCCCGACATCGCCAAGCTGGCCGACGCGGCTGCACCGTCCGTCGTGCTGGTCAGCTGCGGGAGCTCGGTGGGGTCGGGGTTCGCCCTGAACCTGGGAGCCACGGCTGAGGGGACGACCACCATCGTCACGGCGGCACACGTCGTCGACAGCTGCACGACGACAGCCAGCCACGCCACGGCGGACGCGGCGACGGTCATCGTCGCCGGCCGTTCGCTGAGCGCCAGGCTGACCTCCTTCGACGCCGGCGGCGACGTGGCGCTGTTCACCGTGAACGCACGGATACCGGTCCTCCAGCCGAGCCAGACCGTCCCCCGACAGGGCGACTTCGTCATGACCATCGGCAACCCGCTCGGTGCGACCGAGCTGGTCAACTCGGTCACCCAGGGCAATGTCAGCAAGCTGCTCGAGGACTACATCAGCAACACGGCGTCGATCAGCAACGGCAACTCCGGCGGGCCGCTCATCAACCGGGCCGGCCAGGTCGTCGGCATCATCGACAGCGCGTTGACGAGCGAGTCGGTGGGTCAGCCCGTCGTGGAGAACCTGAACTTCGCCGTCCGCCTGCGCGTGCTGTGCCAGAAGGCGCTGACCGGGGCTGCGTGCGCGCACCTGCCCTGAGCCGGTGGTGCCGCAGCAGGCGCACGGCAGGCACCACACCGGCGCCATGAGCCGGCTCGCGACGGTCACCGGGAGCTCCACCGAGGGGTATGCCGTGAACCTGACCATCGGTGCCTGACCGGTACCATGGCCGGGATCCCAGACAGCTCCGGTCGGTGACGCGCGTCCGCAACCCGACGACCCGGCATACGAAAGCGACTCACACGTGGCATCGACCAACGACCTCAAGAACGGCCTCGTCCTCAACCTCGAGGGCCAGCTGTGGACCGTCGTGGACTTCCAGCACGTCAAGCCCGGCAAGGGTCCGGCCTTCGTCCGGACCAAGCTGAAGAGCGTGATGTCGGGCAAGGTCGTCGACAAGACGTTCAACGCCGGGCTCAAGGTCGAGACCGCCAACGTCGACAAGCGGACCATGCAGTACCTCTACAACGACGGCACCGACTTCATCTTCATGGACGGGGACACCTACGACCAGATCTCGGTCACCCCCGAGGTCGTCGGCGATGCCGCGAAGTACATGCTGGAGACCCAGGACGCGATCGTGGCCCGCCACGACGGCAACGTGCTGTTCATCGAGCTGCCGGCCTCGGTCGTCCTGGAGATCACCTACACCGAGCCGGGGCTGCAGGGCGACCGGTCCACCGGCGGGACCAAGCCGGCCACCCTGGAGACCGGTGCCGAGATCCAGGTCCCGCTGTTCCTCGAGCAGGGCACCAAGGTCAAGGTCGACACCCGCGACGGGTCCTATCTCGGTCGCGTCAACTGACGTATGGCAGCCCGCACCAAGGCCCGCAAACGCGCCCTGGACCTCCTCTTCGAGGCCGAGCAGCGAGGGGTCAACGCCGGTGAGCTGCTCCGCGAGCGGCTGGCCGCCCCGGTGACCGAGGCCCCGCTCAAGGAGTACACCGCGGACCTGGTGCTCGGGGTCGTCGACCACTGGCGGGACATCGACGAGCTGATCTCGACGTACTCCCAGGGCTGGGCGCTGGACCGGATGCCGGCGGTGGACCGGGCGATCCTGCGGCTGGGGGCCTACGAGGTCCTCTACTCCCTGGACGTACCCGAGCCGGTCGCCATCAGCGAGGCGGTCGCGCTGGCCACCGAGCTGTCCACCGACGAGTCGCCGAAGTTCGTCAACGGGCTGCTCGCGCGGCTGGCCGAGGTCAAGCCGACTCTCGCCTGACCGCCTGGAGGCGGGCTGGCAATACCACGGTTGTCGTTCCTCCTCCGGTTTCGACACTCGGGTATCTGTGGCATCGTGGGTCGCCCCTGACCCAGCAGTACCAGGAGCCTCCCTTTGATCCTGCCCAGAACCCTGCGTGCCGCCCACAGCCTGGCCGTCGTCGCCCTCCTCGTCGGTGCCCTCGCCGTCGGCCAGACCTCCGCCCCGCCGCGGACGGTGCCGGGCGGGTCGGTCTCGCAGGCGTCGGTCTCGCAGG
>JAICMC010000130.1 GCA_025929465.1 Nostocoides sp.
GCATCGCCGACTGCCTCGGGTAGTACGCCGAGTGGGTCATCGTGACGAGACCGTCGGTCACCGGCCATCCGCACAGGCCCTGGGCGTATGCCGCCCGCACGCCTTCCTCCGTCGCGGCGGTGAAGGCCGGCGGGAGGTTGCCCCGTTCGATGCCGGGAGAGAACTCCAGGCCGTGCCCCACGGGCCGGGGCTCCACCCGCAGCCCGACGCCCGCGAGGTAGGGGTTGGCGTCG
Source organism: Nostocoides sp. (assembly GCA_025929465.1). Classification (GTDB taxonomy): domain Bacteria; phylum Actinomycetota; class Actinomycetes; order Actinomycetales; family Dermatophilaceae; genus Nostocoides. Next base: position 234 of record JAICMC010000130.1, read on the forward strand.
ACCCCGATGAGGTCCTGGGCCAGGCCGGTCCCGACGACCCGCTCGATGCACACGGTCGAGGTGTCCCGGAACCGGACCGGCACGGCATACCCCTCCTCCAGGAGGCTGGCGAGGACCTCCTTGTGGACCTCCCCGTGCAGGCTCACCGCGATCTGTGCCTCGTCATCGCTCACCTGCAGGCCGATGAGCGGGTCGCCCTCGGCGAGCTCGGTGAGGGCGGTGAACAGGGTCGTGCGCTGCGCCGGGTCGACCGGCTCGACGAGGGCCCGCATGGTGGCGGGCGGGAAGTGGTGGACGACCCGTGGCGGCACCGGACCGAAGGTGTCCCCCACCCGGCTGCCGGTCAGGCCACGCACGACCGCCACCTCGCCCGCCACGGCCCGGTCGCTCAGCACGAGCGTTCCGTGGCGGCTGACCCGCACCGAGGTGACGACCTCTCGTCCGGGCCGGCCCAGCTCGAGGCGGTCCCGCGCGTGCACGGATCCGGACCACATCCGGACCCAGGTCCGTCGACCCTGCTCGTCGCGGTCGACCGTGAAGACCGAGCCGGCTGCCGCACCCTGCGTCGACCCGGACGCCTGCGGCGCGTAGTCGAGCAGGGCCCGGCGGAGCCCGTGGAGCCCGGCGCCGGTGATCGCCGAGCCGACGAGCACGGGTGTGACCGTCCCTGCGCGCAGGCCGCGACGGACCGCTCGCCGGATCTCCGGCGTAGGGATGGACACGTCCTCGGCCCATCGACCGAGCAGCGAGTCGTCCAGGGCCGCCAACGACTCCACGACACCGGAGTCGGTCAGCTCGAGGGCGTCGACCCGGGCAGCGCCCGTCCCCGCCCGACGAACGCCGGACAGCAGCACCGCACCGGAGGTCAGCCGCCGACGGACCTGGGCGACGACGGCGTCGACGTCGGCACCGGACCGGTCGACCTTGTTGACGAACAGGATGGTGGGCACCGCCAACGCGCGCAGAGCCCGCCAGAGGACGACGGTCTGCGGCTGGACGCCCTCGACGGCGGACAGCACGAGGACCGCCGCGTCGAGGATGGCCAGCGACCGCTCGACCTCGGCGATGAAGTCGGGGTGACCGGGGGTGTCCAGGACGTTGACGGTGAGGTCACCGAGGGCCAAGGACGTCACGGCGGCCCGGATGGTGATGCCCCGTCGCCGCTCAAGCGCCATCGAGTCGGTGCGGGTGGTCCCCTCGTCGACGCTGCCGGGGGCATCCAGGACGCCGGCGTCGAAGAGGAGGCGTTCGGTCAGGCTGGTCTTGCCCGCGTCAACATGCGCGAGGATCCCGAGGTTGAGGAAGGACATGCGGCAGCTCCACGGCGGTTCGGATGGGGGTCCGGAGCGTGGAAGGTGCGCGCATGTCGTCTCCTGCGGGTCGGTGTCGGGACCTGATCAGGTTAGGTGCGCTCGGTTGCCGCCGGCCATCGGTTTTTCATCGACAGCAGGGCGCGACTTGGGGAGGATTCGTCAACGGCGGGGCACGTTTTGGGGAGGGTTCGTCGACGGCGGGGCACGACTTGGGGAGGATTCGGGGTCAGAGGTCGTATGCCGTGCCGGCTGTGGCGACCTCGAGGTCGCCCGGCCAGACGGCGGCAGCCTGCGACCGGCACACCTCGGGGTCGTTCCAGGCCGGCAGGTGGGTGAGGACGAGCCGGCCGACCCCTCCCGCCTCGACCGCCGCGGCAGCCGCCCGCGACCCGGTGAGGTGGATGCCGCGCGTCTCGTCGCGCCCGTCGACGAAGGCGCAGTCCAGCAGCGCGAGGTCGGCACCGGTGAGCAGCGGCGTGAGGGCCGGGGTGGCGTCCGTGTCGCCGCTGTAGGCCACGACGGCTCCCCCGGACTCGACCCGGAAGCCGTAGGCCTCGACCGGGTGGTTGACCGCAAACGGGGTCACCGTCATCGGCCCGACGGCGAACGGCGAGGCGTCAGCGAGGAGCCGGAAGTCGAACTGGCTGCTCATGCCACCTTCGTCCAGGCCGTGGTACGCCAAGGCGACGCGGTCTGCGGTCTCGGCTGGACCCCAGATCGGCAGTGGCGCGGCATACCTGTCGGTCGGGTGGTACTTGCGGGTGACGTAGAGGCCGCAGACGTCGGCGCAGTGGTCCGGGTGGAGGTGGGAGAGGGCGACGGCGGACAGGTCGGCGAGGTCGATGTGTCGCTGGAGGGGCCCGAGCGCGCCGTTGCCGAGGTCGAGCAGGAGGTTCCACGTGCGGTCCTCGGCGTCGTCGGCCTGGACCAGATAGCTCGACGCGGGCGATGCGGGGCCGGCGAAGGAGCCGGCGCAGCCGATCACGACCACTCTCATGCGATCTCCCGGTTGCCGTACAGGTCGGCCACCTCGGGGCCGAGGAACCGGCGGGCGAGGCGCCGGAACTCCTCGGGGTCCCCGGTGGTCGTGAAGCTGTGGCTCGGGACGGGCAGGTCGTCCGGCCGCAGGCTGTCGCCGTCGGCGAGGACGCGGTAGAGGTCTTTGGCGGTCTCCTCCGCAGACGACACCAGCGTGACGCCGTCGCCCATGACGTAGGAGATGACACCGGTGAGCAGCGGGTAGTGCGTGCAGCCGAGGACCAGGGTGTCGATCTCACGGTCCTGCAGCGGAGCCAGGTACGCGTGGGCGAGGTCGAGCAGCTCCGGACCGCCGGTGACGCCCCGCTCGACGAACTCGACGAACCGGGGGCAGGGCCGGCTCGTGACCTGCAGATGGGGAGCCGCGGCGAAGGCGTCGACGTAGGCGCCGGACTGGTGTGTACCGGCCGTCGAGATGACCCCGACCCGGTGGTTGCGCGTGGCCGCTGCGGCCCGGCGGACCGCCGGACGGATCACCTCCACGACGGGCACGTCGTAGCGCTCTCGCGCGTCGTGCAGGACCGCGGCGCTGGCGGTGTTGCAGGCGATGACGAGCGCCTTGACGCCGTGGTCCACGAGCCGGTCGAGACACTCCAGGGCCAGCTCGCGGGTCTGGGCGATCGGCCGCGGACCGTAGGGCGCGCGGGCGGTGTCGCCGAGGTAGGCGATCGACTCGTGCGGCAGCTGGTCGAGAACCGCCCGTGCCACCGTCAGTCCGCCATAGCCGGAGTCGAAGATCCCGATCGGCGCGTCACCCACGCGCACCACCCTAGGGGCGGCTGCACCGTCGGTCCTGGAGGCTGTGACTCCGACCACGGGCTACGTCCCGGTCAGGGTCGCAGGCACCCGGCGAGCGTCTCCTGCAGCCAGGTGAGGAAGTCGTAGATCGCGGCGGCCTGCGCGGTGGCGTCGTCGGGACCGGGGTCGGCCGCCACCCGGTGCAGCCGCTCGGCGTCCTCGTCGGTCTCCAGACCGAGCCGGCTGGCCAGCACGAGCCGGACGTCGGTGAGCGCGACGAGGAGCGTGAGCGCCTCGTCGGGCCCGAGCGAGAGCGCCTCGTCCTGCTCGGGAACGGCGTCCAGGACGTCGGCCGAGGTGCGCAGGTTGGTCACCTTGCGCTCGCGCAGGGACGCCTCGGTGAGCCGGCGGAACTCGACGGCGGCCTCCTCGTCGGCCCGGTTCCCCGACGGGAGCAGCCGTTGCACGGCGGGATCGTCGGCGTCGTATGCCGTGTGCGCGCCAGGGTCCGGTCCCCCGGCGCCCGCGAGGCTGCCGTCGCGCGGCAGGTCGGCGCGGCCCAGGTCGCCGAGGCCGGCGACGATGCCGTCGAACTCGTCGCCCACCGGCATACCGGTCGCTGCCCCGAGCGTGCCGCCGGGATCAAGGAGGGTGGCCACCTGACGGAGCAGGCCGGCGAGGAGGTGCCGTTCGAAGGGGTCCAGGCTCGCGGCATACGCGAGGGACCTGCCCCGGCCCCGGCGCCTGAACCCGCGGGCCATTCAGCGGTCCTTCTGGAAGGTAGCCCACAGGCCGTAGCCCTGCAGCGCCTCGGTGTCGATCTCCATCTTCTCCCGTGGGCCGGTGGAGACGACCGCGCGGCCCTTGACGTGGACGTCCATCATCAGCCGCTCGGCCTTGGCCTTGGAGTAGCCGAAGTAGGACCGGAAGACGAAGGTGACGTAGGACATCAGGTTGACCGGGTCGTTCCAGACGAGGGTGATCCAGGGTACGTCGGGATCCACGTCGACCCCCGCCGACGTGACCTCCTCCTTGACCGGCGCGATGGACACGACCTCAACAATAGGCTGGCGGGGTGACCTCGTCCGCCCCCCCGGCCGCCGCAACGCCCGGGCCGTCCACCCCTGCGCCACGTCGTCCGGCAGCCAGCACCTCGCTGCTCACCGACCAGTACGAGCTCACCATGCTCGATGCCGCGCTGCGCTCCGGCGCCGCCGGGCGCCGGTGCGTCTTCGAGGTCTTCGCCCGGCGGCTGCCCGACGGGCGGCGCTACGGGATCGTGGCCGGCACCGGCCGCGTGCTGGAGCAGGTCGCGGCGTTCCGGTTCGGGGACGAGGAGCTGGGCTTCCTGCAGGAGCGGCGCATCGTCGGGCCGGACGCGCTGGACTTCCTCGCCGGCTACCGCTTCGACGGCACCATCCGGGGGTATGCCGAGGGTGAGTGCTACTTCCCCGGCTCGCCGGTCCTCGTCGTCGAGGCAGACTTCGCGCACGGTGTCGTCCTGGAGACGCTCGTCCTGTCGATCCTCAACCACGACAGCGCCGTTGCGTCTGCCGCGTCGCGGATGACCGGCGCCGCGGGCAACCGGCCGTGCATCGAGATGGGGTCGCGTCGCACCCACGAGGAGGCGGCTGTGGCAGCCGCGCGGGCGGCGTACATCGCCGGATTCGGGTCGACGTCGAACCTGCAGGCCGGCCTGCGGTTCGGCGTCCCCACCACCGGGACGGCCGCGCACGCGTTCACCCTGCTCCACGACGACGAGCGGTCCGCGTTCGAGGCCCAGCTCGCCTCACTCGGGCCGGGGACGACGCTGCTCGTCGACACCTACGACGTCGAGGAGGCGGTGCGGACGGCGGTTGCCACCGCCGGGACCGGTCTCGGGGCGGTCCGCCTCGACTCCGGCGACCTCATCGTGCAGGCTCACGAGGTCCGGGCGCTGCTGGACTCCCTCGGCGCGACCGGCACCAAGATCGTGGTCACCTCCGACCTCGACGAGTACGCCATCGCGGCCCTGGCCGCCGCCCCGGTCGACGCCTACGGCGTCGGCACCCAGCTCGTCACGGGATCCGGCGCCCCCACGGCAGGCATGGTCTACAAGCTCGTCGCGCGCGAAGGCGGTTCGGGTGCGATGGTCTCGGTCGCCAAGGCGAGCAAGGACAAGGTGTCGTTGGGCGGGCGCAAGTGGGCGCTTCGCCGCCGCAACGCCCACGGCGTCGCCGAGACCGAGGTCATCGGGATCGGCGCCGAACCCCTCGACGACGGCGACGACCGGCCGCTCCTGGTCGACTACGTCGTGGACGGCACCGAGGTGGGGGCCGGGTTCTGCGCGCTCGACACCGCCCGGGCACGCCACGACGCGTCGGTGGCCGAGCTGCCCAGGTCAGCCCACCAGCTGTCGCACGGAGAGCCGGCGATCTCCACGGCATACGTCGGGTCCTGAGCCCGGATGTCGCCCGAGCCGGGCCCGACGGCTGGCTCCCGCGGCGGTCTCAGGAGTCCCTGGCGTCGAGCTTGGCCATCAGCCGGGTCAGCATGGTGACGTTGCGGCTCGTGCTGCTCAGCGGGCCGAGGACCTTCTCCCAGTCTCGTCTGACCAGCTTCGACTCGGTCGACCTGCCCCTCATCCGCCAGTGCACCTCCGCGTCCTGCACGACGAGGGTGTCGAAGTCGCCGGACAGGGCCTGGAGAGCCGTGGCGGCACTCGCCGAGGGGGGCGTCTTGAGGAACGTCACGAAGTGGGTGTCGCCGGAGGCCACCGGGAACGGCGCAGCGGCGAGGGCCCTGCGCAGCTGCTCGGCCGTCCGGACGAACGACGTGCACTCGAAGCCGAACTCCTCCTCGAGCGCCCGCTCCATCGCCTTCTCGACATCCGCCCGGCTGCCCGTCGTGTCGAAGACGACGTTGCCGCTGTTGACGTAGGTCCACACGTCGGAGTACCCGAGGTCCTCGCACACGCAGACCAGCCGACTCATGGCCACCCGCCGCTTGCCGAGGTTGACCGCGCGAAGGAACCCGACCCGGACCGTCATTCCCGCACCCTAGAGGCATCGGGCCTTGCGCTGTGCCGAAGAGCCACGGCCGGCCGGTCCGCGGCGTCGCCGACGCGCGCCGGCTCGTGGCCCAGGCCAGGCGGCTCCTCGTCCATCCGCGGCCTGCCGCGCGGGCCGTCGCGCCGATAGCCTGCCGGTCATGCAGGACTTCGACCAGGAAGCAGCCGCGCTCGACGCGGCCGACCCGCTCGCGGCATACGCCGACCTCTTCGTCGACCCCGGCCCGGACCAGCTGCGCGCCTACTTCGACGGCAACTCCCTCGGCCGCCCGCTGCGGGCCACCGCCGACCGGCTGCACGCCTTCACGACGGGCGAGTGGGGGGCCCGCCTGATCCGTGGCTGGGACGAGCAGTGGCTGGAGCTGCCCCACGTCCTCGGCGACACCCTGGGCCGGGTCGCGCTCGGCGCGGCGGCCGGCCAGACGTTCGTGGGCGACTCGACGACCGTCCTGCTCTACAAGCTGGCGCGCGCGGCCGTCGATGCCCAAGCGGGCGCCGGGCGCGACGAGATCGTGCTGGACACCGACAACTTCCCCACCGACCGCTACCTCCTGGAGGGCATCGCCGCCGAGCGGGGCCTGGCCCTGCGCTGGATCGAGACCGACCCCGCCCAGGGGGTCACCCCCGAGCAGGTGTCAGCCGCGGTGGGTGACCGCACCGCCCTGGCCGTCTTCAGCCACGTCGCCTACCGCTCCGGGTGGCTGGCCGACGCCCCGGCCATCACCACCGCGGTCCACGACGCCGGTGGCCTGGTCCTGTGGGACCTGTCCCACTCCGGGGGCTCGGTGCCGGTCGACCTCGACGCCTGGGGCGCCGACCTGGCGGTGGGCTGCAGCTACAAGTACCTGTGCGGCGGCCCCGGCGGCCCCGCCTACGCCTATGTGGCGCAACGTCACCACGGGCGGCTGCAGCAGCCCGTCTGGGGCTGGATCGGCCGTCGCGACCCCTTCGCGATGGCCCCCGGCTACGACCCCGCAGAAGGCATCCGGTCCTGGCTCAGCGGGACTCCCCCGATCCTGGCGATGGTTCCGCTGGAGGGGTTCGCCGCCCTGCTCGGCGAGGTCGGCATCGACGCCGTCCGCACCAAGTCCCTGGCGCTCACCGACTTCGCGCTCGAGATCATCGACGCGTGGCTCGTCCCGAACGGCGTGCGGGTCACCTCGCCACGCGACCATGCCCGACGCGGTGGGCACGTGACCATCACCAGGGCCGGATTCAAGGACGTGACGGCGAGCCTGTGGGAGCAGGGAGTCATTCCCGACTACCGCGACCCCGACGGCATCCGGATCGGCCTCTCCCCGCTGTCGACGACGTTCGCCGAGGTCGTCACCGGCCTCGCCGCGCTCCGCGACGCGATCACCGCCTAGCGTGGGCTGATGGCCACCCTGACCAGCCGGGCTCTCGTCCTCGTCGACATCCAGAACGACTTCTGCGAGGGCGGGTCCCTGCCGGTCACGGGCGGCAGCGCGGTTGCCCGCCGGGTCGCGGACTACGTTGTCGCACAGCACTGCTCGTATGCCGCGGTCGTCGCGACCGCTGACTGGCACCAGGACCCGGGCGACCACTTCGGCGACCCGCCGGACTATGTCGACTCCTGGCCGGTGCACTGTGTGGCCGGCAGCGACGGCGCACTCTTCCACCCCCACGTCGGGCTGGCGCTCGAGCACGTCCACGCCATCTTCCGCAAGGGGCTGCACGCCGCCGCCTACAGCGGCTTCGAGGGCTCGACGTCGGCAGACGGCCACGTGATGGGCCTCGCGGACTGGCTGCGGGCCAAGGGCGTACAGGAAGTCGACGTCGTCGGGATCGCCACCGACCACTGCGTCAGGGCCACCGCCCTGGATGCCGTCGCCGACGGCTTCCGCACCCGCGTCCTGGTCGACCTCACAGCCGGTGTTGCTGCCGGGACCACGGCCAGCGCGCTGGACACCATGGCGGCTGCCGGCATACAGCTCGAGCAGTCTGGATAGCTCACCCAGCAGAGCGCCGCAGGTGGCCGAACCCGTCGGCCCTGCCTGCGCGATCGAGCCGCCCGTCCTCACCGCTGGTGGGCAGTGCAGGTGAGGAACAGGTTACCGGGAGTTAACGGCATACCACCGCGCCGCGAAACACC
>JAICMC010000010.1 GCA_025929465.1 Nostocoides sp.
TCAACTCAGGGGCGATGATCCAGAACATCGTCGACCGGGCCAAGAAGATGGCCATCAAGGACTTCCTCACCTCCGGTGCCCGAGGGCTGCGCGTGGAGCACCTGCTGCAGAGCTGTGTCGATGAGTTCAAGGAGAACGAGGACCTGCCCAACACGACCAACCCTGACGACTGGGCGCGGATCTCGGGCAAGAAGGGCGAGCGGATCGTCTACATCCGCACGCTGGTCTCGACCAAGACCGGCACCGAGCCGGGCCGCTCGATCAACACCGTGGCCAACACCGGCCAGTACCTCTGAGGACGACCGTATGCCGCGTGCCCGGACCCTGCGCAGCGCGCGGCATACGCTCGGACCGGCGAGGAGGCAACTCACCGGACGGCTCGTGCGTTGTGCCGGTGTGCGGAAGGTCGCCTAGACTGCACCGTCGGTCCGGCCTGCCGGTCCCCAGATACCGCGCGTGCGCCCACGAGCCGGCGCAGCCACAGATGTGAACCTTAAGGACGTGTCCATGCCCTCCGGAAGCGGCAACCTGCTGATTCTTGCCCTCCCCATCCTGCTGCTCGGGTTCATGATGTGGAGCCAGCGCAAGCGCCAGCGGGAGGTGCAGGGCCTGCAGCGCGCGATCACCGTCGGTGACCGGGTGGTGACCACGTCCGGGCTCTACGGCACGGTCAAGGACCTGGACGACCAGACGGTCAACCTCGAGGTGAGCCCGGACGTCGTGGTCACCTACGACCGTCGCGCCATCGGCTCCAAGGCGGCCTGACATGGCTCGTGGCTCGACCCGTGGGGCGAAGCGGGGTCTGCTCGGGCTGCTTGCGCTCTTCCTCGTCCTCGGCGGTCTGCTCGGCGGCTCCCACGTGTGGGGGTCCTCCGGCCTGACGCCCAAGCTGGGCCTGGACCTCGAGGGCGGCAGCCAGCTCATCCTGTCGCCAGTGGTCACCGGCGGTCAGAAGGTCACCGCCAACGGCCTCAGCCAGGCACGCGACATCATCGTCCAGCGCGTCGACGCCAACGGGGTGGCCGGCGCCGAGGTGACGACCACGAGCGACAACAAGATCGTCGTCTCGATGCCCGGCACCCCTGACCGGGCCACCCTGGACTCGATCCGCAAGTCCTCCCAGATGCAGTTCCGCGGGGTGCTCTGCGCGACCGGCAGCGCGACCCAGCCCGCCTGGTGTCCGGCGACGACACCCGCCGGGCCGGCCCCGGCACCGACGCCCACCGGCACGGCCAGCCCGACCGCCACGGGCGGTGCGAAGGCACCGGCCACCTCCGGCGCCCCCACGGCGACCGGCTCGCGCACCTCCACGGCCAAGTCCGCCATCCCGCAGGGTCTGCGCAGCGCGACCACGCCCACCCCGAGCAGCACGGCCACCACCCCGAGCGACGGCGTCTCCACGGCCGGCGCCGGCTCGACGTCCAGCACGCCGACCGACCCCAACAGCTCGGCCTGGGTCACCCCGGCCGTCGCCGCGGCCTACGCGGCGTTCAACTGCACCGCCCCTGGCGCGATCGAGAAGATCGTCGACGACCCCACCAAGCCGCTCGTCACCTGCTCGACCGACGGCCAGGAGAAGTACATCCTCGGCCCGGTCATCGTCGGGGGCGAGAGCATCAGCGACGCCAACGCCGGCTACCAGACCTCCCAGACCGGCGCCACGACGAGCGTCGTGGAGATCCAGCTGTCCTTCAAGGGCAAGGGCAAGCAGGCCTACATCGACGCGAGCAAGCGGATGGTCGCGCTCCCGGACCCGCAGAACCGGATGGCCGCGACCTTGGACTCCCAGGTCATCGTCGCCCCCAGGTTCGACTCGGCCATCCCCGACGGCAACGCCTCGATCACCGGCAGCTTCACCATCACCTCGGCCCGTGACCTGGCCCAGCAGCTCAAGTTCGGCGCCCTGCCGCTGTCCTTCCAGCTGGAGACCCAGACCCAGATCAGTCCGACCCTGGGCACCGACCAGCTGCGCCTCGGCCTGCTCGCCGGCCTCGTGGGCCTGCTCCTCGTCGTCATCTACTCGCTGTTCCAGTACCACACCCTCGGTCTGGTCACGGTGGCCTCGCTCGTGGTCGCGGCCTCGCTGACCTACCTGGCGATCACCATTCTCGGCTGGTCGCACAACTACCGTCTGGACATGGCCGGCGTCACCGGCTGCATCGTGGCCATCGGTGTCACCGCGGACTCCTTCATCGTCTACTTCGAACGGATACGCGACGAGGTCCGCGACGGCCGCGCCCTGCGCAGCGCCGTGGAGACCGGCTGGAAGCGGGCGCGGCGGACCATCCTGGCGGCCGACGGCGTCAACTTCCTGGCCGCCGTCGTCCTGTACACCCTGGCCAGCGCCAACGTGCGCGGCTTCGCCTTCACCCTCGGGCTCACCACGATCATCGACCTGATCGTCGTCGTGCTGTTCACCCATCCCACCGTCGCCCTGCTCGCCGGGACCACGTTCTTCGGTGGCGGGCACAAGTGGTCCGGGCTGGATCCTGAGCGACTGGGTGCCAAGACGATCCGGTATGCCGGACGGGGCCGGGTCGCCGTCAGCCCCCCCAGGGCGCCCGCACCAGCCGTCAACGACAACGAGGGGGCCGTGCTGTGATCAACCTCGCCGCCGTCGGCAACGACCTGTACACCGGCGCCCGCTCGATCGACTTCATCGGCAAGCGCAGGCGCTGGTACCTGTTCTCCAGCGTGCTGGTGGTCCTCGCGCTGCTCGGGCTCGGCGTCCGGCACCTCAACCTCGGGCTGGAGTTCCGCGGCGGCTCGGAGTTCCGGGTGGCCAACGTGTCCACGACGGGGGACTACGGGTCGACCGCGCGCAAGGCCGTCGACTCGGTCGTGCCCGGACACGCGATCACGGTCACCAAGCTGGGCACCGGCTCGCCGGCCACGGTCCGGATCCAGACCGACAAGCTCGACGAGAACCAGAGCGAGAACGTCCAGACCGTCCTGGTCAAGGACTTCGACACCACGGCCCAGAACGTCTCGGCGACCTTCGTGGGGCCGTCCTGGGGTGCCTCGGTCAGCCAGAAGGCGCTGCAGGCGCTCATCACCTTCCTCATCCTGGTCTCGCTGGCTATGGCGCTGTACTTCCGCACCTGGAAGATGGCCCTGGCCGGACTGGTGGCGCTCCTGCACGACCTCGTCGTCACGGTGGGCATCTACGCGCTGACCGGGCTGGAGGTGAGCCCGGCCTCGATGATCGGGTTCCTCACCATCCTCGGCTACTCCCTCTACGACACCGTCGTCGTCTTCGACAAGGTCCGGGAGAACACCACCGAGGCGTTCGGGAACGGGCGGATGTCCTTCCCCCGGGCCGCCAACCTCGCGGTCAACCAGACCCTCGTCCGGTCGGTCAACACGACCGTCGTCGCCCTGCTGCCCATCGCGTCGATCCTGGTGATCGGCTTCACCGAGCTCGGCCCGGGCACCCTGCTCGACCTGGCCCTGGCCCTGTTCGTCGGCATCGCCGTCGGCGCCTACTCCTCGATCTTCATCGCCACGCCGCTGCTGGTGACGATGCGCTCGCACGAGCCGGCCGTCGTCGAGCTGGGCAAGCGCGCCAGCCGGTATGCCGCCCGGGAGGCCAAGCCGGCTGCGACCGGGACCGCCGTCCCGGCCGGGTCGGGCCGGTCCGCCGGAGGCGTCGCCCTCGCCGAGCGCGCCGAGGACGGGAGCACCGCGCTGCCGCCGACCGAGAGCGGCGAGGAGAGCACGCTCACCGGGCGCAAGGTCCACAAGTACGCACAGGCCTCCGGGCCCCGCAACCAGCCCAAGCGCCCGCCGAAGTCCCGCCGCTGAGCGGGCCCGGCACTCGGCATACGACAGGATCGCCCGGATGACCGACCTCGGCGACCTCATCGCCAGCCGGCTGCGCGACGTCCCCGACTTCCCCAGCCCGGGGGTCATCTTCAAGGACGTCACACCCCTGCTCGCCGACGGTGCCGTCTTCGGGGCCGTGACGCGCGAGCTGGCCGACCGCTGGCGGGACCGGGTCGACGTGATCGCCGGGGTCGAGGCACGCGGCTTCATCTTCGGTGCGGCGCTGGCGCACGAGCTGGGGCTGGGCTTCGTCGCGGTCCGCAAGGCGGGCAAGCTGCCGGCCGCGACGACCGCCATCTCCTACGACCTGGAGTACGGCAGCGCGACCATCGAGGTGCATGCCGACGCCTTCGTCGCGGGGTCCCGGGTGCTCGTCGTCGATGACGTGCTGGCCACCGGCGGAACGGCCGCTGCCGCCTGTGAGCTCGTCGAGCGCGCCGGTGGAGCGGTCGTCGGCTGTGCCGTCGTCCTCGAGCTCGCCTTCCTCGACGGTCGGGCCCGGCTGGCAGGGCGCCACGTCGATGCCCTGCTCGCGACCTGAGCCGGTCGGGCTCAGGACGCAGAACTAGACTCCGGCCATGAGCGAGGACTCCTCGAACGAGAGTGCCGTCTCGCTGAGCCGCGCCCGGGCGCGGGCCCGTTTCGCCAGGATCGGCAGCAGCCGTCCGGTCACCAACCCGGCCATCGCGCCGCTGCTGGAGTCGGTCCACCGGATCCACCCCAAGGAGGACCTGGCCGTCGTCGAGCGCGCGTTCGCGGTGGCCGAGCGCGCCCACGACGGCCAGATGCGCCGCAGCGGTGACGCCTACATCACCCATCCCCTCGCGGTGACCACGATCCTCGCCGAGCTCGGGATGACGGCCCCGACCCTGGCGGCGGCGCTGCTCCACGACACCGTCGAGGACACGGCATACCGGCTCGGGGAGCTGGAGGCCGAGTTCGGCACGGAGATCGCCGGGCTGGTCGACGGGGTGACCAAGCTGGACAAGGTGACCTACGGGGAGGCAGCCCAGGCCGAGACGGTCCGCAAGATGATCGTCGCGATGGCCCAGGACATCCGGGTGCTCCTCATCAAGCTGGCCGACCGTCTGCACAACGCCCGCACCTGGCGCTACGTCTCGCGCGAGAACGCCGAGCGCAAGGCCCGGGAGACCCTGGAGATCTACGCGCCCCTCGCGCACCGCCTGGGCATGAACACGATCAAGTGGGAGCTGGAGGACCTCGCCTTCCAGACCCTCTACCCGAACATCTACGACGAGATCGTCCGGCTCGTCTCGGACCGGGCCGGGCAGCGCGAGCAGTCCCTCACGGCGGTGAGCGACCAGGTGACCGCCGACCTGCGCGAGGCCAGGATCAAGGCCATCGTCACCGGGCGGCCCAAGCACTACTACTCCGTGTACCAGAAGATGATCGTCGGGGGCCGCGACTTCGACGACATCCACGACCTCATCGCGGTGCGGGTCCTCGTCGACACGGTGCGCGACTGCTACGCCGCGCTGGGCGCGCTGCATGCCCGCTGGAACCCGGTGCCCGGCCGCTTCAAGGACTACATCGCCAAGCCCAAGTTCAACATGTACCAGTCCCTCCACACCACGGTCGTCGGGCCGGAGGGCAAGGTCGTCGAGATCCAGATCCGGACCCACGCGATGCACCGCCGGGCCGAGTACGGCGTCGCGGCCCACTGGAAGTACAAGGAGGACGGTCCGGCGGCCAAGAATGGCGCCCGGCCGGTGTGGAACGGAGCCGCACCCAACGACATGGCCTGGGTCCGTCAGCTGATGGACTGGCAGCGCGAGACGGCCGACCCGATGGAGTTCCTGGAGTCCCTCCGCTTCGAGATCACCGCCAACGCCGTCTACGTCTACACCCCCCAGGGACGGGTCATCGACCTGCCGGCGGGCTCCACCCCCGTCGACTTCGCGTATGCCGTGCACACCGAGGTGGGGCACCACTGCATCGGCTCACGAGTCAACGGCCGGCTCCAGCCGCTGGAGTCCCGGCTGGAGAACGGGGACATCGTCGAGATCCTCACCTCCAAGGCCGACGGGGCGGGTCCCTCCAGGGACTGGCTCTCGTTCGTCGCCTCGGCCCGGGCTCGCAACAAGATCCGGCAGTGGTTCTCCAAGGAGCGCCGGGAGGAGGCCGTCGAGCGCGGCAAGGACGCCATAGCCAAGACGATGCGCAAGCAGAGCCTGCCGCTCCAGCGGCTGATGTCGGCCGAGACCCTCACCGGGGTCGCGTCGGGGCTGCGCTACGACAACATCGAGGCGTTGTATGCCGCCGTCGGGGAGGGGCACGTCTCGGCCCAGCACGTGGTCAGCCGGGTGCTGGCCAGCGTCGGCGGCGAGGACGGGGCCAACGAGGACCTGGCCGAGGCGACCATCCCGCAGGCCGGGCGGGTCTCCCGTTCGCGGACCGGCGACCCCGGGGTCGTCGTCAAGGGCCTCTCCGACGTGTGGGTCAAGCTGGCGCGGTGCTGCACCCCGGTGCCGGGCGACGACATCATCGGCTTCGTCACCCGCGGCAACGGGGTGTCGGTGCACCGACGCGACTGCACCAACGCCGAGTCGCTGCTCAAGCAGTCCGACCGGGTCACCGACGTCACGTGGGGCCAGGCCTCGACGACCGTCTTCCTCGTCCAGCTCCAGGTCGAGGCGCTGGACCGCAACCGGCTGCTGTCCGACGTCACGCGGGTGCTGTCCGACCACGGCGTCAACATCCTGTCGGCGTCGGTGCAGACCTCGCGCAACCGGGTGGCCGTGTCCAAGTTCACCTTCGAGATGGGCGACACGACGCACCTGCAGCACGTCATCGCAGCCGTGCGCAAGATCGACGGCGTCTTCGACGTCTACCGGCTGACCGGCGGCAAGCCGCATACGCCGTCCTGACCCGGTGAGGGCTGGCTCAGCCACCCAGGCCCGAGCGTGCCTGGGCCAGCCAGGCCTGCTGAGCCTCCAGCCTGGCCCGCAGCTCGGTGACCTTGCGCGCGTTGCCCGACGCCTCGGCCCTGGCCAGGTCGTCGCGGATCGCGGCGATCGACGCCTCGAGCTGGCCGACCATCGAGCTGGCCCGCGCGGCGACCTCGGGGTTGGAGGACTTCCACCTGGCGTCCTCGGCGTCGCGAACCGACGCCTCGACCCGGCGGATGGCCTTCTCGACCCGCTCCAGGTCGGCCCGGGGAACCTTGCCCGCCTTCTCCCACTTGTCCTGGATCACCCTCAGCTGGGCCTTGGCGGCGTCCAGGTTCGTCACCGGAAGGATGGCCTGAGCCTCGGTGAGCAGCTGCTCCTTGAGCGCCAGGTTGGCGCGGAACTGCTCTTCCTCGGCCGCGTTCACCGCGTCCTTGGCCGCGAAGAACGCGTCCTGGGCCGCCTTGAACCGCGCCCACAGCGCGTCGTCGTCGGCGCGCGAGGCACGTCCCGCGAGGCGCCACTGGTCCATCAGCCCCTTGAAGGCCCGGGCCGTCGTGACCCAGTCCTTGGACGTGGACAGCTGCTCGGCCTCCTTGACCAGGCCCTCCTTGGCCCGCTTGGCGCCTGCCTGGGTGTCCTCGAGCTGGGCGAAGTGGGTCCGGCGCGCCTTGTCGAAGCTGTTCCGGGCGTGGCTGAACCGCTGCCACATCGCGTTCTCGGTCGGCTTGTCCAGCTTGGGCCCCGAGCGCTGGTGGTTCTTCCACTGGTCGAGCAGGCCGCGCATCCGCTCGCTGCTGGACTTCCACTGGACCTTGTCCACGTGCTGGGCGGCGATCGTCTCGGCCTCGGCGACGAGGGACTCCCGCTCGGCCGCGGCCTGGGCCTTGGCCTCGGCGCGCACCGCGGCCTCCGCCTCGCGCCGCTGGGCCACGAGCGCCGCGATACCGGCCACCCGGTCCCGGAGCGCGGCCAGGTCACCGACGACCATGGGCTCGGCGGTGTGCTCCTGCAGCGTGGCGAGGCTGTCCGCGGCCTCCTTGGCCGAGACCTCTGCCGAGGTGAGCCGTTGGTGGAGCAGGTCGGCCGATGCGAGCAGCTCGTCGTACTTGCGGGCGAAGTACTGCAGGGCCTCCTCGTTGCCGACGTCGGGATAGGAGCCGACGGATCGCTCGGTGTCGCCGTCGGTGACATACACGGTGCCGTCGTCCTCGACCCGTCCGAAGCGTGCCGACTCCGAGGGCGGTGGCGGCGCGGGGACGGACGCCGCAGGGGCGTGGACCCGGCCCGCCAGGGCCGCTGGGGTAGGGATCCGCGGCGGACCCGGCCTGGGCGGCACCGAGGGGATGGGAGCTGCAGCGGCAGCGGACGCGCCCTGGTCATCGGCTTCCGGCGAGGACACCTCCTCGGGCTCCGGTGTGCTCGGCATCGTGGTGTCCTCCACGGGATCGTCGCTCACATCAGCCCTTCTTCTCGGTCACGGAGACGGTCAGCATGCTGATCGGTGCTGCGGGCGTGCCGTCGGTGCCGCCGCCGGCAACGCCGGCCTTGGCGATCTTGTCGACGATATCCATCCCGCCGGTGACCTTGCCGAAGATCGTGTACCCGCCCTGGATCGTGCTGTCCTTGTACAGGATGAAGAACTGGCCGCCGTTGCCCGTGACCTTGTCAGCGGTGCGCGCCATGGCAAGGGTCCCGCGCGGGTAGCGGCTGTCCTTGGGCGCGTTCTCGACCCCGAAGCCGTAGCCGGGATCCCCGGTGCCGGTGCCGGTCGGGTCGCCGCACTGGAGGACGAAGATGCCTTCGGTCGTCAGGCGGTGGCAGGGCGACCTGACCCAGTAGTTCTGGTCGGCCAGGTAGAGGAAGGAGGCCACGGCCTGAGGCGCCTTGGTCCCGTCGAGCTGGACGGTGAGGTTGCCGCAGTTGGTCCCGATCACCGCCGTGAACGTCTTGCCCGCGGCGGTCGCCTTGTTCGGCAGCTTCAGCCCCTCAGCGTTGGTGCCCAGTGGCGACGGCGGCTGCGCGCAGCCGGCCACCGTGGTGGTCGGTGACGTGCCGGCCGCCGGCGTCGCCTTATTGGCCGGCTTCTTGCCGATGACACCGGACAGGCCCACGAAGAGGGCGACCACCGCCAGGACGGCGACGACGACCACCACGACCTTCTTGTTGCGGGCGGCGTCCAGCCGGCGCTGAGCCAGCGCGGCCTGTTGCCGCTCGTAGCGGCGTCGAGCGGCAGCGCGCTCCTGGGCCTTGGTCACGTCCACCTCATGGGAGATCGGTCAATACGGCTCCCGAGTCTAGGGAAGGTCCTGCTCGGTAGGCTCCCCGGGTGCTCACCGTCAGCTTCCCCGCGGCCGCGTTCGCCACGAACTGCTACCTCCTCGCGCGCGGGCCGGGGGAGGAGTGCCTGGTCGTCGACCCGGGCATCGGAGTCCTCGACACCCTCCGTGAGGTTCTGGCCCAGCACGGGCTGCGACCGGCCGCCGTGCTGCTCACCCACGGCCACCTGGACCACGTCTTCTCCGTGACGCCGGTATGCGGTGCCGGCCTCGCGGCATACATCCACGCCGACGACCGGTACCGCCTGAAGGACCCGGTCTCCACCCTCGGCCCCGAGCTGGTCGCGATGTTCGAGCAGGAGTTCGGCTCTCGGGACGCGTGGCAGGAGCCGACCGACGTCGTCGAGATCCGGGACCGGCAGACCGTCCGGCTCGCCGGGATCGACGTCGAGGTGCTGCACGCACCGGGGCACACCGAGGGGTCGGTCATGTTCGCGATCGCAGACCTGCCCGCCGGGCTCGCCGCCGACCTGGCGCTGGACCGCACCGTGCTGTCCGGCGACGTCCTCTTCGCGGGGTCGATCGGGCGCACCGACCTCGTCGGCGGCAGCGACACCGCCATGCAACGCTCACTGCGCGAGGTCGTCCTCCCGCTCTCCGACACCTCGCTCGTGCTGCCCGGGCACGGGCCGGCCACGACGATGGCCCGCGAGCGATCCACCAACCCGTACTTGAAAGGCTTGTCGTCGTGAGCACCCCCAAGGCGAGCAAGGTCATGCCCCTGTCCGGGTTCCCCGAGTACCTGCCGGCGGAACGGATCGCCGAACAGCACGTGCTCGACGTCATCCGGCGCACCTTCGAGCTGCACGGGTTCGCCTCGGTAGAGACCCGTGCGGTGGAGCCGATCGAGCGGCTCGTCGGTAAGGGTGGAGATGCGGACAAGGAGATCTACGGGGTCCACCGGCTCGCGGCCAGGCCGGGGGAGGGCGAACGCGCCGAGACCGAGCTGGGTCTGCACTTCGACCTCACCGTCCCGTTCGCCCGCTATGTCGTGGAGAACGCGGGGAAGCTGGCGTTCCCGTTCCGCCGCTACCAGATCCAGAAGGCGTGGCGCGGCGAGCGGCCCCAGGAGGGTCGCTACCGCGAGTTCACCCAGGCCGACATCGACATCGTCGATGTGGGCGAGCTGTCGCCCCACTTCGAGGCCGAGATCCCGCTCGTCGTCGCTGAGGTCCTCCGGCTGCTGCCGATCGGCGACTTCCGGATCCAGGTCAACAACCGCAGGATCCCCGAGGGCTTCTACCTCGGCATCGGGCTCACCGATGTCGTCGGGACGCTGCGAGTCGTCGACAAGCTGGACAAGATCGGCCCGGACAAGGTGGCCGCCCTCCTCGTCGAGGCCGGCGCGACGCCCGAGCAGGCGCGTCAGTGCCTGGACCTGGCCGGCATCCGGTCCGAGGACCTCTCCTTCGTGGACCAGGTGCGCGCCCTCGGCATACAGCACCCCGTCCTCGAGGAGGGGCTGGCCGCCCTGGCGGCGGTCATCAGCACCGGGCTGGACCTCGCGCCCGGCACGCTCGTGGCCGACCTGCGGATCGCCCGCGGCCTGGACTACTACACCGGCGCCGTCTACGAGACCCAGCTCGTGGGGCACGAGTCCTACGGCTCGATCTGCTCCGGCGGACGCTATGACTCCCTCGCCTCCGACGGCCGCACGACCTATCCCGGGGTGGGCATCTCGATCGGGGTCTCGCGGCTGCTCGGTCTGGTCATCGGCCGGTGGGGCCTGACCGCCTCGCGCGCGACCCCTACCGCCGTGCTCGTGGCCCTCACCGACGAGTCGGCTCGCCGCGACGCCCTTCGCACGGCGGCCGCGCTGCGCGCCCGGGGGATCGCCACCGAGGTCAGCCCGCGGGCCGACCGCTTCGGCAAGCAGATCCGGTATGCCGACCGGCGCGGGATCCCCTACGTCTGGTTCCCTGCCGCAGCGGGGAGCAGCGACCAGGTCAAGGACATCCGCACCGGAGACCAGGTCGACGCCGACGCGGTGAGCTGGGCACCGCCGGTCGAGGACCTCACTCCCGCCCTCGTCATACCCGGGCCAGGCTTCCCCGCCTGACCGAGCCGCCCGACACCCGCCGCGTTCACAACTGCACAATTGCTACGGTGTGGACGGTAGCAATTGTGCAGTTGTGGTCCACGGTGCAGCGGTACGGCATACCGGC
Organism: Nostocoides sp.; assembly: GCA_025929465.1. Lineage (GTDB taxonomy): Bacteria > Actinomycetota > Actinomycetes > Actinomycetales > Dermatophilaceae > Nostocoides. The sequence goes on from JAICMC010000010.1 coordinate 11,239, forward strand.
TCAGCGCGGGCCGCCGGTGAGGGCCGGCGGGCGCAGGCCACAGTCGCGCAGCTCCAGCAGGGCCAGCCGGCCGATGACGGCGGGATCGCCGCGTCGCCACGCGCCCCCGGGGTCCGGCGAGATCTCCGCCAGCCGGTGCATCGGCTGACCCGCCAGGGCGCGCAGCGCGAACAGGTCCAGGTCCGCCTCGGCGTCGATGAACCGCTGGGCCGACGTCGCGCGCCGGACGAACCGGCCGCGCCGGACCAGCCAGACGGCCACGACGAGGACGATGGGCACGAGCGCCGTCACCCACCCCAGCAGCAGCGCGAGGTGCTCGACGGAGGACACGAGCGAGGCTCCGGCCGACTCGATGTCGCTCCCGACCCCCGACGCGGACCGGAACGGCGTCGCAATCCGGTCGTGCAGGATCGGCAGGTCGTCGACCGAGTCGCCCGCCTCGACCATCCTGGTGCGGAACCCGGACCCGGCGCTCTCCAGCTGGCGACCGGGCGCCGCGAGCGCGAGTGTCGCCTCGTGGACCTGACGCCCGGCATACGCCCAGACGCAGGTCCAGAGCACGATCCCGACGTCGCTCACCAGCTGGAGCGAGCGTCGTCCGGGCAGGTCGGCGTACAGCTTCACGAGGGTCTCCCAACCGGGCCGGATGGTCCGGCCGCGGGTCTAGAATCGCAGCCGCGGTCCCCGGACCGTTCCTCCCGCTGGCAAGGACGCCGCGCTCGGGGACTCTGCGACGAAGGGTGAGAGATATCCCGTGAAGGTCGGCATCCCCAAGGAAGTCAAGAACAACGAGTTCCGCGTCGGCATCACGCCGGTCGGTGTCCACGAGCTGGTCGTCAACGGCCACCAGGTCTTCGTCGAGAAGGGGGCCGGGCTCGGCTCGCAGATCAGCGACGAGGAGTACGCCAGCCAGGGCGCGACCGTCCTGGACGCCGCCGACGACGTCTGGGGCTCGGCCGACCTGGTCGTCAAGGTCAAGGAGCCGGTCGCCGAGGAGTACCACCGCCTCCGCGCGGACCTCACCCTGTTCACCTACCTGCACCTCGCTGCCGACCGGCCGCTCACCGACGAGCTCGTCAAGGCCGGCACCACCGCCGTCGCCTACGAGTCGGTGCAGCTGGCCTCGGGGGCGCTGCCGCTCCTCTACCCGATGTCGGAGGTGGCGGGCTGTCTGGCCCCGCAGGTCGGCGCGTACTTCCTGATGCGTCCCGAGGGTGGCCGCGGTGTCCTCATGGGCGGAGTCGGCGGCGTCGCCAATGCCAAGGTCGTCATCATCGGCGCCGGGGTCGCCGGCCAGAACGCTGCCAACATCGCCCTCGGCATGGGCGCCGACGTGACCCTGCTCGACACCGACCTGGACAAGCTGCGGATGTCGTTCTGGCGCTACGACAACCGGGTCCACGGGCTGGCGTCCTCCACCCTGGCGATCCGTCAGCAGGTCATGGCGGCCGACATGGTGATCGGCGCGGTGCTCATCCCCGGGGCCAAGGCGCCCAAGCTGGTCTCCAACGAGCTCGTCTCGCAGATGAAGCCCGGATCGGTCCTCGTCGACATCGCCGTGGACCAGGGCGGCTGCTTCGAGGACAGCCGCCCGACGACGCACGCCGAGCCGACCTTCGCGGTCCACGGCTCGACGATGTACTGCGTCGCCAACATGCCCGGCGCGGTTCCGAACACGTCCACCTGGGCGCTCACCAACGCGACCCTCCCGTATGCCGTGCGCCTGGCCAACCGGGGCTGGCGGGACGCCCTGCGGGCCGACCACAGCCTGGCGCTGGGCCTGAACAGCCACGGCGGGTCGGTGACCTGTGCCCCGGTGGCCGAGGCGTTCGGGATGGACTCGGTCGACCTGGCCGAGGTCCTGTCCTGACCGACGCCGACCGCGCCGGGCCGGCCGCCCGTCCCACGCCGATGGAGCGCGCCGTTCGTGCCTGGCTGGCTCACCTGGAGGTCGAGAAGGGTTCGTCGGTCAACACCCTGCGTTCCTACCGTCGCGACCTGCGCCGCTGGACCTCGTATGCCGCGTCGCGCGGGGTGCGCGATCCGGCCGCAGTCACCGAGACGGTGGTCGGTGACTTCCTGGCCCACCTGCGGACCGGTGACGAGGACCACCCGCCGCTCGCCGCGTCCTCCGCCGCCCGGACGCTCGTGGCCGTGCGGGGACTGCACCGGTTCCTGGCCGTCGAGGGCCAGACCCGCGCCGACCCGGCCGCCGCCGTCCGTCCGCCACGCCCGCCCGCCCGGCTGCCCAAGGCGATCAGCATCGACCAGGTGCAACGGCTGCTCGACGCCGCCTGCCTCGGTGACACCCCGACGTCGCTGCGCGACCGTGCCCTGCTGGAGGTCCTGTACGGGACCGGAGCCCGGATCTCCGAGGCGGTCGGCCTCGACGTCGACGACGTCGACCTGGAGGAGGGGGTGGTCCGGCTGTTCGGCAAGGGGAGCAAGGAGCGACTGGTGCCGCTCGGGTCCTACGCGCGCGAGGCCGTCACGGCATACCTCGTCAGGGGCCGGCCGGTGGCCTCGGCGAAGGGCATCGCAACCCCCGCCGTCTTCCTCAACCAGCGCGGCGGTCGGCTCTCGCGGCAGGGCGCGTGGGGAGCCCTGCGCGGTGCCGCCGACCGGGCCCAGCTGACCGGCCACCTGAGCCCGCACACGCTGCGCCACTCCTTCGCCACCCACCTCCTGGACGGCGGCGCCGACGTCCGCGTCGTCCAGGAGCTGCTCGGGCACTCCAGCGTCACGACGACCCAGATCTACACGCTGGTGACGGTGCAGCGGCTCCGGGAGGTATACGCCCAGGCCCACCCCCGCGCCCGCTGAGCGAGCGCCCCGAGCGTTGCGCCGGCCAGCGGCTGCCCGCCGACGACCTCACCGGGCATCCGGCGTGCGCCGCGTCGGGGGCGGACGGGGAGCGGAGGGTATATCAACCGGCGCTCAGGCGGCAGGTGTCGACCCACTTCTTGGCCCGTGCGGTTGAACTTTCTCGAACTTCGCTCCGGCGGCCCCCTCGTCACCTAACCTCAGCGGTGGGCAGGAGAAGGCTAGAGCGTCGGGGCGAATCTGGCGACTCAGCCTCGGGAACCTCTAGGGGCGACTATGCGATTTTCCGCGAGGAAACGAGCGACGGGGCGGCACACGTACAGCACGATCCTCACCCCGGATGCGGTCACCTCCCTGTGCCACGACCTCCGACAGCCGCTGGCCGCGATCCTTCTGGTCGCCGAGGACTTCGCCCAGCCCGACGGAAGCCTGGACCCTCGCCTCCTGCTCATCCAACGCGAGGCCCGGTTCATGGCCGATGCGGTGAAGGAGGTCCTGGTGCAGCACCAGGTCAGCCGCGACGCCGAGACCGACATCCGCGCGGTGGTCAACGAGGCGGTGGCACGTGCTCAACCGACCACGTCCAGCGAGCTTCGGGTCGAGCTGGGCACCGAGCGGCGGGTGGCGCTCTCCTCCGTCGCTCTCGGACGCGCGCTGAGCTGCCTGCTGGACAACGCGATTCGGGCATCCTCCGGCACGCCCATCACCACGATCGCCCGCGACCGGGGGCCTCGCACCGAGATCGTCGTGATCGACCAGGGCGCCGGGTTGGGCAACGTCACCACTGTGCACGGGCTCGGTCACCGGATCGTCCGGTCGCTCATCGAGCCAGCAGGCGGGTCACTGACCCTGTCGCCAGGTCGCGAGGGAGGCGCAGTGGCGACCTTGACCCTGCCCAACGTCACGTCCTCCGGACGACTCGAGCACGTTTCATGAGGATCGTCCTCGCCGACGACCACACCCTTCTCCTCGACGCCTTGGCCCTGGCACTGGGCAAACGCGGCCACGAGGTCGTGGGTCAGGCCACCACCCGCCGGGCCGCGGTCGCTCTCGTGCGCCAGTTCCAGCCCGACGCGTGCCTGCTGGACATCGCCTTCCCCACCGGCTCCGGCCTCGACGCCCTCCCCGAGCTGCGTGCTGCCGGCCCGGACACCAAGGTGGTCGTCCTCTCCGGACTGGTCGACGCTGCCGTCGTCCGCGAGGCCCTCGAGAAGGGCGCGCACGGCGTGGTCGACAAGGGCGAACCGATCTCGGCGATCTGTGCGGCTCTCGACGCGGTGGTGGCCGGGCAGCTCGCCGTCGACGCCGCCCTGCTGCGTGAGGCACTCAACCCCAAGCGCGTCGAGGACCCGCTGTGGGTACTGAACTTCCTCACCGACAGGGAGTGGGACGTCCTGCACCTGCTCGTCGAGGGCGCCGAGACGCGCGACATCGCACGCGCGCTACGCGTGCGGTCGACCACGGCGAGAACCCACGTCCAGAACCTGCTCACCAAGCTGGGGGTCCACTCACGGTTGCAGGCCGTTGCCCTGGTCAGCCCGCACATGAACCGGATCGTCTGGAAGCAGCACTACGTCAGGTCCCAGACCTCCGGCGTTTAGCGCTGCATACCGCTGTTCGAGGCTCCGGCCTCCTACCGAAGACGTAGACGCCGCTCCTCCGTCCGCCGGGCGGCGTCGCGCCGACCTGCCTCCAGCATGGAGCGATGACGGGCAGAGTGTTCCGGGTGCTGGTCCTTGACGACCACCGCGCCTTCGCCGAGGCACTGGCCGACCTCCTCGACGCCGAGGCCGACCTGGTCGCAGAGGCGGGCACGCCCGGCCCCGGCAACACGCTTCCGGCGGCCACCGCTGAGCAGGTCGACGTGCTGCTGCTCGCCGGATCCGCCGTTCAGCTCGTCCCGGACGCCCTGGCGAGGGACCCGGGCCTCGGGGTGATCTGCATCGGGGACGGCGAGGATCCCGGTCTGCTCGCCGCGTCCATCCGCGCGGGAGCCAAGGGTTGGTTGACCAAGACGACACCCGCGTCCGAGTCCGTGGCGGCCGTCCGCGCGGTGGCTCACGGGGAGCTGCGGATCCCCTCAGGCCTGGTGACCAACGCGTTCCAGGCAGCGAGGCGGGTGAGTGCCGGCGATGACACCGAGGAGGTCACCGGCCTGACGCCACGGGAGGAGGCCGTCCTGCAATGCCTTGCCGACGGGATGACCCGTGGCCAAGCAGCCCTGGCCCTGGGCATCTCCGTCAACACGCTGCGCACCCACGCACAGAACATCCTGGTCAAGCTCGGCGTGCGGTCCGCACTGGCGGCCGTAGCCAAGGCCCGACACTGCGGCCTGGTGACGTAGACCAAAAGGCGTAGGGCTGGGTCATGCGCCGACGGTGAGGCTCCCGGCTGTGGCGGACCTAGCGTCGTTGACATGGGGAACGAGGCCACCGCACGTGGCATTCATCAGCCGGGGAGATCGGGATGACCGACCTGCTCACTGGGTACGCAGCGCCAGCGCAGGCGCTGCCCACTCCGGCCGGGCCGCGCAGGGTGCCGTTCACCCGAACGCACATCTGCGATGCGGCACGCGAGAACGCCGGACGCGTGCTCGCCTCTGGCTGGGTGACCTCCGGGCCAGAGGTGGCCGCCTTCGAGGAGGAGTTCGCTCCGGTCGTCGGGGCGCGACACGCGGTCGCCGTGGCCTCCTGCACGGCCGCGATCGAGCTGGCCCTGCGCGGGTTGCGGCTGCCGCCGGAGTCCCCGGTCCTCGTATCGACCAACACGTTCTGCGGCGCCGTGGGTGCCATCGTCCACGCCGGCCTGCGGCCGCACCTGGTCGACATCGACGAGGTCACCGGTATGCCCAGTCCGGAGACGACGGCCGCGGCGGCCCAAGGACTGCGCGGCCCGCGTGGCTTGCTCGTGGTCCATCTCGCGGGGTACCCGGCCGACGTCGCGGAGCTTGCCGCAGCGGCCGGCGTCGGGCTGGAGAACGTCGTCGAGGACGCCGCCCACGCGCTGGGGACCTGGGTGGGCGACCGTCCGGTGGGCTCGATCTCCCGGGCCACCTGCTTCAGCTTCTACGCCACCAAGAACCTCGCCATCGGCGAGGGCGGCATGGTGACGACCGACGACGACGACCTGGCGACCTACCTGGCCAGCGCCCGGCTGCACGGCATGTCCCGGGACGCGTGGAAACGCTACCTGCCCGGGGGCGGTTGGCGCTACGACGTCGAGGTCGACGGGATGAAGGCCAACCTGACCGACCTCCAGGCCGCCATCGGCCGCGCTCAGCTGGCTGAGTTCGACCGAGTGCAGAGCCACCGCCACAGCGTTGCCGAGTGGTACGACGCCGGACTGGCGGGGGCGGACCGGTTCACCCTTCCTGCCCGACCCACGACGGGTCGCCACGCGTGGCACCTCTACGCCATCCGGGTGCGTCCCGGAGCAGGGCCCGGCCGAGACGCCCTGATCGGCGCGCTCGCCGAGCGAGGCATCGGCACCTCGGTGCACTTCATCCCCGTCCACCACCTCACGTGGTACCGGAGCCGCTGCGTGGCTCCCCTGGGCGGCCTGCGACACGCCGACACCGTCTTCGACCAGACCCTCTCGCTGCCCCTCGACGCCGTCGTGTCCCGAGCCGACGTCGACGCCGTCACCTCAGCCCTGCTCGACCTAGGAGGACCCTCATGAGCGCCGAAGTAGCCCTGACCGACCAGGAGTTCGGGCACGCCCTGCCCCGCACCGAACCACTGCTGCGCACCGTCATCGTCGGGGCGGGGCAGGCCGGGCGCACCCTGGCCCGGGACCTGCAACGGGTCAAGAGCTTCGGACTGGAGCCGGTCGGCTTCCTGGATGACGACGCGACCAAGAGACGCATCCGGAACCTCCCGGTCCTCGGACGGCTCGACGACCTCCTCGCCATCATCGCGGCCGAACACGTGAGTGTGGTCGTCGTGGCCATTCCGGGGCTGCCGCAGGAGCGGGTGCGCCAGCTCGCCAGGACGGCCCAGCGGCTGGGCGCCGCCGTGCGCTTCCTGCCCACCTTCGTCGGGCTGCTCCGACGCGACGTGATGGGGACCGACCTGCGCGACCTGCAGGTCGGGTCGCTCATCGGTCGCCCCGAGGTCCAGGTGGTCTCTCCGGAGGCCCGTCAGCTCATCGCCGGTCGGCGAGTCCTGGTCACCGGCGCAGGCGGCTCGATAGGCAGCGAGCTCTGCCACCAGCTGCTCGGGTTCGAGCCCGAGCAGCTGCTCATGCTCGACCACGACGAGTCCAACCTGCACCGCGTCCAGCTGGAGCTCGACGGAGACCCCTTCGTCCGCAGCGGCAGCCCGATCGTCGCCGACATCCGGGACGCCAACCGGATGGACCAGATCATGTGGGACCACAAGCCGCACGTCGTCTTCCATGCCGCAGCCCTGAAGCACCTTCCAATGCTCGAGATGCACCCGTGCGAGGGGGTGAAGTCCAACGTGCTCGGGACCCAGAACGTCGTCCAGTCCTCGATCGACCACGGGGTGGAGCGGTTCGTCCTCATCTCGACCGACAAGGCCGCCGACCCCACCTCGGTGCTCGGTGCGACCAAGCAGCTGGGCGAGCTCATCGTCAAGGCCTACGCCGGCTCCTCCACGGTCGTCTCCGCCGTGCGGTTCGGCAACGTGCTCGGGAGCCGCGGCTCGCTGCTCACCGTGCTGAGCGAGCAGATGCGCAGTGGCGGGCCGGTCACCGTGACCCACCCGGACGTCACCCGCTACTTCATGACCATCGAGGAGGCCGTGGGCCTCGTCCTCGAGGCGGCACACCTGGCTCACGGTGGGGAGACCTTCGTGCTGGACATGGGCGAGCCCGTCCGGATCGTGGACCTGGTGACCAACTTCGCCCGGCATCTGAACATCGACAGCGACGACGTCCGGATCCGCTACACGGGTCTGCAACCCGGCGAGAAGCTCCACGAGTGCCTGTTCGGGCAGGCAGAGGTACCCCTCGTCACCGCGCACCCGCGGATCTTCGGAACCCCACCCATCCAGCCCGGCAACGGTTTTCGCGCCATGATCCACCGGCTGTACGAGGCAGCGCTGGCCAACCGGGCCCAGGACGTCCACACCTGCCTGTCCGACCTGCTCCCCGACTACCGGGCAGCCGTGCCGGAAGCCGGACCGCGGCCACTCAGGGCGCTGGCCCACTATCCGGACGACTTCTGAGCCGAACACTCACCAACACCGTTACCACCCGAGAGAGTCGAGAGCTGAGTACCCATGGATCTGCACGTCATCGCCGGTTCGCCCACGGCAGCCAGGGTGCGGCCACGTCCGTCCCACGGGGTCACCGTGCTGGACAGTCCGCAGCTCCCTGCGGCCGCGGACCTCGTCGAGAAGCTCGCGCTGAGCACCGGTGACCTGGACCTCGCGGCCCCCCCGGTCGTGCTCCCCGACTTCCACCACAAGCGCTCGATGGAGATGCCGTCGTCGATCGCCGTGGCCACTCGGGGAACGATCCGGCCGACCTTGACCAGCTCCTCGGTCAACTGCGGCATGGCACTCATCGCCCTGGACTGCGACCTGCCGAGCGAGGCGGGTATCGCCGACTTCTACCGGGCAGTGCGGGAGCGCTACCCGTACCCGACGAGGGGCGCGAGGGACCTGTCCTTCGTCGATGTCAAGGAGGCTGCCGCGATGGGAGGGCAGTTCGCCGTGGACCGGTACGGCGTCGAGGAGTCCGAGCTGGAGCGGGTCGAGGACGGGGGCCGGCTCGACCTCGAGCGATGGGGTGGTGCCGGACGGCTGATGAAGGAGCTGCCGGCCCTGACCTGGCAGCTGGCCCGGTTGCGCTTCGGGACGGTCGGGCCGACGAACCACTTCGTGGAGCTGCAGCAGGTGGAGGAGATCCTCGAGCCCGAGACCGCCGAGCTGTTCGGAGTCCGTGAGGGTCAGATGGTCATCCAGTTCCACGCCGGCGGTGGTGTCCTCACCGGCGAGATCGGGCACCTGTTCGCGCGACGCAGGGACACCGCGCGGACGATGGCTGCGGCCATGGCCGTGCAGAAGCCGCTCTACCACCTGGCCAGCGCCAGGACACCCGACGCCCTGCGTGAGCGGCTGCGGCTGTACTTCACCAAGGCGGCGGCACCGGTGACCCTGGACAGCGACGAGGGGCAGCGGCTGATGCTGGCCAACGCGGCAGCGATGAACTACGGCTATGCGTTCCGGATGGCGACGTATGCCGCGCTGACGACCCTTGCGGCCCGAACCTTCGGTGGCCAGCGCGGTCAGCTCGTCGTCGACTCGCCGCACAACTCGGTGTACGAGGAGGAGGTCGGCGGCAGCCCCGCCGTGGTGCACCGGCACAACTCGTGCCGGGCCTACCCGGCCGAGCGGATGCCGGCCGGCACCACGTTCGCCCGGACCGGCCAGGCCGTCCTGCTGCCCGGCACGCACCGGACCTCGTCCTACCTGGCCGTCGCCGACGGGAACGCGGGCGCCAGCCTGAACTCCGCGTGCCACGGGGCCGGCACGGTCATCGACCAGATGGTCGAGGCCGGGCTGAGCCTGCCCGACCCGCAGGGCAGGTCGACCCTGCGCTTCCACTACGACTCCCGGGCGCCGCACCGGACCGGACACCTCGACGACGTCGGCGTCAACGCCGCCATGTCCGTCCTCACCATGCACGGCATCGTCCGACCGGTCGCGCGCATGCGTCCGTGCGCGGTCCTGCACTAGATCCATGGCGATCGACGAAGCGGTCACCCGCGTGGTGCGGGGGCACTGGATCCTCCTCCTGTCACTCATCATCGCGCTGCCGGTCGCTGGCGTGCTCTACGAGCGCCACCAAACCCGCGAGTACAGCGCGACGAGCAGGATCCAGGTCGGCACGTCGCTCGCGTCCTCACAGGTCGAGGCCGACGCCGCCAGTGCCCGCGCGCTCGGGCTCGCGACCACCCCCGGAGTGGTCGTCCGGGCGCTGACGTCGGCCGGCCTCACGACCGACCCGACCCAGTTCGCCGCCCAGCACATCAGTGTCGGCCGGATCGGTGTGTCCCCGATCGTCATCCTCACCGTCACCTGGACCAACGCAGGCAAGGCCAGCCAGCTCGCGACCTCGCTCACCCAGCAGGTCCTGGCCTTCTCCAACGACTCCGGCTACGACGCCGAGGCGCAGCGGATCCGGGCGCTGGACGACACCATCGCCAGCCTGCAGAGCTCCCGGACCGCGCTCCTGCCGAACCTCACCAACAAGAACCAGGCCATCGTCGTCCAGGCCCGGATCGGTGCCATCGACACGACCCTGCAGGACGACCTCCGGCAGCGCTCGGACCTGATCGTCGCCGCGGCCAGCCGGTCCAGCTCGGTGATGGTCGACCCGCCGCACGTCGACCCGGTCGTGCGCAGCGTGGCCAAGTCCGGCATACTCGGCCTGCTCGCCGCCCTCGTCCTCGGCCTCGGCCTGGCCGCGCTGCTGGAGTGGGTGCGGCCCCGGATCAGGGGAGCGGCGGCGATCGCCCAGTCGCTCGGTACGACGGCCCTCGGCGACCTGGACGCACGTCGCAGGAAGCAGTCCTGGGACGAGGCAGCGCGGGAGCTGGCAGGCCGCGTCCAGCTCCTCGGGCGCGCGAACCGGGCCGACCGGCTGCTCCTCATGCCGATCGGTTCCCCTGACGACCTCGCCACGGGTCTGGTCTGCGCGGCCATCGGCCGGGGCAACCGCAAGGGCAAGACGGCCGTACGGGTGTTGCCGAGCTGCCTCCTCGAGGAGTACTGGCATGCCGACCACGAGCACGTCGGCGTCGTCGTGCTCAGCCCGGCCGTCCTCACCGGCTCCCAGCTCAAGCAGGCCCGGATCATGCTGGCCACCCTGGACCTCCCGGTCGTCGGCGTCGTCACCCGGACCGGCGACCTCGCCGACTGGGCCGCCAGCCCCCCGGCCGACCTCGTCCAGGGCGCTCGCCCCGTGAACGCGGGTGCCCGGTGACCCGGGTGAGCGTCCGGACGGCCGGGCTCGTCCTGGCCGTCGAGACCCCGGACGGAGCCTGGACACGGCGGGTCGCCCATGCCCTGCCGGGCGAGGGAGAGAGCGACATGACCGGTGCCGTGCCGGACGTGGAGGTCTCCATCGGGGACGTCCGCGCCCGCCTCCCGGGTGCTCGGAGCCCGCTCACGCGTGGGGCGTGGTCCACCGGCGACGGGTCGGTCGTCCTGGAGGATGCCTGCGGCAGTGGGCTGGACCTGCTGGTCACTCCACACCTGGGCACCCTGTCGGTGGTCGCCCGACCGCACCCCGGGCCGCAGCACCGAGCCCTCGCCCTTGCCGCTCCGGTCCGGACCGAGCTGCTGCACCGCGCCGCGCTCATCCAGTACCCGTCCCTGTGGTGGGCCGGGTGTGCAGGCCGGGTGCCCCTCCACGTGTCTGCACTCTCCGTGGCGGGTCGAGGCGTGGTCCTGGCCGGACCGGCCGGGGTGGGCAAGTCGACCCTGGTCCGCGACGCCGTCCGCGACGGTGCGGTCCCCACGAGCGACAACCTGTGCGTCGTCGAGGGACGGCTGCTGCACGGACTCCTCGAACCGACCCGGGTCGAAGGCGGAACCGGCCGACGCTCGACGCACGGACGTCGTGAAGGCGGCTGGAGCCGGCGCCGGCCCAGTGTGTCGGCCGACGAGGTGCTCGTCCTGCGTCGCGGAACCGAGCGGGAGGCCCGGCTGGTCGACATCCCCGCCGAGGATGCGGTCCGCGACATCGTCGCCGGGACGTATGCCGCCGGAGAGCTGCGGCGCTACTGGGGCTTCGCGGCGACGCTGGCCCTTGGAACCGGTCGCGGCCCAGCCCATCCGGGGGTCGAGGCAGCCGCGCGCACGCTCGTGCGCGGCGCGCGTACCCGCGCCCTCGTCCTGCCACACCGCCCCGGGACCCGTCTGGCGCAGCTGCTCGACGAGTCCGCCGGGTGCACGAGGATCGGAGCCTGACATGGACGACCGCCGCCGCGTCGCCGTCATCATCACCCGCTGTGTCACCGGCTCGGGCGGAGTAGCCGTGCGGGGCCTGCTCGGGCTGGACCCCAGCCGGTACCGGCGTCTGCTCGTCACCGGCGAGCGGAGCGGCTACACCGAGGCCGCGGCCGCCGACGGGGTCGAGGTGGTCCTCGTCCCGAGTCTCGTCTCACCGCTGCGTCCCCTCGACGACGCGCGCGCCCTGGCCCGCCTCATCGGCCTGCTGCGCGACTTCGAGCCGCACGTCGTCCACACCCACTCGGCCAAGGCGGGGGTGCTCGGCCGCCTCGCCGCCCGCGCCGTCGGGGCCGAGTGCGTGGTGCACACGATGCACGGGTTCCCGTGGCACGAGTTCCAGCGGCCCGCCGTCCGGGCGGCATACGTGCGGATCGAGCGGCTGCTGTCCAGGAGCACCGACCACTACCTGGCGGTGGGCACCGGTGTCGCGGTGGAGATGGTCCGCCGGGGTCTGGCCGACCCTGCCCAGCTGCACACCGTCGGACCGGTCGTGGAGCCGAGCTCGGTGACCGCCACGGCAGCCAGCAGGTCAGCCGCGCGGCGGCTGCTCGGACTGGCCGACTCCGACCTGGTCGTCGGCACGGTGGGCCGGCTGGACTACCAGAAGGACCCCGAGACGATGCTGAGGGCGCTGGCCCGGATGCGCCTGCGCGCCGTCCTGGTATGGGTCGGCGACGGACCGCTTGCCGACGTGGCCCGCCGCCAGGCCCACGAGCTCGGGCTGGGGGAGCGGGTCCTGTTCCTCGGACACCGTGGGGACGTGGCCCAGCTGCTCCCTGCCTTCGACGTCTTTGCCCTCTCCAGCCGCTACGAGGGGCTTCCCTGCGTCATCGTGGAAGCCCAGCAGTGCGGCATCCCTGTCGTGGCCACCGCCGTCAACGGCGTGCCCGACCTCGTCGTCCCGGGCGAGTCCGGGCTGCTCGTTGCCCCCGAGCAGCCTGTAGATCTCGCCCGGGCGCTAGACCACTCGCTCTCGCACCCGGATCAGCGGGAGCAGTGGGTGTCCCGGGCCCGGGCCCAGCTGGGGGACCGCTACGACCCCCTCACCACGGCTCGTCTGCTCGGCGACCTGTATGCGGCACGGACACCGACCGCCGCGGACCGGCCGGCCCTCGTCGGGGGTCGGCCGTGATCGGGCCGCCGCCTGCGGTCCGGGCCATCCTGCCGGCGGGCGCGCTCGTGCTCGGCCAGGACCAGGCCGACCCATCCGGCCTGGCTGCCGGCCGACCGGTGGTCCTCACCGACTCCCGACCCGGCGCCCGAGCCAGGCTGCGTCGCCGCGCCGGCCGGCTGGGGCTGACGCTCGAGGGCGAGCACGTCGTCCTGCCGACGTGGGGGTCGGCCGCCTTCGTCGTGGAGGACGACCGGCACGTCGTCGGCTGGCTGTGGGACACCCTGGCCACGGTGCCGCCCCGCGCCCGACGATCCGCGCCCCTCGTGGAGCTCGCGGTTCGTCTGGGGACACTCCGACCGGTGCGCAGAGCCCTGCTCTGGGGGGCCCCCGGCCGGGTCCTCGTGGGTCGGGTGGGGGGTCGCCCATGAGCACCACTGCCCGGCTCTCCCGATCCGTGCCGACCGATCTGGCTGCCCTCATCGCCGACCTCGTGCCGTCCAGCGGCACCCGTACCGCCGTCATCGCCATGTCCCGCGACGACCACCCCAAGGCGACGGTGATGGTCTTCGTGGACGGCCAGCGGGAGCCGCTCATGGCCCTGAAGGTGGCCAGCTCGCCGACCGCGGCCGCCAGCGTCGCGCGCGAGGCCGCCGCACTGCGCACCATCGCCGAGCTGGACCCGACCTGCGTGGCCGGGCTGGCCCCTCGGGTCCAACGACTCCTCACCCTCGGCACGACCACCGTGCTGGTCACGTCGGCTCGACCGGGCGCACCGCTGTCGACGGCATACCACCGCCTGGGGCACACGGGCAGCGCCCGGTCCGTGAGGGCCGACTTCGCGCTGGCCGCAGCCGCCCTCACCCGGCTCGCCGCGGTGCCGACGGCCTCGTCCCTCGCCCCAAGCAGCTGGTTGCGGCAGCTGGCGACGGCGCCACCCGGCGAGGACACCGCGGACGCCGACCTGCTGCGTCAGCTGAGCGACGTCGTAGGGCAGCCGTCACGAGCGGGTGTGGTGCACGGTGACTTCTGGTGCGGCAACCTGCTCCACCGGGGCGGTCGGGCCACCGGCCTGGTCGACTGGGAACATGCCACGGTCGCCGGCGACCCGCTTCGGGACTGGGTGAGGTTCGCCCTGGCCTACTCCCTCTACCTCGACCGGCACACGCGGCCCGGCCACCGGGTGCGCGGGCACCACGACCTGCGGTGCGGGCCCGAGGACGCCGGCCTGCGGTATGCCGTGGACGGACCGGGCTGGTACCCCGACCTGGTCCGGGGGTTCGTCCGCCGCGGGCTGGGCCTGACCGGCCGCGATCCGCAGCTGTGGCGACAGGCCCTGCTCGGGGGACTCGCCGAGGTCGCCCTGACCGCCGACCACGCCGACTTCGCCGCCCTGCACCGGCACGCCCTGCGGGCGCTGGCATGACGACCACGCTCGCCGTCCGGCGGCCCCGGCATGCCCGGGTCGCCGACACCGAGGCACCGCTGCCCCGAGGTGTCCGGGTGGCGATGGCGGCCGCGATCACCTTCATCCCCCTGCTGCGGCCGGCCGGGCCGGGCAACACCGGGCTGACCGACGTCGGGATCGTCGCCGCCGTCATCGCGGTCGGGATCTGGCTGCGTCGCACCCGGCGTGCGGTCCAGCTGCCCTACCTGCTCGGCATGGGACTGATGATCGTGGCGGGCGTCATCGCGACCTGGCGGGCCATGTCGGGCTCGTCGGGGATGGCGATCCTCCAGGACATCTTCATGCTGGCTTGGGGCGCCACGGTCGCCGGCGTCGCGCTGACCGGCCCGCAGGCCCTGCGGTTCATCCTGCGCTGGTTCTGTCGGTCCGGTGTTGCCTGGGCGGGCGTCCTCGTGGTCAGCGACCAGCTGCACATCGCGTTCATCGCCGGGCTCACCGCCCGCGACGGCGCCCGGGCGGCCCTGACCTTCAACGACCCGAACCTGGCGGCGAACTACTTCGTCATCGTCTTCTTCGTGACCGCGGCCAGCAGCGTGTTCCGACGGGCCGGGACGCGCCTTCCGGCCCTCCTGCTCATCATCGTCGCCATCGCCTTCACCGGGTCCAACGGCGCCGTCCTCGGCATCGTCTTCGGGACCGGCGTGGCCGTCGTCATCGGGACCCGTCGGCGCCACGGCATGGCCGCCGGCGTGGCGGTCGGCATGTGCCTGCTGGCCGCCGGCGCCGTCCTCGGCCCCCGCGTGAACCTCCAGTCCATCGCCGAGGGCCCGCTGGCCACCGTGCCGCTCATCCACGACTCGGTGGGCCGGACCGACGAGTCGACCGGGTCCCGTGCCGACCTGTGGACCGAGGAGATCGCCCTGTGGTCCCACCGGGACCTCGTCGGCATCGGGCCGACGCAGACCCGCTGGACGCTGCAGGAGACCGGGGCGTCGTACGTCAAGGAGGCCCACACCGACTACCTCGCCACGGTCGTCGAGCGGGGA
>JAICMC010000133.1 GCA_025929465.1 Nostocoides sp.
CGTATGCCGCGGGTCCTGTGCCCAGTGCCCGCCGGCCGGCGCCGAGCACCCGTCTCGCCGCGTCTGACATCGGCAGGGCAGGGCGTATGCCGCGGGTCCGGTGCCCAGTGCCCGCCGGCTGGCGCCGAGCACCCGACACGCCGCGTCTGCCATCGGCAGGGCAGGGCGTATGCCGCGGGTCCGGTGTCCAGTGCCCTCCCGGCTGGCACCGAGCACCCGACACGCCGCGTCTGCCATCGGCAGGGCAGGGCGTATGCCGCGGGTCCGGTGCTCAGCAGCTGGCGCTCACGCGTCCTCCTCGTCCCAGATCCGGACCTTCTTGGGTCGGGGGACATAGGTGGGGTCGGTCTCGCGCCACTCGCGTCGGATCCCGAGGAAGACCACCCCGAACCCGGCGACCATGAACAGCCACCACTGGTAGGCGTACGCCTGGTTGGGGCCGAGGTCCCGGTCGGGTGGGTCCAGGGTGAGCGGACGCGGACCGGCGGCGCTTCCGTCAACACGACGCTCGGTCTCCAGGTTGAGGTAGGCGCCGGCGACGGCAACCCCGCCCCACTGAGCAGCGGCACCGGCCAGGTCAACGCTCGCCAGCTGACCGGCGGGCATTCGACGCCCGTCGGAGGCCTCGCCCGGTTGCAGCCACCCGATGATCCTCACCTGGCCGGTCGGCACGGGCGGGAGCTCTGGAACCGTGGCCGCGCCCTGGTCGGACAGTGCGACCCAGCCGCGGTCCACGACAAGCAGACGGTTCCCGGACAGCTGGAACGGCGCCAGCACCTCATAACCGGTTGCGCTGCCGCGAACCCTGTTGCGGACGATGAGCTGCGATGCATCGGCATACGAGCCGGTGACGGTGACCCGCGTCCACTCCTGCCCCGGACGCAGCGGCGTGGTGCCGCGCAGGACCGTGTCGACAGGCACCGGAGTGGCTCGGTAGTGGGAGTCGAGCTGGGCGTTGCGCTGGGCCTTGGTCTCATACCGGCCGTACTGCCAGACACCGAGGTAGTAGCAGGCCACCGCGAAGAGCGCAGCCACCACCAGTGCCGTCAACCACCGGCGGGTCAGCAGAACGCGAAGCACCCGGTCACGCTAACTGCCCGCGAACGGCCCGACATAGGCTGGGGTCCATGACCGACCTGCCCATGCCGCGCCTGCGCACCCCCGCGCCGACGTCCGGCGCGCTGGTCGACACCTTCGGCCGGGTCGCGCGCGACCTGCGGGTCTCGCTCACCGACCGTTGCAACCTGCGGTGCACCTACTGCATGCCCGAAGCGGGTATGCCGTGGCTGCCGAAGTCCACCCTGCTCACCGACGACGAGCTGGTCCGGGTGATCGCCGTCTTCGTCGGGCTCGGGGTGGACCAGGTCCGGTTCACAGGTGGAGAGCCGTTGCTGCGTCCCGGACTGGTCGGCATCGTCGAGCGGGTCGCCGCGCTGAGCCCCCGCCCGCGGATCGCGCTCACCACCACCGCGGTCGGCCTGTCCCGGATCGCGCCGGCGCTCAAGGCGGCCGGCGTCGACCGGGTCAACATAAGCCTCGACACCATCGACCGCGACGAGTTCCGTGCGCTCACCCGCCGAGACCGGCTACCGGCCGTCGAGGACGGCCTGTCCGCAGCGCGCGACGCGGGCCTGACCCCGGTCAAGGTCAACGCCGTGGCGATGCGGGGGATCAACGACCGGTCGCTGCCGGACCTGCTCGCCTGGTGTGTCGCCCGAGGCTACGAGCTGCGCTTCATCGAACAGATGCCACTGGACGCCGACCACGCCTGGACGGCTGAAGCCCTCGTGTCACGCGAGGAGATCCTCGAACGGCTCGGGTCCCGGTTCACCCTGACCGCCCTGCCGGCCTCGTCCCGCGGCAGCGCCCCCGCGGAACTGTTCCTCGTCGATGGCGGCCCGTCCACCGTGGGCGTCATCGCCAGTGTCTCCGCCCCGTTCTGCGCCGACTGCGACCGGGTCCGGCTGACCGCCGACGGCCAGGTCCGCAACTGCCTGTTCAGCGAGGTCGAGTCCGACCTGCGCACACCGTTGCGCGAGGGCGCGAGCGATGCCGAACTGGCCGCCGTCATCCGGGGCGAGATGTGGCGCAAGCTCTCCGGCCACCACATCGGGGCCGACGACTTCCACCAGCCCGACCGGTCCATGTCCGCGATCGGCGGCTGACCGGCATACGGCGGACCGGCATACTGCGGACCGGCACACGGCGGCGGACCGGAACACCGTGTCCAGACTCAGCCGGCACCCGCTGGGATCTGCTCGACCGGGACCCGCTCCCGCAGGAAGCCGCGCAACCCGAGGAAGGACCCGAGCGACTCCTCGTGGTCGGGGCAGGCCAGCCACACCTTGCGCCGGGAGGGGTCGTGCAACCGCGGGTTGTTCCACAGCAGAGCCGTCACCGCTCGGGCGCGACAGCCCTTGGCCGAGCAGCGCAGGTCCTCGGGACCTCCGGTGCCGGTCACCGGGGCAGGTGGAAGTCCGAGGACGGCCCGGAGTCCTTCTGCATGGAGCCGAACGCGCGGGGGGCAACGGCGTTGGCCGCGACCACGGCGAAGTAGGGGAGGAACACGGCGAGCACGACGAAGGTCCAGCGCACCCAGCCCTCGGTGAGGAACGCCAGGACGAACGACACGGTGCGGATGCCCATCGTGATCAGGTAGCGCTTGATCCGGAACGACTGGTCGTCGTGGAGGTTGCCCGGGGCAGTGGTCACGGACTGCACCGGAGGCCCCTCGTCACGCCGCTTGTGCCTCACCCATCCACCTTAGCTCCGGATCGGCGCCGGTGGTCCGGCGCTGTGGCCGAGGCCCGGTTACCGACCAGTAGTCCACTAGCGTCGGACGTTCAGCGGCCTTGTCCCGAAGGCGCCCGCTCGATGAAGGAGCACACGTGTCAGGTACCGGCAGAGCGTTGGTCACCGGGGGCAACCGGGGGATCGGGCTGGCCATCGCCAAGGAGCTCCAGGCGGCCGGGCACCAGGTCGCCGTCACCTACCGCAGTGGGGAACCGCCCCAAGGGCTGATCGGCGTCACCTGCGAGGTGACCGACACGTCGTCGGTCGACGCGGCCTTCTCCGAGGCCGAGGCCAGGCTCGACGGCCCGGTCGACATCCTGGTGGCCAACGCCGGCATCACCCGCGACCAGCTGCTCATGCGGCTGAGCGACGAGGAGTTCGAGTCGGTCGTCGACACCAACCTCGGTGGGGCGTTCCGCTGCGCCCGTCGAGCGAGCAAGGGCATGATCCGGGCGCGCCGCGGCCGGATCATCCTGATCTCCAGCGTCGTCGGGCTCTACGGGTCGGCGGGTCAGGCCAACTATGCCGCGAGCAAGTCCGGTCTGGTCGGCCTGGCCCGGTCCATCTCCCGGGAGCTCGGCGGCAGGGGCATCACGGCCAACGTGGTGGCGCCGGGGTTCATCGAGACCGACATGACCGACGCGCTGCCCCCCGACCGCAAGGACGCCTACCTGAGCGCGATCCCGGCCGGCCGGTTCGGCCAGAGCCGGGAGGTGGCGTCCGTGGTGCGCTTCCTGGCCAGCGACGAGGCAGCATACGTCACCGGGGCGGTCGTTCCGGTCGACGGTGGCCTCGGCATGGGTCACTGAGCCGACCCACGACGACCCACCACGACAGACCGACCGACTCCTCGAGAGGACCCACCCATGTTGTTGCAGGGCAAGACGTTGCTCATCACCGGTGTGCTGATGGACTCCTCCATCGCCTTCCACGTGGCCAGGCTGGCCCAGGAGGAGGGCGCCACCGTCGTGCTCACGTCCTTCGGTCGCACCATGCGGATCACCCAGGCCATCGCCAAGCGACTGCCGACCACTCCGGAGGTTGTCGAGCTCGACGTCACCGACACCGAGCACCTCGACACCCTTGCCGACCGGCTGCGCGAGCACGTCGACCACCTCGACGGTGTCGTGCACTCGATCGGGTTCGCCCCCCAGGGCGCCTTCAACTTCCTACAGGCCTCATGGGACGACGTCGGGACCGCGCTGCACACCTCCGCCTACAGCCTCAAGGCGCTGGCCACGGCTGCCCTGCCGCTCATGGCCGACGGGGGAGCGGTCGTCGGACTGACCTTCGACGCCAAGTTCGCCTGGCCGGTCTATGACTGGATGGGCGTGGCCAAGGCCGCCTTCGAGTCGACCAACCGCTACCTGGCCCGTGACCTGGGGCCCAAGGGCATCCGGTGCAACCTCGTCGCCGCCGGTCCGATCCGGACCACCGCGGCCAAGTCCATCCCGGGCTTCGAGGCGTTCGAGCGGGTGTGGGACGAGCGGGCCCCGCTGGGCTGGGACGTCAACGACGCGGTGCCGGCTGCGAGGGCATGTGCGGCGCTGCTGTCGGACTGGTTCCCGGCGACGACGGGCGAGATCGTCCACGTCGACGGCGGGGTCCACGCGATGGGCCAGTGACCGGCTCGGTACCCTCCCGCTCATGACCGACCCGTATGCCGCCGCCGCTGCCGCCGGCGTCCACGTCGAGGAGGTGCGGGTGCTGGAGGGACCCAACCTCTACTTCCCCAGGCCGGCGGTCAAGGTCAGCCTGTCTCTACCGGGCTACCTGGACGCGGACTCCGACTCGATGCTCGCGGTGGCGGCCGTGGTGGGTCTGGGCCGGGCAGCTCCGGGCCGGCCCGGCAGCGCCCAGCGCCAGCGCTTCGTCATGCGGGTCGTCGAGCGCGCCGTCCGGCGGTTGGCCGCCGCGGCCGGCACCCAGCGGCTCGGGATCCGGGTCCGACCGGCGAACGAGCCGTCCGGTGTCGTCGTGGCCTTCGTCTGGCGCAACAGGGGTCGTGCGCGAACGCTGGGAGAGTGGGTCGCGCCGTTGCTGTCGGCATGGCTGGCCACGGACAAGGGGGCCGCCACGTCGGCCGTCGACGCGGCAGCCGCAGCGATGGCCGCCGCCGAGCCTGGTGCGGGGCCGGCACTCATCGTCCCCAGGATCCCTGTCGCCTCGGTCACCGGCACCAACGGCAAGACGACGACGACCAGGCTGCTCGCGCACATCGCCATGACGGCCGGCCGGCGGACGGCGTGGAGCTCGACCGACGGGATCGTCGTCCAGGGCGAGGTCGTGGAGCCCGGCGACTACAGCGGCCCGGCGGGAGCCCGCGGCGTCCTCACCGCTCCGGGGGTCGAGGTCGGCATCCTGGAGACCGCGCGCGGCGGCATGCTGCTCAAGGGGCTCGGCGTGAGCCACAACGACGTCTCGGTCGTCACCAACGTCTCTCCGGACCACCTCGGCCTGCAAGGGGTCGACACCCTCGACCAGCTCGCCGAGGTCAAGGCCATCGTCACCCGGGCCACCCGTCCCGGCGGTTGGGTGGTCCTCAACGGCGATGACCCGCGGGTGTGGGCGATGCGGACCGGCATCAGGGGCAAGCCGTGGGTGTTCAGCCTCGACCCGTCGTCCCCGGCGCTGCGGGAGTCGGTCGGCTCGGGTGGCCGCGGACTGACGATCCTGGACGGGCAGGTCACGGTCCTTGCTCCCGGCGCCGATCCGGACCGTCTGGTCAGGGTGCTTGACGTGCCGGCGACGCTCTCCGGGCTCTCGGTCCACAACACGGCCAACGTCCTGGCCGCGACCGCGGCTGCCCTCGGACTGGGCCTGGACCGTGCCGCTGTCGTCGAGGGACTGAGGACCTTCCAGCCCGATGCCGAGCTCAACCCGGGCCGGATGAACATCTACACCGTTCCCCTCCAGGGCGGGGGGGCCTGTACGGTCATCGTCGACCTGGCGCACAACGAGGCCGGCCTGGACGCACTGATGGACGTCGCCGAGGGTCTGCGGGCACCGGGGGCACGCCTGCACCTGGGTCTGGGTTCGGCAGGTGACCGCACCGATGAGATCCTGCAGAACCTGGGCGAGATCGCCGGGCGACGGGCCGACCATGTCGTGGCGGCCCACAAGGAGCGGTACCTGCGCGGCCGGACGGCGGAGGACCTCGAAGGGCAGCTGCGTCTGGGCCTGCGACGCTCCGGAGTCGCCGACATCGCGTCCTACCCGACCGAGCTCGCCGGTCTGGGCGCACTCGTGCAGGTGGCGCACCGAGGCGACGTCGTCGCCATCATGTGCCACGCCGAGCGGGAGTCGGTCTACGCCTGGCTGGCCTCGGTCGGCGCTACTGCCGACTCGCCAGCGACCATCCGCCGCAAGGTCGTCGCGGCGCGGGGCGAGCACGACGCCGAGGAGCAGATCGCCGCGCTCTGGCTGGTGCCGGACGCACAGGATCGGCTGTCGGTGGCGGGGCGGCTGTATGCCGCATACCCCGACGACGCACGCATCGCCTACGAGTACGGCGGGGCCCACGACTCGGCGGGGCAGCCGGACCGGGCCGTCGAGCTGTACCGGCAGGCGCTGGCCGGGGAGCTGCGGGAGCCCTACCGGCACCGGGCACAGGTCCAGCTGGCATCCTCCCTGCGCAACCTGGGCCGCGCCGACGAAGCCGTGCAGATCCTTGGCGTGCTGGGTGCGGAGCTGCCGGAGTCCATCGGCGTCGCGGGCTTCCGGGCTCTGGCCCTGCACTCGGCGGGGCGCCCCGCCGAGGCGCTGCAGGTGCTGCTGGGTGCCGTGGCGGCAGCGAGCACCGACGAGGACGTCCTGCGCTACCGCCGCTCCCTCACGGCATACGCCAAGGACCTGAGCGACCCTCCAGCCTGACCGTCGGGCGGGCGCCGCTCAGCTGCTCGGCTCGGCGAAGTCCTGGTCGGCGACCGCACCGTCGACCTCTGCCTGCTGGGCCATCTCCGAGGGGTCTAGGTCGGGGTCGCCGACGGTGTCGGCGTGCGATCCGGCCTGAGCCGTCTTGGTCATCGCCTCGAGCTCGGCGAACACGTTGGCGTGGGAGTCGACGCAGAGCACGACGATGTCGCCCGGGTTGGCGCGGGCCATGCAGTGCCGCACAGCCGCGACCTCGCCGAGGACGGTCTCGATCTGTCGGCAGCGGACGCCGGGCTGGCCCATCGCCGAGCGGACACCCTCCTCGACCAGTGCCGCGGTCACGCCGGCCTTGCGCCCGCGGAGACGCTCGTCCTCACGGATGACGACGACGTCGAAGTTCCGCGCGGCGACTGCGCCGAGCTCGCGGATGTCGTCGTCACGGCGATCGCCCGCTGCCGCGATCATGGCGATCCGGCTGATCTTGCCCAGGTCCGCGGTGCCGCTCTTGGTCTCGGCGTAGCGCTCGACGAACTCGCCGAGCACCGTCATCCCGGCCGGGTTGTGTGCGTAGTCGACGAAGACCTCGACGTTGTGGACGTTGATCTGGTTCATCCGGCCCGGGGACAGGTAGTACGACGTGGTGAACGTCCGCAGCCCCTGACGGATCTCGTGCAGACCGGCGTCGGCGGCGAAGGCGGCCCCCGCAGCGGCCATCGCGTTGGCGACGTTGAACATCGCCGTTCCGCCGAAGGTCGACGGCAGCAGGTGGGTCCAGGCCAGCTGCATGGACCGGCGTCCGTGCCGGATGACGATCATGTCGCCCTTGTCGGTCTGCTCCAGGACGACAGCACGGCCGCCGCGTCGGCAGTGGTCGTCGATGAGGTCGCGAACCTTGCTGCCGGCCGGCTGGGTCGAGAACCACACGACGCTGCCTGCGCACCGTCGGCGCATCCTGCGCACGAGCGGGTCGTCGGCGTTGAGCACGGCGAACCCGTTGCGCGGGACCGCCTCGACGACGACAGCCTTGACGTCCGCGAGCTGCTCCAGGGTGTCGATGCCACGCAGGCCGAGGTGGTCGGGGGCCACATTGGTGACGACGGCGACGTCGTTGCGGTCGTAGCCCAGTCCCTCACGCAGGATGCCCCCGCGTGCGACCTCCATGACGGCGAACTCCACGCGCGGGTTCTGCAGCACCATCCGGGCCGACTTCGGTCCCGAGGCGTCGGCCCGGAACACCAGCCGCTCGTCGATGACGATGCCGTCGGTGGAGGTCATGCCGACCTTCTTGCCCATCCCCTTGAAGATGTGTGCGATCATCCGTGACGTCGTCGTCTTGCCGTTGGTGCCGGTGACCGCGACGATCGGGACGCGCGAGGGTGCCCCCGGCGGGAAGAGCAGGTCGACGACAGGTTTGGCGATGTACTGCGGCTCGCCGACCGTCGGGTGGGTGTGCATCCGGAAGCCGGGCGCGGCGTTGACCTCGCAGATCGCCCCACCGGTCTCGCGGACCGGCTCGGTGATGTCGGGACAGATGACGTCGAGGCCGGCGAGGTCGCGGCCGACCATGCGGGCGGCCTCCTCCGCGATCTCGACGTTCTCCGGGTGCGCCTCGAA
>JAICMC010000197.1 GCA_025929465.1 Nostocoides sp.
AACCGCTCGTAGGCCGCGCCGACGATGAGGGTCGGCCCGAGGTGGGCCGCGGGGAGCAGCCCCCGAGCGGTCTCCTCCAGCAGGATGCACATGTCGACGTGGCTGCCGCCCGACCCGCCGAACTCCTCCGGCACCCGGATACCGGCCCAGCCCAGGTCCGCCAGCCGGGTGTTGACCGTCTCGCTGTGCGCCCGGGTGCCCCCGGCGGTGAGGGCGTCGCGCTGGGCGCGGGTCCCGGCCAGGTCGGTGCAGAGCGCAGCGACGAGGGTCCGGAAGTCACGCTGCTCGGGCGACTCGGCATACGGCATGAGGCTGACCTTCCCGGCCCCCCGTCGAGGACCTACGGTGTGGTCACAGCCGAGCACAGCTGAGGAGCCACGTCAATGCAGACTTCCCGGTCCGGGCCTTCCGACCAGCCGTATGCCGCAACGCGCCACCACTGGATGAACTGGGTCGCCCGGCACGCCCTGATGCAGCCGGAGGCCGTGGCCTTCCGCTACCTCGGCGCCGACACGACGTGGCGGGCGCTCCACGAGCGGAGCACGGCGCTCGCGGCCGCGCTCGCCCGTCGTGGCGTCGGCACGGGAGACCGCGTCGTGACCCTCACGCTCAACCGGACCGAGTTCTTCGAGACCGTCCTGGCGGTGGGGGCCCTCGGCGCGATCGCGGTGCCGGTCAACTTCCGGCTGACCCCACCGGAGGTGCGCTGGATCGTCGAGGACTGCGGCGCCCGGGTGGTCGTCACCGAGCCGGCCCTGCTCCCGCTCGCCCGGGCGGTCGCGGCCGGCGGCGGCATCGACCTGGTGGTCGCCATGGACACCCCGACCGAGGGCGACCTCACCGGCTACGCGGACCTGCTCGCCGAGCCGGTCGGGGACTGGGCGATGGGCGACCTGCCCGAGGACACGACGGCGCTCATCCTCTACACGAGCGGCACGACCGGCCATCCGAAGGGAGCCATGCTCACGCACGCCAACCTGGGGCTCCAGGCGCTCACCTGCATCCGGGCGTTCTGGGTCACCCCCGAGGACGTCAGCCTGATGGCCGCACCGGCGTTCCACGTGGCCGCCATCGGCGCCGTGGCGCCGAACCTGCTGGTCGGCTCTCGCACCGTCATCCACCCGCTGCGAGAGTTCAACCCCACCGAGCTGATCGACGCCTGGGAGCGCGAGCGGGTCACCAGCGTCTTCCTCGTCCCGGTCCAGTGGCAGGCGGTGTGCGCCGACCCGTCCCTGCCCGGGCGGGACCTCGCGCTTCGGGTGATCTCCTGGGGCGCGGCCCCGGCGTCCGACACACTCCTGCGCCGGATGGCCGAGTGCTTCCCGGACGTCAAGAACGTCGCCGTCTTCGGGCAGACCGAGATGTCGCCGATCACCTGTGTGCTGGAGGGCGAGGAGGCGATCAACCGGCTCGGGTCGGTCGGGAGGGTGATCCCCACGGTGAGCGCGATGGTCGTCGACGCCGACATGCGCCCCGTGCCCGTCGGTGAGGTGGGCGAGATCGTCTACCGCGGGCCGACCCTCATGAAGGGCTACTGGAACGACCCGGACGCGACAGCGGCCGCCTTCGACGGTGGCTGGTTCCACTCCGGCGACCTGGTCCGCCAGGATGCCGACGGCTACGTGTGGGTCGTGGACCGGACCAAGGACATGATCATCAGCGGCGGGGAGAACATCTACTCCGCCGAGGTGGAGAACGCCGTCGCCGGGCACCCGTCGGTCGCGGAGGTGGCGGTGACCGGACGCAGCGACGAGCGGTGGGGCGAGGTCCCGGTCGCGACCGTGGCGCTGCGTCCCGGCGCTCCCGACCTGACCCTCGAGGAGCTGCGCGGCTTCCTGGCGGACAGGCTCGCGGCATACAAGCACCCCAGAGCCCTCGTCGTCGTCGACGCCCTGCCGCGTAACGCAGCCGGCAAGGTCCTCAAGCCGCGGCTGCGACAGGAGCAGCCGGCGACCTGAGCGACAATGGATGCCACCATGCCCACCGCCACCACCCTGCGTCCCCCGCTACGGATCGGTCGGCACACGATCCAGTCGCCGGTCGTGCTCGCGCCGATGGCCGGGATCACCAACCGCGCCTTCCGACGGCTGTGCCGGGAGTACGGCGACACCGGCCGAGCCGCCGGCGGGGCCACCTCGCTGTACGTCTCGGAGATGATCACCTCCCGGGCCCTGCTCGAGCGGACGACGGAGTCGATGCGGCTCATCGAGCACGACCCGGCCGAGGACCCGCGCTCGATCCAGCTCTACGGCGTCGATCCGGCCACCGTCGCCGCCGCCGTCCGGATGCTCGTCACCGAGGACCGCGCCGACCACATCGACCTCAACTTCGGGTGCCCGGTGCCCAAGGTGACCCGCAAGGGCGGCGGAGCGGCGCTGCCCTGGAAGCGCGACCTGTTCCGCGGCATCGTCGCCGCGGCGGTCCGCGAGGCCACCCCGTATGCCGTGCCCGTCACGGTCAAGATGCGGGTGGGTATCGACGCCGACCACATCACCTACCTTGAGGCCGGCCAGGCAGCCGAGCAGGAGGGGGCGGCGGCCGTCGCGCTGCACGCGCGAACGGCGTCCCAGGCCTACTCGGGAGCGGCCGACTGGTCCCGGATCGCCCGGCTCAAAGAGGCGGTGCGGACCATCCCGGTGCTCGGCAACGGCGACATCTGGTCGGCGGAGGACGCCGTCGACATGGTCCGGCAGACGGGGTGCGACGGGGTCGTCGTGGGCCGGGGGTGCCTCGGGCGGCCGTGGCTGTTCACCGACCTGGCAGCCGCGTTCGCCGGCTCGCCGGTGCGTGTCCGGCCAGGACTGCGCGAGGTGACCGACACGATGCGCCGGCACGCGGCATACCTCGTGGAGTTCTACGGCGACGAGCTCAAGGGCTGCCGCGACATCCGCAAGCACATCGCGTGGTACCTCAAGGGCTTCCCCGCGGGCTCGACCGTCCGGCACCGGCTGGCGCTCGTGGACTCCCTGGCGGCGCTGGACGAGCTGGTCGACTCGATGGACCTGTCGGCGCCGTGGCCCGGTGACGCGGCGGAGGGGCAACGGGGTCGAGCCGGCTCGCCGCGCGTCGTCGCCCTGCCCGAGCGGTGGCTGCAGTCGCGCCACCTCGATGCCGCCCAGCGCGAGGTGGTCGCCGAGGCAGAGCTGTCCGTCTCCGGCGGCTGAGCCCTAATCGGATCAGGGCTGAGGCCCGCAGCACTTGCGGCGGATAGACGCGGGTCTTGACGCAGAGACTTGGGTCGCGGGTTCTCGTCCTGATAAGATTCGCTTATGACGCTAGTGGCCGAGTATCGCGACGCTCGCCGCGATGAGCAGATCGCGCGGCTACGACGGTTGCTTGCCCTGCGCGCGATACTCGCCGCCGGCATGAGCCAGCGTCAGATCGCCGAACTGTTGGGGATCACCCAGCCAGCGATCAGCCAGCAACTCAAG
>JAICMC010000179.1 GCA_025929465.1 Nostocoides sp.
CGTATGCCGCGTGTCCGGTGCTCAGTGCGGTGGGGTCTGCCTGGTATGCCGCGTGTCCGGTGTCCGGTTGGGCGCGGGGTGGCGGGGTGTGTGCGTTGCCGCGTGTCGGGGCGGGCGGCGCACCGAGCACCCGACATGCCGTGTCCTGGTGTCAGCCGGCCCGTCGTATGCCGCGTGTCCGGTGTTCAGTCGGGTGAGGTCCGACCGGGCACCGGGCCCCGGGCACCGGGCGGCCGGCATACCGGTTCGGGGCAGAATGTGCGGGTGTCCGACCCTTCTCTCGACCCGGCCGTCGCGGCGCGCCTCAAGCGCGACGACGACGGGCTCGTTGCTGCCGTGGTCCAGCAGCACGACACCGGGGAGGTGCTCATGCTGGGCTGGATGGACGACGAGGCGCTGCGCCGCACCCTCACCGAGGGCCGGGTGACCTTCTGGTCGCGCAGCCGACGGGAGTACTGGCGCAAGGGGGACACCTCCGGCCACGTCCAGTGGGTCCGCTCGTTGGCCCTCGACTGCGACGGGGACGCCCTGCTGGTGCGCGTCGACCAGGTCGGCGCCGCATGCCACACCGGGGACCGGACCTGCTTCGACGCCGGCAGCCTGACAGCCGTCCGGGGCGCCGACAAAGGGAAGGTCGACCAGTGAGCGTCCCCGACCTCGGCTTCGGCCGGACCTGGCCGGACCTGCACCAGTTCCAGGTCCTCGCCCGGGACCGCCGGGTCATCCCGGTCGTCCGCCGGCTGATGGCGGACGCGGAGACCCCGATCGGCGTCTACCGCAAGCTGGCCCGGGACGAGCCGGGCACCTTCCTGCTGGAGTCCGCCGAACACGGTGGAGTGTGGTCGCGCTACTCGATCGTCGGCGCCCACAGCGGCGCCGTCCTCACCGAGCGCGCCGGTGTCGCCCACTGGCTCGGCACGCCGCCGGTCGGCGTCCCGACCACCGGTGACCCCCTGGACGCGGTCCGCGACACGCTGACGGCACTCGCCACGGATGCCCTGCCGGGCCTGCCTCCGCTCACCGGAGGTCTCGTGGGTGCGCTCACCTACGACGCCGTGCGCCACTGGGAGACGGTGCCCGACACCAACCCCGACGTGCTCGGCCTGCCGACGGTCGCCCACATGCTCGCCACCGACCTCGCCGTCCTCGACCACGCCGACGGGTCGATCCTCCTGGTGGCCAACGCGGTCAACTACGACGCGACCGACGAGCGCGTCGACGAGGCCTGGGCCGACGCCGTCGCGCGGCTCGACACGATGACCGATGCGCTTCGCGGCCCCGCCGAGAGCACGGTCGCCGCCATCGACGAGGGCGTGCGCGACGACGCCCTGCGCGAGGTTCGGAGCAACCTCACCGAGGATGCCTACCTGGACATGGTGGAGGCCGCCAAGGAGGACATCAGGGCCGGCGAGGTGTTCCAGGTGGTGCTGTCCCAGCGGTTCTCGATGCCCTGCCCGGTCGACGCCCTCGACGTCTACCGCGCGCTGCGGGCGAGCAACCCCAGCCCGTACATGTACCTGTTCCGCTTCCCCCACCCCGACGGCTCGACCTACGAGGTGGTGGGGTCCTCGCCGGAGGCTCTCGTGCGGGTCGAGGGCACCCGCGCCATCACCCACCCGATCGCCGGGTCCCGCCCGCGCGGCAAGACCCCCGAGGACGACGTCCGCCTCGGGCAGGACCTCCTGCAGGACCCCAAGGAGCGCTCCGAGCACGTCATGCTCGTCGACCTGGGCCGCAACGACCTCCAGCGGGTATGCCGGCCGGGCACCGTCGACGTCGTGGAGCTCATGCAGCTGCGGCACTACAGCCACGTCATCCACATCGAGTCCACCGTCGCCGGCGAGCTGAGGCGCGGCCGCACGGCATACGACGCCCTCGTGGCCACCTTCCCGGCAGGAACCCTGAGCGGTGCACCCAAGCCGCGGGCGATGGCCCTCATCGAGCACTACGAGACGAGCCGGCGAGGGGTCTACGGCGGTGTCGTCGGGTACCTGGACTTCCACGGCACCATGGACATGGCGATCGCGATCCGGACAGGGGTGATCAAGGACGGCCTGGTCCACGTCCAGGCCGGCGCCGGCATCGTCGCCGACTCGGTGCCGCAGTCCGAGCACGAGGAGTGCCGCAACAAGGCGGCAGCCGTGCTGCGTGCGGTCGCCTCGGCCCGTGGGCTCACCGCGCCATGAGCCGCATCCTGTCCAGCCTGCGCCGGCCTTCGGGGGTCGTCCTGCTGACCCTGGTCGCCGCGCTGCTGCTCATCGCGAGCGGCTCGCGCACCTGGGTCACCGGGACCACCTCCGATGCCGTCCTCGGTGCCGCGAGCGTCAGCGCCAAGGGCACCGAGGTGGTCGCCGGGCTGGCCGCGCTCGCCCTCGCGGCGGCCGCCGCCGCGGTGGCGGCGGCCACGGCCGGCCGGGTCGGGCGGTGGCTCGCCGTCGGCGCGCTCGGTCTGGTCGCCGTGGCCCTGGCCGCCGAGCTGGTGGTGTTCCTCGCCGATCCGGGCGACGCGTTGGGCCGGGTGGGCGCCAAGCAGCTGGGCCGGACGGGCACCTTGGCGACGCACGCCACCCTCGGAGCATGGCCGTGGCTCGCCGGGGCGGCGACGGTCCTGCTCGGTGCCGCCGCCGTGCTGGCGGTCCTCGGGGCACGGTCGTGGGGAGGGCTGGGCCGCCGCTACGAGAAGGGCGACACCGACCGGACCGGGGCGCGGGGGCAACGGGTCCGCAGCGACTGGGAGCGGCTGGACGCGGGGGAGGACCCGACCGAGGCCACCTGACAGCGGTTGACGGGCCGGCCTGACACAATGGTCGGGTAGGCCCGCGCAACCGCACGTCCCGAGCAGATCACCGCGACCCAAGGAGCACCGGCAGATGGCCGAGCACGACCCCAACGAGAGCCACGGTCACAGCGTCGCTGCCTGGACGTGTGTCAGCATCCTCCTGCTGGCCTCACTGGTGATGGCCGCCTCGGTCCTGTGGCCCAACGTCGCACTGTTCATCGTCGGTGCCGTCATCGCGCTGATCGGTGTGATCGCCGGCAAGTGGCTGTCGATGGCCGGCTACGGCGCCAAACCCCCTGCCCCGCGTGAGCCACTCGAGCTGCACTGACCGGTCGGTCTACGCCCACGTCCCCGCCGCTCGGTCCGGCGCGGAGGCGTCACCGACAGGGCGCCTGCGACGGCTCGCGGGCCCCGGAGCCGTCGGCCTGACGGCCACCGGCCTGGCCGTCGCCCTCGTCCTTCGCGACCCCCATGTGAGTGGCTCGTGGGGCTACTGCCCGTTCCTCCTGCTCACCGGCCACCCGTGCCCCGGGTGCGGCGGTCTGCGCGCGACGAACGACCTGCTCCATGGCGACCTGTCCGCGGCGCTGTCCGCCAACGCGTATGCCGTCCTCTCGCTGGTGCTGCTCGGAGCGCTCTGGGCGGTGTGGGTCGTGCGGCGGGTCCGCGCGACGACGACGGCCCTCCCGCTCGTGAGCAGCCGGCTCGGCCTCTGGTGGCTGGCCGGGCTGTGCCTGTTCGGGCTGCTGCGCCTGCTGCCGGGCCTGTCCGTACTCCAGCCCTGAACGGTCTGGCCCATCGGCGCCGGTTACCCTTCCCTCATGCCCACCGTGCTCGACGACATCATCGACGGCGTCCGCGAGGACCTCGCGGAGCGGCAGGCCCGGGTGAGCCTGGATGCGCTCCAGCGACGCGCCGAGGCGGTCCCCCCGGCGGTCGACGCCGAGGCCCTGCTTGGAGGGGAGGACCTCTCGCTCATCGCCGAGGTGAAGCGGTCCAGCCCCAGCCGCGGTGCGCTCGCGACGATTGCCGACCCGGCCTCCTTGGCGACGGCGTATGCGGCGGGCGGGGCGACCGCGATCAGCGTGCTCACCGAGCAGCGCCGGTTCGGCGGGAGCCTGGCTGACCTGGACGCGGTGCGCGCCGCGGTGTCGGTTCCGTTGCTGCGCAAGGACTTCATCGTCACCAACTACCAGATCTGGGAAGCCCGGGCGCACGGCGCCGACATCGTCCTGCTCATCGTCGCCGCCCTCGGCGACGACGACCTGGGCCGACTGCTGTCGCTGGCCGGCTCGCTCGGGATGACCGGGCTCGTCGAGGTCCATGACGAGGTCGAGACCCAGCGCGCGGTGGACGTGGGCGCCACCGTCGTCGGCGTCAATGCGCGCGACCTGAAGACCCTGAGGGTCCACGACGACACCTTCTCCCGCCTCACCCCGCTCATCCCGGCCGGAGTGGTCAAGGTGGCCGAGTCCGGCATACGGGACAGCAGGGACGCCGCGGCGTATGCCGCCCAGGGTGCCGATGCCCTCCTCGTCGGCGAGGCCCTGGTGACCGGCGCGGACCCCGCCGAGGCCGTTCGGGAGCTCCTCGGGTCGCGGGTGGCCTCGTGACCGACGGACGCTTCGGTGCCTTCGGTGGACGCTACGTCCCGGAGGCGCTCGTGCCCGCCCTGGAGCAGCTCGATGAGGCCCGTTCCAAGGCCATGGTCGACCCGGGGTTCCTCGGCGAGCTGGACCGGCTGCACCGCACGTACACGGGGCGGCCGAGCATCATCACCGAGGTGCCCCGGTTCGCGGCGCACTGCGGGGGGGCACGGGTCGTCCTCAAGCGCGAGGACCTCAACCACACCGGTTCGCACAAGATCAACAACGTCCTGGCCCAGGCCCTGCTGACCCAGCGGATGGGCAAGGGCCGGGTCATCGCCGAGACCGGCGCCGGACAGCACGGGGTGGCAACCGCCACGGCGGCGGCGCTCCTCGGCCTGGAGTGCACGGTCTACATGGGGCGGGTGGACACCGAGCGCCAGGCCCTCAACGTCGCCCGGATGCGGATGCTCGGCGCCGAGGTGATCCCGGTGAAGACCGGCAGCCGCACCCTCAAGGACGCCTGCAACGAGGCGTTCCGCGACTGGGTCGCCACCGTCGACGACACCCACTACTGCATCGGGTCCGTGATGGGCCCGCACCCGTTCCCGATGATGGTCCGCGACTTCCAGCGCATCATCGGCGTCGAGGCGCGGCGGCAGTGCGTCGACATGACCGGCGCCCTGCCGGACGCGGTCGTCGCCTGCGTCGGCGGCGGCTCGAACGCGATCGGCACCTTC
>JAICMC010000034.1 GCA_025929465.1 Nostocoides sp.
ACCTTCTCCACGAGCTCGGCGTCGTGCTTGCCCTCGACGAAGATCCGGGACCCGGCCGCGACCCGGGCCGGCCGGCCGGACACGGCCACCGAGCCGGAGGCGGTACGGGAGGCGGCAGCGCGGGCGGTGGCGAGCGCGGCGCGGGCCGCTGCCGTGGGGGCGGTGAGGGTCACCGGTGCCCCGTCGAGCAGGAACCCCGGACCGAGCCGGAACCCCTTGCTCCGGCCGCGTCGGTCCTGCAGGTGGACCACCTGCATGCCACCGGCCTTCTCGACGCGGACGACGGCTCCGACCCAGCCGGTCTCGACGTCCTCGACGACCAGGCCGGTCTCGGCCTCGACCGGCGTGCTCCGCCCGCGGGCGGGCCTGCGCCAGTCCCCGGAGAGGACGTCGGTGCCGTAGCGGTCGCTCACCCGGGGAGGGTATGCCGACCCAGGTCGGTACCCTTCGACGGCACGCCGGGCCGGTGCCGGCGAGAGCACGTAGACTTGGCACTCAGGGCCACGGAGTGCCAGAGCGGCGGTTCGGCCGCCCGACGGCCCACGACGGCCCACGACGAGCAGAGCGCCAGGGAGGCCCCGATGAGTGACGACCGCCGGATGAACGTGCTGCGCGCCATCGTGCAGGACTTCGTCCGCACGAGCGAGCCGGTCGGCTCCCGTGCGCTCCTCGAGCGGCACAACCTGGGCGTGTCGGCTGCCACGGTCCGCAACGACATGGCCGTCCTGGAGGAGGAGGGGCTGATCACGGCCCCGCACACGAGTGCCGGGCGGATCCCCACCGACCTGGGCTACCGCCGTTTCGTCGACCGGCTGGCCGCGATCAAGCCGCTGCGCCCCTCCGAGCGTGCGGCGATCGCGGAGTTCCTCCACGGCGCGGTCGACCTGGACGACGTCGTCGACCGCACCGTGCGCCTGCTGGCGTCCCTGACCCGCCAGGTCGCGGTCGTCCAGTACCCCTCGCTCACCCGCTCCCAGGTGCGGCACGTCGAGCTCGTGCCGCTCGGCCCCCGCCGGCTGATGGTCGTGCTCATCCTCAACACCGGTCGGGTCGAACAGCGCATCGTGGAGTCCCCGACGGACCTCGCCCGGCCCGACGGGGAGCAGCTCCTCGCCCGGATCCGGGCCACGGTGAACTCGGTCGTCGTCGGTCGGGCGGTGGCCGAGGCCGCCGTCGGCCTGGGCGCGGTGCCGGAGCGGTTCGAGCCGCACGAGCGCGACCTGGCGCGCACGGTCGCGGCGACGATCGACGACGCCCTCGTCGAGGAGCGCGAGGAGCGGGTCGTGCTGGCCGGTACGGCCAACCTCGTGCGGTCCGGCGAGTTCCAGGGCGGGATCGGTGAGATCCTGGACGCCCTGGAACAACATGTGGTCCTGCTGAAGTTGTTGAACACGGTGGGCCACGACGACGCCGTCGCGGTCCGGATCGGGCACGAGAACGCCTATGCCGGTCTGCACGCCGCGTCCATGGTGGCCGCGGCCTACGGCACCGGGACCGGCCTCGTCGCCGGGCTCGGGGTCATCGGGCCGACCCGGATGGACTACCCCTCGACGATGGCGGCGGTCCGGGCCGTCGCGACCTACCTGTCCCAGGTCATCGGGGACTGACCGCACCACCACTGACCGCAAGAGAAGGAACTCCTTGAACGACTACTACGCCGACCTGGGCGTCGCGCGCGACGCGAGCCCGGAGGACATCAAGCGCGCCTACCGTCGCAAGGCGCGCCAGCTGCACCCCGACGTCAACCCCGGCCCGGAGGGGGAGGAGGAGTTCAAGAAGGTCTCCCAGGCCTATGACGTCCTCTCCGACGCCGACAAGCGGCTGTCCTACGACAGGGGATCGGACCCCTACGGCGGAGCGCACGGCGGGTTCGGGCAGGGCTTCTCCTTCAACGACATCTTCGACGCGTTCTTCAGCGGTGCTGCGGGGGGAGGCGCCGGCCGCGGCCCCCGCTCGCGGGCGATGCGGGGACAGGACGGTCTCGTGCGGGTCGACGTGGACCTGCAGCAGGCCGTCTTCGGCGGCGAGACCCCGCTCACCATCGACACCGCCGCCCTCTGCGGCACCTGCCACGGCGACGGCGCCCAGCCCGGCACTGGCCGGCGGGTCTGCGACGTGTGCAACGGCCGCGGCGAGATCCAGCAAATCCAACGCTCGTTCCTCGGCCAGGTGATGACGACCCGGCCGTGCGCGGCCTGCCAGGGGTTCGGGCAGACGATCAGCAACCCGTGCTTCGAGTGCTCCGGTGACGGACGGGTCCGCCAGCGTCGCACGATGACCATCAAGGTCCCGGCGGGCGTCGACACCGGCACCCGGATCCAGCTGTCCGGCGAGGGTGAGGTCGGCCCCGGCGGCGGCCCGCCCGGCGACCTCTACGTCGAGGTCAAGGTTCGTCCGCACCACCTGTTCAGCCGGCGCGGCGACGACCTGCACGCCACCCTGGAGATCCCGATGACGGCCGCCGCGCTCGGCACGACGATCGACCTGGAGACGTTCGACGGCGAGCGTCCGGTCGACGTCGCTCCGGGCAGCCAGTCGGGGGAGACCAAGACCCTGCGCGGGCTGGGGGTCACCCACCTGCGCGGCGGCGGTCGCGGCGACGTCATCGTCCACCTGGCCGTCTCGACCCCCCGCGGGCTCGACGCGTTCCAGGAGGACCTGCTGCGCCAGCTGGCCGTGGCCCGGGGCGAGGAACGAGCCGCAGGCCGGGTCACCGCCGCCGACCAGGGCCTGTTCGGCAAGCTGCGCGACGCCTTCAAGGGCCACTGAGCGGTGGCCCGGTGACGCCGCACCACTCATCGGCGACGCCGGGTCGTATGCGATGAGCCGTCCGGTGTTCGTCGTCGACCCGGGCGTCGCCGCGGGCGCCGTTGTCGGCGCTGTCCTGACCCTGGACGGTCCGGAGGGCCGGCACGCGGCCACGGTGCGGCGGATCGGCCCCGGCGAGGCCGTCGACCTGGTCGACGGCCTCGGCGCCCGGCTGGGCGTCGTCGTGGTCGCCGCGGGCCGAGCCGACCTGGACGTCCGGGTCGAGCAGGTCCGGCGGGAGCCGGCCCCGACGGCGCGGTTCGTCCTTGTCCAGGCCCTGGCCAAGGGCGACCGCGACGACCTGGCGGTCGAGGCTGCCACCGAGCTCGGCGTCGACGTCGTCGTCCCGTGGCAGGCCCAGCGCAGCATCGTCCAGTGGCGCGGGGAGCGCGGCGCCAAGGCTCGCCGGCGCTGGGTCGAGACGGTCCGGGCCGCGGGCAAGCAGTCCCGGCGGGCACGCTTCCCCGACGTCGTCGACGTCGTCGACCTGCGCGGCCTGCTCGCGCTGGTCGGCGGGGCGAGCGCGGCATACGTCCTGCACGAGGCGGCGACCGAGCCGCTCGCCGCGCAGCCGCTTCCAGAGGACGGGGACGTGCTGCTCGTCGTCGGGCCGGAGGGCGGGATCACCCCGGCCGAGCTGGAGGCGCTGAGCGCCGCCGGAGCCGTCGTCGTCCGGCTCGGCACGACCGTGCTGCGCTCGAGCAGCGCCGGTCCGGCCGCCCTCGCCGTGGTCAGCGCATCCCGCCGGTGGCGCTGACCCCGATCCGCCCGAGGTCGCGTGCCGCATTCAGCGGCCGTCGGAGACCTGCCCGAAGTCGCGCGGTACCGCCGCGACGGGACGCGACGCCGGGTGGGTCAGCCCACCGTGAAGGTCGTGCTCACCTCGGCGGCCAGCGAGCCGTCGCCCGCAGGCGAGGGTTCCACCAGGCGCAGGGTGTAGCTGCCAGCGGGCAGCGGACCGACCGAGATCGTGAAGGCCGAGCGGGTCGGAGCGGCCGCCGACGCCCGTGCGGGTCCGCTCGCCACGACGACCGAGCCGTTGCGCACCTCCCAGGAGAACTGGGCCTCGAAGACCGAGGCGAGGCCGGTCACGGTCACCGGCCGCCCGACGGGCAGGACCTGGCCGCGGAAGGGGGCGTCGACCCAGATGGGCGCGAGGACCGCGTCCCCGAAGTCCGCACGGGTGAACGGACCCACCCGCTTGGGCGGGCCGAAGGCGTGCGGGTCGAGGTCGATGGTCACCGGGACGTCGCCGCGGCCGGCCGCGGCCTGCGCCGTGTAGGTGAGCGCCGCCTCCTGGACGGGGGTCAGCACGACCGCGCCGGTGTCGGAGGAGAGCAGCACCTCGATGCCGCTGGCTGAGGACGAGGACACCGTGGCACTCACCCGGCCGGGGCCGACGGCGGCATACGGCGTGCCCGGGGCGGGTGCCAGGCACCGGTCCAGTGCCTGCTCGATGCGCACGACGGGGGTGTCGGAGGAACCCAGCCGGACGGGGACGAACTCGCGGACCAGCGCGGCGGCGCTCGCCTGGCCGGCGCGGCGGCCGACGTAGTACACCGGGAGGGCGACCGTCCCCAGCGCGGTCGGGCCAGCCGTGCTCGGCGTCGGGGCGGTGGTCCCGGTCGTCCCGGTCGTTCCGCCGGTGGCCGAGGTGGCCGGAACCGGGGCCGTCGGTGTCGTCCCGGTCGCGAGCGACCCGGGCCGAGGGGGACCGCCGCGGTCGGCGACGACCGCCCCGACCGCCACGGCCGCCACGACCGCCGCGGCGGCCGCGCTGGCGGCCAGCCAGGTCCGGCGGACGGACGGCGGGTCGCCGAACGGCTCCTCGTCCACGCCGGTCCTGCGTGGCTCGTGCGCCTCGCGCAGGATCGCCCCGAGCCGGTCCGGCGGGTGGACCCGGGCGGCGTCCGCCGCGAGCGCGCGCCGCAGAGCCTGCTCGGTGTCGGCCAGGTCGTCCCGGACCATGTCGTCGCTCATCGCAGGCTCCCGTCGGTCGTCGCCGCGCGCAGGGCGAGGAGCCCGCGGTGGGCATGGGACTTCACGGCGCCGCGGGAGATCCCCAGGGTCGCGGCGATCCCGGCCTCGTCCAGGTCGAGGTAGTAGCGCAGGACGAGCACCTCCCGCTGGCGGCCGGCCAGCGTGGCAAGCAGCGCCAGGACCCGGTCGTGCCGCTCGTCGTCCAGGGCGTGGTCCTCGGCGCTGGGCACGGTGTGGGTGCCGAGGGCTCTCGCGGACCCGATCTCGGTGACCTGGTGGCGCCGCACCACCTTGTCGTGCCGCAGCGCCGACCGCGCCCGGTTGACGACGGTCCGGCGCAGGTACCCGACGGCGCGGTCGACGTCGGCCAGCCGGTCCCACTGTCGGTGCAGGGCCACGAAGCTGTCCTGTGCGACCTCCTCGGCAACCCCCTCGTCGTGCACCAGCAGCCAGGCGAGCCGGACCATGGCGGCCCAGTGCGCGGCATACAGCTCGGTCACCGCCGCGTCGGCGCGGTCGACGCGGACCGGCTCCTCGGAGCGACCCATGAGGCCTATCGTCACCCATCCTCCACGCCGCAGCGGTTCGATCGGTTTACCTGCCGGCGCTAGGGTCGGGGGCATGTCGTATGCCGCGGACCCCGACTGCCTGTTCTGCAAGCTGGTCCGTGGCGAGGTCCCGGCCGACGTGGTGCACGCGACGGACGCGACCTTCGCCTTCCGCGACGTCCAGCCGCAGGCCCCCACCCACGTCCTCGTCGTCCCGCGCCGGCACGTGCCCGACGTGGCCTCGCTCGTGGCCGAGGCGCCGCAGGAGGCCGTGGCGCTCTTCGCCGCAGCCGCCGAGGTGGCCCGGCAGGAAGGCCTCGCCGCTGCCGACGGCGGCTACCGGATGGTCGCCAACACCGGTCCGGCCGCCCAGCAGTCGGTCTTCCACGCCCACGTCCACGTGCTCGGCGGCCGGCCGATGACGTGGCCGCCCGGCTGACCCGGCAACTAGACTGACGGCACGATGACCGAACCTGCCGACCAGCGCCCCAGTGGTGTCGCCGAGGGTGCCGCCGAGGCGGGCGCTCCGAACCGGCACACCCCCGTCCACACGGTCGTCGTTCCCCCGGACGTCAACATGGTGACGCTGCTCGGTCCCCGCGACGAGCTGTTGCGGACCATGGAGCGGGCCTTCCCGCAGGTCGTGATCCACGTGCGGGGCAACGAGTTCCACGTGAGCGGGTCCAGCGCCGACGTCGCCCTCGTCGAGCGGACCATCGACGAGCTGCTCGCCGTCATCGAGGGTGGCCAGCCGCTCAACCGCGACGCCGTCGAGCGCTCGATCCAGATGCTGAGAGCCCACTCCAGCGAGCGCCCCGCCGACGTGCTGACGATGAACATCGTCTCCAACCGAGGTCGGACGATCCGGCCCAAGACGCTCAACCAGAAGCACTACGTCGACGCCATCGACGCCAACACCATCGTCTTCGGGATCGGGCCGGCCGGCACCGGCAAGACCTACCTGGCGATGGCCAAGGCGGTCGCGGCGCTGCAGGCCAAGCAGGTGAACCGGATCATCCTGACCCGTCCGGCCGTCGAGGCCGGGGAGCGGCTCGGCTTCCTGCCGGGCACCCTCAACGACAAGATCGACCCGTACCTGCGGCCGCTCTACGACGCCCTGCACGACATGGTCGACCCCGAGTCGATCCCCAAGCTGATGGCCGCCGGCACGATCGAGGTGGCGCCCTTGGCGTACATGCGTGGCCGCTCGTTGAACGACGCGTTCATCATCCTGGACGAGGCGCAGAACACCTCCCCGGAGCAGATGAAGATGTTCCTCACCCGGCTCGGGTTCGGCTCCAAGATGGTCGTCACCGGTGACGTCACCCAGGTCGACCTGCCGGGCAGCAACCTGTCCGGGCTGCGGGTCGTCCGCGACATCCTCGACGGGCTCGAGGACGTGCACTTCTCCCTGCTCACCGCCCAGGACGTCGTGCGACACCGCCTCGTCGGCGCGATCGTCACGGCATACGGGCAGTGGGACGAGGCCCAGCAGCACCCCGGCCGACGGCAGCAGGGAAGGGGGCCCCGTGAGCATCGACGTGCACAACGAGACTGAGGTCGCCGTCGACGAGCTGGAGCTGGTCGCCTGCGCCCGCTACGTCCTGGGCCAGATGCGTGTGCACCCGCAGGCGGAGCTGGCGATCACCTTGGTCGACGAGCCCGCCATGGAGACCCTGCACGTCCAGTGGATGGACCTGCCCGGCCCCACCGACGTCATGAGCTTCCCGATGGACGAGCTGCGCCCGGGACCGCAGGGGTCCACGAGCGAGCCCGGCCTGCTCGGCGACGTCGTCCTGTGCCCGACGGTGGCGGCCACGCAGGCCGCGCAGGCCGGACACGCCACCGAGGAGGAGCTGCTCCTGCTGACCACCCACGGGATCCTGCACCTGCTCGGCTACGACCACGCCGAGCCCGAGGAGGAGAAGGAGATGTTCGAGCTGCAGCGCCAGCTCCTGCTCACCTTCCTCGCCACCCGCGGCCGCACCGTCTGACCCTGCACCGTCATGGTCACCACCCTGCTCACCCTGGCCGTCGTCGCGACCCTGCTGGCCTTCGCCCTCGCCGCCGTGGAGGAGGCGCTGTGGCGGGTGTCCCGGGTCCGGGCGGCGCAGATCCAGGAGGAGGGCAGAGCGGGCTCTGCGGCCCTGCTTCGGATCATGGAGGACTCCGCGGCATACCTGTCGGTGACGACCTTCGTGCGGGTGGTCTTCGAGTCGACGGCGATGGCGATGATCACCGTCGCGGTCAAGACCCTCGTCGGGGGAACGTGGAAGCCGCTGTTCATCGCGGTCGGAGTCATGGCCCTGGTCAGCTTCGTCGTCGTCGGAGTCTCGCCGCGCACCCTCGGACGGCAGCACGTGGACTCGGTGGCCCGGCTCGGGGCGCCGGTCGTCGTCTGGCTGCGCCGGGTCCTCGGGCCGCTCGCCCGGCTGCTCGTCGCCATCGGCAACGCGGTGACCCCCGGCCGCGGGTACCGCGACGGCCCGTTCCAGAGCGAGTCCGAGCTGCGTGACCTGCTCGACCTGGCCGGGGAGAACGCGCTCATCGAGGCCGACGAGCGGGAGATGATCCACTCGGTGTTCGAGCTGGGCGACACCACCGCCCGCGAGGTCATGGTCCCGCGCACCGACATGGTGACCATCGACCACGAACGTCTGGGGCGGCACGCGATGTCGCTGTTCCTGCGCTCCGGCTTCTCCCGGATCCCGGTCGTCGGGGACGGATCGGACGACGTCCGCGGCCTGCTGTACTTCAAGGACGTCGCCCGCCGGCTCAACGGCGGCGCCGAGGCGGCCAGTCAGCCGGTCACTGCGATGATGCGTCCGATGCACTTCGTCCCGGAGTCCAAGCCGGTCGACGACCTGCTCCGGGACATGCAGCGCGAGCAGAGCCACTTCGCCCTCGTCGTCGACGAGTACGGCGGCACCGCAGGCCTGGTGACGATCGAGGACATCATCGAGGAGATCGTCGGGGAGATCGCCGACGAGTACGACCGCGAGGACCCGAAGGTCGAGGACCTCGGCGACGGACGCTACCGGGTCGACGCGACGATGGACATCGAGGACCTCGGGGACCTGTTCGGGATGGAGCTGGACGACGACGAGGTCGACACCGTCGGTGGGCTCATCGGCAAGACCATCGGGCAGGTGCCGATCGTCGGCTCCTCGTGCGAGGTGCACGGGCTCTGGCTCGTCGCCGAGCGGATGGCCGGCCGCCGGCACCGGATCGACACGGTCCTCGTCGAACGCGTGCACCCGCCGGTTCCCGGTGCCCAGGACGGCGACGGCTCGCCCGTCGACGCCCCGATCGAAGACCAGGCAGCGACCGAGCGACCGACCGTGCCCGGTGACCCGTTCCGCCACGAGGTCTCGGAGACCACATGAGCTCGTATGCAGCAGGTTTCGCCTGTCTCGTAGGACGTCCCAACGCCGGCAAGTCGACGCTGACCAACGCCCTCGTCGGCCAGAAGGTGGCCATCACCTCCTCCAAGCCGCAGACCACGCGGCACACGATCCGGGGCATCGTCACGACCGCCGCGAGCCAGCTGATCCTCGTCGACACCCCAGGCCTGCACAAGCCGCGAACCCTGCTCGGGCAGCGGCTCAACGACCTCGTCCGCCAGGCGCTCCTCGAGGTCGACGTCGTCGGCTTCTGCCTGCCGGCCGACCAGCGGATCGGGCCCGGCGACCAGTTCATCGCCGCCGAGCTGACCGAGCTGCGCAAGGTGCGCCGTCGTCCCGTGGTGGCCATCGCCACCAAGACCGACCGGGTCGACCGGCAGCGGCTGGCCGAGCACCTCATCGCCATCGACCGGCTCGGTGAGTGGAGCGACATCGTCCCGTGCTCGGCCGTGGCCGGTGAACAGGTGGACGTCGTGGCCCGCGTCCTCTCCTCGCACCTGCCCTCCTCGGCCGGCCCGCTGTACCCCGACGGCGTCCTCACCGACGAACCGGAGGCGGTCATGATCGCCGAGCTGGTCCGCGAGGCGGCCCTGGAGGGTGTCCGCGACGAGCTGCCGCACTCCCTGGCTGTCGTCGTGGAGGAGATGCAGCCGCGTCCGAACCGTGCGGAGGACAGGCCGATGCTCGACATCCGGGTCAACGTCTTCGTCGAGCGGACCTCGCAGAAGGCGATCGTCATCGGTAAGGGGGGTTCCCGGCTGCGCGAGGTCGGCTCCAACGCCCGCCGCGGCATCGAGGCACTCCTCGGTCAACCGGTCTTCCTCGACCTGCACGTCAAGGTGGCCAAGGACTGGCAGCGCGACCCCAAGCAGCTGCAGCGGCTCGGTTTCTGAGGGCTCCGGGCCACCGCACGCGGTGCAGTCCCGCCGCGAGCAGCGCGACGACGCGGTGGTCACCTGGGCCTGGCCGCCTCACGCGGTCGCCGGGGCCACGTCGACCTGCCAGTGCTGCCACGTCTGGGTCACCACCATGCCCAGCCGCTCGTAGAGCGGCAGGGCACCGGTCCGGGAGTCGGTGCTCAGCTCGCTCACGGTGGCGCCGTGCTCCCGCCCGCGTGCGAAGCCGTCGGCGAGCAGGGCCTGGGCCAGGCCGCGACCGCGGTGGGCACGGCATACGGCGAGCTGGTCGACGTAGGCGGTGCGTCCGGCCACAAGAAGGGTGCAGACGCCGACGATGCTGCCCTCCGGACCGGTGACCAGCCGCATCTGCCACGGCTGGAAACCGTCCCGCTGCGGCACGGCGGCCGACCAGTCGGCGAAGGGGAAGCCCTGGCGCTCCGGCCACTCGTTGAACGCGTCCTCGACGACCTGGTGGACGCGGCGCAGGTCCGTCTGCGGGTCCACGTCGCGGATGAGGTAGCCCGGCGGCAGCGGCCGCGGGTCGATCCGGACCTCCGACGGCAGCTGGAGCACCCACGAGGTCCAGCCGCGTTCGTAGCCGAGGCCGGCCAGCACCGTCTCGCCGACCGAGCCGGCAGGCACGGTCATCCCGACGCGCGTGCCCCCGTCGGCGGCGCACACGGCCTGGGTCCACCGGGCCAGGGCCGAGCCGATGCCCCGCCCGCGGTGCGAGGGCCGGACGGCACCGTCGGCCCGGCGGGTCCGGAACACGTCGCAGCCGGCGACGAGCAGGTCGCCCTCCCAGACCCCCATCGAGTGTCGTGTCAGGTCCATCGAGGGGCGGGCCCAGTCGCCGAGGACGTCGGCCAGCTCGATGGCCGCCTCACCGGTGTCGTGCAGCTCGGCCGCGGCATACATCGCCTGGAAGGCCGGCGCGTCGGCGGTCGTGAGGGGTCGCGCGGTGAGACCGTCGCGGAGGCCGTCCAGCGGCTGGGCGTTCGCGGGCATGGCGCCATCGTGCACTTATCCTTGCCGCATGCGCATCGGAGTTTTCGGAGCGACCGGCCAGGTCGGCGGGGTCATGCGGACCCTGCTGGCCGAGCGGAGCTTCCCCGTCGAGGACATCCGCTTCTTCGCCTCGGCCCGGTCGGCGGGCACGACCCTGCCGTGGGCCGATGGCGAGGTGACCGTCGAGGACACCGCCGCCGCCGACTTCTCCGGCCTGGACATCGCCTTGTTCTCCAACGGGGGGACCAGCTCCAGGCAGTACGCGCCCCGGGTCGCGGCCGCCGGCGCGACGGTCATCGACAACTCCTCGGCCTGGCGCAAGGACCCCGAGGTGCCGCTCGTCGTGAGCGAGGTCAACCCCGAGGACCTCGACTCGATCCCCAAGGGCATCGTCGCCAACCCCAACTGCACCACGATGGCCGCCATGCCGGTCCTGGCCCCGCTGCACCGTCGGGCCGGTCTGGTCCGGTTGCACGTGGCGTCCTACCAGGCCGTCTCCGGCTCCGGCGGCAAGGGTGTGCAGGAGCTGGACCGGCAGCTGCGCGGTGGCTATGCCGCAGGCGACCCCACCGGGCTCGCGCTCGACGGTCGAGCCGTAGCGGTCCCCGAAGCCCAGCTGTATGCCGTACCGGTCGGCTTCAACGTCGTACCGCTCGCCGGGTCCATCGTCGACGACGGGTCGCTGGAGACCGACGAGGAGCAGAAGCTGCGCGTGGAGTCCCGCAAGATCCTGCACATTCCCGACCTTCGGGTCTCCGGGACGTGCGTGCGGGTCCCGGTGTTCAGCGGACACGCCCTGGCGATCCATGCCGAGTTCTCCGAGGACATCGCCGCCGACGAGGCGCTCGACCTGCTCAAGAACGCGCCCGGGGTCCTCGTCTCCGACGTCCCGAACCCGCTGGAGGCGACCGGCCGCGACGAGGTCTTCGTCGGCCGGGTCCGTGCCGACCAGGCCGCACCCGAGGGCAGGGGACTGGTCCTGTTCGCCGTCGGCGACAACCTGCGCAAGGGCGCCGCCCTCAACGCCGTCCAGCTGGCCGAGGTCCTGCTCGCCCGACGCTAGACCGGCGCTAGAGACCGACGCTAGACCCGTGCCGACACCCGGGAGCGGGGGACGGTGACCCCGGCCGGTGGTGTCGGGAAGAGCCACGTCGGGTTGGACACGGCTGCGACCGCTCCGCTGGCGAGCACGACGGCGACCCGCAGGAAGCTCGGCCGGCTGACCGTGAGCGGCACGGCGACCACGCCCGAGCCGGTGAACCGGCTACCGGCGACCGACGCGGAGGTCGTCAGTGCGATCGAGTTGCCTCCCCGGTCCACCGGCCCGGTGAGGACCCGGACGCTGGCGCTGGCCGGCACTGTCGGGGCATAGATGCTCAGCGTGCGCGAGGCTGCCGACGACGACGACACCTGGCCCATCCGGGTCCCGTCCTCCATGACGGTGTCGAGCTGAGCCGTCGCCCAGCGCTGAGGGTGGTAGGTGTAGACCCGCCCGCCGGCGAGGGCGGTCACCAGGTTGGCCTGGGTCCGGGACACCGCCCACATGGCGGTGACGAAGCCGTTGCCCAGGCCCTTCCAGTTGACGCCGCCGTGGTCGTCGGTGACCCCCGTGCCGGTGAGGAACCGCCCGTTGCGGGTGAACGTGTCCCACAGCGCGACGTGCGTGGCCAGGTCCGCCCCGCCCCGCTTGTTGTACCCGACCTCGAGGATGTCGGCGTGGTCGACGTCGACTGCGCTGAGCGCGGCATACGTCTGGGAGCGCAGCGCCTCCATGCCTGACGGCGGACCGAGCT
Organism: Nostocoides sp.; assembly: GCA_025929465.1. Taxonomy (GTDB): domain Bacteria; phylum Actinomycetota; class Actinomycetes; order Actinomycetales; family Dermatophilaceae; genus Nostocoides. Next base: position 12,441 of record JAICMC010000034.1, read on the forward strand.
TGTCGCTGGGGCCGAACGGGTGGTTCATCGACATCAGCCCGCCCTGGGCGTGGATGCTGTCGGCGAGCCGCGTATAGGCCTGGTGCACGGTCGACTTGGTGATCAGGCTCTGGTCGTACCAGAGCTGCGAGCCGAGCCCGAACGGGATCACGTGCAGAGGGTCGAACCGACTGACCTCGACCGTCGGGTACACCGTGAGACCCGGATGCCGTGGGCCGTATGCCGTGACGAGTTGGTCGTGCAGCGAGCTGAGGTCGGCGGCTCCGGTGTGGCTGCGGGCGAACTGCATCGTGACCGAGACGTCGGTCACCGCTCCCTGGGCGGGGCTGGTCGCCGCGAAGGAGAGCATGAAGAAGGTGTTGTCGAAGGCGACCAGGTCGGGCCAGAGCGCCGCGACGTCCTGTTCCGGCGTGAACGTGAACGTCGCCCCCGCCGCCGGGGTGCGGTTGCTGACCGTTCCGACCAGGCCGCTCGCGTCCAGGGACCGACCGGTGCTGCCGTTCCCGAACCGGTAGCGCAGGTGGTACTGGCCGACCTTGTGGTTGCCGTACTGGGGGTGGTTGGACAGGTCGACGACCAGCTCGTACCTGCCGCCGGCGTCGATCCGGCAGGCCGGGAAGCGCACCGTGAGGACCTGCCCGGCGATCGAGGTCCGCAGCTTGTTCGCCGCCATCGGCTTGGCCTGCATCGGCGCGGTGAACGACGCGGGTGAGGAGTTCGCGCTCTGCGCGACCACCCGGACCGTGCCGCCGGTGTTGGACACCGTCCCCTGGCGCAGGGACCCCGTCGTCCGGGCGGCGTCGAAGACGACGCCGGACAGCGAGGTCAGGTAGTTGTAGGCCTCGGCACGGTAGTCGTGGGTCGACATGTACAGCACCTGCAGCCCCAGGCTGTCGGCCTGGGCGAACTGGGACTCCCAGCTGCCCTGACCCTCGTCCCACGAGCCGTGCACGTGCATCGCGGTCCGCACGAGCTGGGCGTCGGTGAGCGGGGTGGCCGGCAGCGGCGCCGCGGCCGCACCGAAGGGCAGGAAGCCCGATCCGACGATCCCGGTCGCGCCGCCCACCGATCCGGCGATGACCGCGCGTCTGCTCGGTGGTCGGGCGAGCCCACCGAGCGCGGGGTCCTCGCGTGGGTCCATCGACAGGACGTCGTGGTCCGGTCCGTGGTCGTGTCCGTGTTCGTCGTCACACATCGGCAATCCCTCCGCCGCGCCCGTGAGGGCGGTCTGATCCCCCCGTAGCGACCGTAACACCGGGAACCTGCCGGCACACCGGAATCGGTGCAGCTGGCTGCCGACGGTTGATCCGCGACCTGCACCGGAGGGTCACGCAGTCACGCGCGTCAAGCGGTCATACGCGTCGCGCGGTCACACGGGTCAGACGGGTCAGAAGGGTCAGACGTGCAGCATCCCCAGGGTGGGGAAGTCGCGGCCGAGCAGCCGGGCCGGGTCGGTGCCCAGGACGTGCCGGGACAGGTCGGCGTAGACGGCGCGGAAGTCCGTCGTCATCCGCAGGTCGCCATCGTCGAGGTCGGTCAGGCTCGGGGCCTGCCCGTAGAGACCACCCCTGACGGGAGCACCGGCGAGCAGGACCGGCCCGGCCGTGCCGTGGTCGGTGCCCTCGGAGGCGTTGGCCCTGACCCGGCGCCCGAACTCGGAGTAGATCGCGAGGACGACGGCGTCGCGCCTCGGGCTCCTGTCGAGCGCCACCCAGAACTGTGCGACGGCCTTGTCCAGGACCCCGAGCGCGGCTTGCTGGGTCCCCTTCTCGGACGCGTGGGTGTCGAACCCGCCGAGGCTGGCCGTGTAGACGGTCGTCGGCACCCCTGCGGCGATGCACCGGGCAGCGACCGCCAGCTGCCGTCCGAGGTCGCTCTGGGCGCCGCCGGACCCGGCGGCCGACTGCGGGTCCTCCTGGCTCGGCGAGGGGCCGGCCGTCCCGCCCGCCGGCGCGGCCAGCACCGGCGACAGGGTGCCCTCGACGGTGAGCTCGGCGCTGCAGGCCCGCGCCACGAGGGCGTCGGTCGCCGTGTCCTGCGCGGAGCCCACTGCCAGGCCCGTGACGGCACCCGCGAACGCCTTGGGCGCCGACCCGTCGCCGGTGGTGTCCAGGGCTGCCGCGGTGGACCGTTGGCCGACGGCCAGCGGCGGGAGGACCGGGCCGATGTTGACGCACCGGAGCGGGTCGTCGCCGGTCGCGTCGAGCCAGCGACCGATCCAGCCGGTGTTGACCGGCTCGTCGGGGCTGGCGGTCTGCCAGATGTCCATCGACCGGAAGTGGCTGCGGTCCGGCCGGGGGTAGCCGACCCCTTGGACGATGGCCAGGCGCCCGCCGTCCCAGCTGGACTTCAGCCCCTTCAGCGCCGGGTTGAGCGCCAGGGTGTCGTCGAGGGTGAGGGTGTCAGCTGGGGCGTACGCCAGCTCGCCCCGGGCGCTCTGGTAGGCCGCGTCGTGCACCGGGATCACCGTGTTCAGACCGTCGTTACCCCCGTAGAGGGTGACCAGGACGAGCACCTTCGCGTCCGCGTCGGCTCGGTCGGTGCGTCCACGGGAGAGGAGCTCCTCGACACCGACGGTGCTCGCGCCGGCAAGCAGCCCGACACCGCCGAGGACCCCCGAGGCGATGAGCAGCTGGCGTCTGGTCAGCCTGTCGCCGTCACCGGTGCTGCGCATGGTCTGGACCTTTCAGTGAACGGTCAGTGGACGAGGAACTCGGCGGTGCTGAGCGCGACCGCGACGAGGCTGGCCGGCTGCCCGGCATACGGCCGGAGCGCTGCGGCACTGCGGTCGGACCAGCCGCCGACTCCCAACAGGTAGGCCGCTGCCTCGAGCCGGTTGCTGCCCGAGGCCTGCTCGACGATGCTCAGGTCGCCCGCGGCGGCCAGCTCCCGACCTGCCTCCAGCCGGGTACTGAGCGATGCCGTCGAGAGCCAGGCCTGCCCGCTCGGCCAGCCGCCGACGCTCGGCGGGTAGAAGGGCAGCTGGCCCAGGGCGCGCAGGTGCGTGACGAGCCGGTGCGCGGCCCGGTCGTCGGACAGGTCGACGCGCAGGGCCCGGACGGCGCCGACCGCCCACTCCACCGGGGAGACGACCTGTGACCCTTCGGCGGCGGTGAACTCGGACGAGGTCACCATGGCCCGGACCGCGGCCGTCAGGTCCCGCGAGGTCCCGTATGCCGCGAGGACGTCGTCGAGCGTGGCGGGCGCAGGTGGGGTCGGCGACACCAGGCCGCGCCACATCCGGGTGAGGACGTAGCCGGCGGACTGCGGCTGGGCCAGGACCGCATCGGCATAGCCCGCCGCATCGAGGTTCCCGGTGACCCCGAGGAAGGTCTTGGTCCCGTCGTCGTGACGCTTCGGCCGCAGCGTCGTGCGCCCGTCGGGCTCGATGACCCAACCGGTCAGCGCCCGCGCGCCCTGCTTGACGTCCGCCTCGGTGTACCCGTCGCCGTGGCCGAGCGCGAACAGCTCCATGAACTCGCGCGCGAGGTTCTCGTTGGGTGAGGCAGCGGTGTTCTTGTTGCCGTCGAGCCAGCGCAGCATCGCGGCGTCGGTGAGGACGGCGTGGGCCAGGTCGTGGAACGACCCACCGCCGAGACGGCGCAGCGTCTGGTTCTGCTGGAGCATCAGCGCCGGCTGCTGCACCTTGGCCAAGGAGGTGGCGAAGTGGTTGTGCCAGGCGAAGGTCCGGCGCTCCACCCACGGTTCGGTGGCGGCAGCCATCCGCCGCAGCCACCAGGCGAGAAGCTCCTGCCGCTCCTGCCGCAGCTCGGTTCGCGCGGCTTCCCGCTTGCCCGGGTCGCCCCCAGCCCGGACGCGCTGGACGAGGGTGAGCGCAGGGGGCGGGGTGGCGAGCACTCCCTTGTCCGTGCTGGGGTCTGCCGCAAGGACGCGCGCGAGGTAGGCCGTTCGACCCTCGCCCACCGCAGCGTCGACGGCGGGTCCGCTCGCCCCGAACCCCAACCGCCGTAGGAGTCGCGCGGTGGCGATCCAGTCCGGTGCTTGGGAAGCCATCCGATGACGGTACGGGCCGAGCGTCGCGGGAAGGTCGGGGATTCCTCGAGATCGCCTTCGGATGACCACGACCGGCGCCGGCACCTGACGTCTTGAATCCTGAGCGCGGCGCGGTGCAGGGTGGACGCGGACGAGGCGCCCGGCATACCGTGTCAGCGTGCACCACTCGCACCTCCTCCTTCGCTGCCGCGGCGGGGCCTGACACGATCGGCCGGCCCCTCGTCGCGGAGTTCGCCGTGTCCGGCTGACACCAGCAGGCCCTGACCCCGACGAGAAGAGCGAGTAGCCCCGATGTTCCATCCTCAGCAGTCCAGCCGTATGCCGGTCGGCAAGTACCTGCCCTTCCAGGACCAGATCACCGTGCACCTGCCGGACCGGACCTGGCCGGACAAGGTCATGTCCAGGGCGCCGCGGTGGTGCGCGGTCGACCTGCGCGACGGCAACCAGGCGCTCATCGACCCGATGGACGCCGAGCGCAAGCTGCGGATGTTCAAGCTGCTCGTGAAGATGGGCTACAAGGAGATCGAGGTCGGGTTCCCGAGCGCCAGCCAGACCGACTTCGACTTCGTCCGCCAGCTCATCGAGGGCGGCCACGTCCCGGACGACGTGACGATCCAGGTGCTCACCCAGTGCCGGGACCACCTCATCGAGCGGACCTACGACGCGATCCGCGGCGCCCGCACCGCGATCGTGCACTTCTACAACTCCACCTCGGTGCTCCAGCGCCGGGTCGTCTTCGGGATGAGCCAGGACGGGATCGTCGACATCGCCCTGCAGGGCGCCAGGCTGGCCCGCAAGCTGGAGGAGACCATCCCCGACACCGACGTCTACTACGAGTACTCGCCGGAGTCCTACACCGGGACCGAGCTGGAGTTCGCGGCGCGGATCTGCAACGAGGTCGTCGACGTCATCGACCCGACGCCGGACCACAAGATGATCATCAACCTGCCGGCGACGGTGGAGATGGCGACCCCGAACGTCTATGCCGACTCCATCGAGTGGATGTCGCGGCACATCGAGCGCCGTGACTCGGTGGTGCTCTCGCTGCACCCGCACAACGACCGCGGCGAGGGCGTGGCGGCGGCCGAGCTCGGGTACCTGGCCGGGGCGGACCGGATCGAGGGCTGCCTGTTCGGCAACGGCGAGCGCACCGGCAACGTCTGTCTCGTCACCCTGGGGATGAACCTGTTCTCGCAGGGGATCGACCCCCAGGTCGACTTCTCCGACATGGCCGGCATCCGGCGGACGGTGGAGTACTGCAACCAGCTGCCGGTCCACGAGCGACACCCCTGGGGCGGCGACCTGGTCTACACGGCCTTCTCCGGGTCGCACCAGGACGCCATCAAGAAGGGTCTGGAGGACATGGACCGCCGTGCCGCGGCGGCCGGGTCGAGCATCGACGCCCTCGACTGGGGGGTCCCGTACCTGCCCATCGACCCGCATGACATCGGTCGCACCTATGAGGCCGTCGTGCGGGTGAACTCCCAGTCGGGCAAGGGCGGTTCGGCCTACCTGCTGAAGTCCGAGCACGGCCTGGACCTGCCGCGCCGGCTTCAGGTCGAGTTCAGCCACGTGGTCCAGCGACGCGCCGACGCCCAGGGCGGGGAGGTGACGGCCAAGGAGCTGTGGGCGATGTTCAAGGACGAGTACCTGCCGGCCAAGCCCGGCAGGCGCAACGACTGGGGCCGGTTCACCCCGGTCGGTCACACCCTGGTCAGCGAGGGCGACGGTCGAGACCACATCACCACCGTCATGCTCGACCGGGGCGAGGAGCTGACCCTCGACGGGTGGGGCAACGGCCCGATCGCCGCGTTCGTCGACGCCCTCGCCCGGGTCGGCGTCGATGTCCGGGTGCTGGACTACTCCGAGCACGCACTGTCCGCCGGCGACGACGCCCGAGCCGCTGCCTACGTCGAGTGCGGGGTCGGTGACCGGATCCTCTGGGGCGTGGGCATGCACTCCTCGATCGTCCGCGCCTCGCTCACCGCGGTCCTGTCAGCGGTGAACCGGGCCGAGCGCGAGGCGACTGCCGAGCCTTCCGCGCGGTAGCAACCCGTGGCGGTGCTTGCCCCGCCACGCCCGAGGTGTCAGTCTCGGCAGGTGGACAGGGTCTCGGCAGCGGCGCAGCAGAGCCTGCGGGCCCTCGGCGTGCGTCCCTCGGCTGCCCTGTACCTCAGCGAGCCGATCCGCGGTGCGATCGACCGGGCCATCCTCCCGGTCGCCTCGCCGTGGCTGCGCATGGCACCGCGCGGCGACGGCCACGGTGTCCTCGTGCTGCCGGGGCTGCTCGCCTCCGACGCCAGCACCAAGCCGTTGCGCTCGTTCCTCCGCGGTCGCGGCTACTACGTCCGGGGTTGGCGGCTCGGACGCAACCTGGGGCCGACCGAGGCGATCATGGAGGGTATGCCGGGTGGCCTCCGGGACCTGGCCGAGCGCACCGGCGGGCCGGTGTCGGTCATCGGCTGGAGCCTGGGCGGGATCTATGCCCGGTACCTGGCCCTGGAGCACTCGGCACACGTCCGCCAGGTGGTCACCCTCGGCTCGCCGTTCGGGGTGGCGTACGGCCACCGGACCCACGCCGACGCCACGTTCGGCCGGCTGGCCGGCCTGCACGCGAGGTCCTCCCGGGTCCCGGACCGTTCGCACCTGGCCGACCCGGTGCCGGTGCCGGCGACGTCGGTCTACTCCCGGCTCGACGGGGTCGTCGCGTGGCGGGCCTGCCTGGGTGACCTCGGCCCCACCCACCAGAACGTCGAGGTGCGGTGCAGCCACCTGGGGTTCGGCTACGACCCCGCGACGTTGTGGGTGGTCGCCGACCGGCTGTCGCGTCCGGTGGGGGACTGGACCCCGTTCGCCCCGCCACGGCTGCTTCGTCCGTTCTACGGAGACCTGTCGGTGCCCGCGGGGGACTAGGTTTCCAGCATGCAACGGCTCACCGGGCTCGAC
>JAICMC010000088.1 GCA_025929465.1 Nostocoides sp.
GACGAGGTCGGCGAGCTTGAGCGGAGTCTGGCCGCCGAACTGGAGGATCACGCCGCGCGGCCGCTCGCGATCGAGCACGCTCTGGACGTGCTCCGCCGTGCAGGGCTCGAAGTAGAGCTTGTCGCTCGTGTCGTAGTCGGTGGAGACGGTCTCCGGGTTGCAGTTGACCATCACGGTCTCGTAGCCGGCGGCACGCAACGCATAGCAGGCATGGACACAGGAGTAGTCGAACTCGACGCCCTGCCCGATCCGGTTCGGCCCCGACCCGAGGATGATGACGGCGGGCCGCTCCCGCGGGAGCACCTCGTTCTCCTCGTCGTATGCCGAGTAGTAGTAGGGCGTCCGGGCGGCGAACTCCGCGGCACAGGTGTCGACCGTCTTGAAGACCGGCCGGACCCCGAGTGCGTGACGGACGCCGCGGACGACACTCTGCGGCATACGCCGGAGCTGGGCGAGCTGGCTGTCGGAGAACCCGTGCCGCTTGGCGAGCCGGAGCAGGTCGACCGACAGCTCGGGCGCGGCACCGACCGTCGTCGCCACCTCGTTGAGCAGCGCGATCTGGTCGAGGAACCACGGGTCGATCCCGGTCGCGGCGTGGACCTCCTCGACGGACAGTCCGCCGCGTAGGGCCTGCTGCACGACCACGATCCGCCCGTCGGTTGGTGTACGTGCCTCGTCCAGCAGGGTTCGGGCGCGCGCCTCGTCCGGCTGGTCGCCCTCCCAGTGGAAGGTCGCGTCCCTGCGCTCCATCGACCGCAGCGCCTTCTGCAGCGCCTCGGTGAAGTTGCGGCCGATCGCCATGGCCTCGCCCACCGACTTCATCGTCGTCGTGAGGGTCGGGTCCGCGGCGGGGAACTTCTCGAAGGCGAAGCGCGGCACCTTGACGACGACGTAGTCAAGGCTCGGCTCGAAGCTGGCCGGAGTCTCCCGGGTGATGTCGTTGGGCACCTCGTCGAGGGTGTAGCCGATCGCCATCTTGGCGGCGATCTTGGCGATCGGGAAGCCGGTGGCCTTGGAGGCCAGGGCGCTGGAGCGGGAGACCCGGGGGTTCATCTCGATGACGATGACCCGCCCGTCGTCGGGGTTGACCGCGAACTGGATGTTGCAGCCGCCGGTGTCGACGCCGACCTCGCGGATGATCGCGATGCCGAGGTCGCGTAGCCGCTGGTACTCGCGGTCGGTGAGGGTGAGCGCCGGTGCGACGGTGATCGAGTCCCCGGTGTGGACCCCCATCGGGTCGAGGTTCTCGATCGAGCAGACGACCACGACGTTGTCGGCATGGTCGCGCATGACCTCCAGCTCGTACTCCTTCCACCCCTGGATCGACTCCTCGAGGAGTACCTCGGTCGTGGGGCTGGCCTGCAGGCCGGAGCCGGCGATCCGACGCAGCTCGGCCTGGTCGTAGGCGAACCCCGACCCGAGCCCGCCCATCGTGAACGAGGGCCGGACGACGACGGGGTAGCCCAGGTCGTCGGCAGCGGCGAGCACCTCCTGCATCGAGTGGCAGATGAACGAGCGCGCCGACTCCGCGCCGCACCGCTCGACGACGCCCTTGAACCGCTCCCGGTCCTCGCCGAGCTGGATGGCCTCGACGTTGGCGCCGATGAGCGGGCAGCCGTACTTCTCCAGGATGCCGCGCTCGTGCAGGGCGATGGCGCAGTTGAGGGCGGTCTGGCCACCGAGCGTTGCCAGGACCGCGTCCGGCCGCTCCTTGGCGATGATCTGCTCGACGACCTCCGGGGTGATCGGTTCGACGTAGGTGGCGTCGGCGAACTCGGGGTCGGTCATGATGGTCGCCGGGTTGGAGTTGACCAGGATGACGCGGACGCCCTCCTCGCGGAGCACCCGGCAGGCCTGGGTGCCGGAGTAGTCGAACTCGCAGGCCTGGCCGATGACGATCGGGCCGGACCCGATGACGAGGACCGAGGAGAGGTCGGGGCGGCGGGGCATCAGAGGTGCTCTCCGCGGCCGCCGGGGTTCATGGCGGTGTCAGGACGCAAGGTCCGGACCTCCTTCCCTGCCTCACGGGACAGGTCGTTAAAGGATGTCTGTCCCACCCACTCTAGCGGTCGACGCTGGCCGGGCCATGATGCTGCCCGTGCTGCGACTCCTCGACACTGGATCTGGGACTCGTGTCCTTCGACGCCGGCACGCGCCATCCCCCCTGCCACCTCCGGGCCCCGCGCCTGCCGCGCCCCGACCGGGCCCGGTCGGGGCGCGGTCGGGCACGCCCTGTCCACCGACCTGGCGTCGTGAGAGCTGGTTGGTCGGACCGTGGGCGCGGGGCACCGTCGTGAGGTCGGCGTCACCGGCCCCAGCCCGGGTCGATGCCTTGGGTCACCCGTGCGGACCTCGAGGCAGCCCGGCTCGGCCGCGGCTCACCGACTCCGGGTCGGAGTACCCACCCCATCAAGGCAGTCGTCACGATCAGCGGGACGAAGGCGAACAGGTACCTGGATCGCCCGTCGAACAGGTTGACGAAGGCGAGAACGCCCAGGCACCCCAGCGTCGGGTAGAGCAGAGCAGTCCTCGGCCGGCACCGCAGCAGCGAGTAGCCGCCCGCGATCAGGACGAGGAGCCACAGCCCCTGCATCACATCCCCGCGCAGGCCGTAGTACCGGCCGTGCGGGTTGTTCCAGGACTGCACCCATCTGGCCACGCTCCCAGTGAACATCGACCGGGCGCTCTGGTCGGCACCTTCGCCCCATGCCCAGAACGAGCCATCTCCCCAGTTCCACAGGAACGCCTTGGTCTCGAACACGCTGACGCCGACAGGCCCGAGGTCAGCGAGCCGCGCCCGTATGCCGCTGCGTGCGTAGCTGTTCATCTGCGTCGAGGTCATGTTCAACACCTCGCGCACCATGGGGCCGTTGTAGGTTCCGTAACGGTCGATTCCGTTGAGGTGCTGCTTCTGTAGGGCCATGTCCACGTACATCAGCGCCGTCCAGGACCGGTCGTTCGGCAGCGACTGGTGGCCGGGCAGCGCCAGGGTGACCGCCGCCCGGGTCGACGTGCTCGCCGAGACGACGCAGAGGCCCAGGGCGAGCGAGGCACACAGCAGTCCGACGCCGGCCCGGCGCACGGTGGATGCGCCTGCGATAACCAGGGACGTGGCGGCAACGGCAGCCGGAACGACCCACATCGTCGCCTTGAGCGCAATCGCGACTCCGGTCGCCAGTCCCACGCAGACGGCTCCCGCCAGCACCGGTGCGGTCAGCCGACCCCGAAGACGGGGACTGCTCAACAGCCAGGCCGGCACGAGGGCAGCCCCGGCCGGAAGGACGTCGGTGTAGGGGACGCTGACCCACGGGGAGAGCCCGAACAGCCCGAGAATCACGGCTTGCGCGGCCAGCGCTGCCCCACGACCGCCCACATTGACGACTGCGCGGTGGGCCAACCAGGCGCAGATGCCCACGCTGACCGAGTTGAGGGCGACGAAGACCACTGTCGGCGACACACCGAGGACCGAACCCACGGCGACCATCCCACGGTCCAGCCCGAACAGGACCGCGTTGTTCGGGAACCGGGCCAGATAGCCCAGCTGGTAGGGGCTGAGCAACCTACCGTGCGCAGTCTCCCCGGCCATGGCAAGCACGACCGCTGCGTCCCAGGTCACGTGGTAGGCGGTGCCCAGGCCGACGACGAAGGCCAGTCCGGCCACGACGACCGGTCCCCACACGCCAGCGAGGCGGACCACGCGAGCCGAGGGCCGGGCCCGCCGGAGCAGCCAGGCAACCACCGTCCAGCCGACGAGCGAGGCGGCAACGGCCCATCGGTCGTAGGGCGTGAACACCGGAAGCGGGGCGAGCAGCGCCACGGCGCCGGCGACGACGAACAGGACACCGAGGACCCGCAGCAGAAGGCGGGTCACGCTGACGCCCGGTCTGCCGGGCTGGGCGACTCGCGGGCCCGGAGCATCAGCTCGACGAAGCGGTCGAACAGGTAGGCGGCGTCGTGCGGCCCTGCTGCCGCCTCCGGGTGGTACTGCACCGAGAACGCCGGGACCTGCAGGCACTCCAGCCCTTCGACGACGTCGTCGTTGAGGCAGACGTGCGAGACCCGGACCGTCCCGTATGCGGTGTCGCTCTCGTGGTCGAGCGGGGCGTCGACGGCGAACCCGTGGTTGTGCGCGGTGATCTCCACCTGGCCCGTCGCACGGTCCATGACCGGCTGGTTGATCCCGCGGTGGCCGTACTTCAGCTTGAACGTGCCGAACCCGAGGGCGCGCCCGAGCAGCTGGTTGCCGAAGCAGATGCCGAAGAAGGGGATCCGGGCGTCCAGCACGTGCCGCAGCAGGTCCACCTGCGCCTCGGCAGTCGAGGGGTCGCCGGGGCCGTTGCTGAAGAAGACGCCGTCCGGCCGCACCGCCCGCACGTCCTGGATGCTCGCCGTCGCCGGCAGCACGTGGACCTCGATGCCCCGCTCGGCCATCCGGTGCGGGGTCATGCCCTTGATGCCCAGGTCGACCGCAGCGACCGTGAACCGCCTCTCCCCCACCGCGGGGACGACGTATGCGGCGTCGGTCGAGACCTCCTGCGCCAGGGCGGCGCCGTTCATGGCCGGGGCCGAGGCGACCCGCTCGACGAGCTGGGCCACCGGCGCGCCGGCTGCGTCACCGGAGAAGATGCCCACCCGCATGGCGCCCCGCTCGCGCAGGTGCCGGGTCAGGGCGCGGGTGTCGATGCCGCAGATGCCGACGACGTCCTGGCCGCCCAGCGCGTCCTCGAGCGTCCCGGTCGAGCGCCAGCTCGACGGCCGCAGCGAGGGGTCTCGGACGACGTAGCCGGCGACCCAGATCCGCGAGGACTCGTCGTCCTCCTCGTTCCAGCCGGTGTTGCCGACGTGCGGGGCGGTCATGACGACCACCTGGCGGTGGTAGCTGGGGTCGGTGAGGGTCTCCTGGTAGCCGCTCATCCCGGTCGAGAACACCGCCTCACCGACCGTCTCGCCGACGGCGCCGAAGGACTCGCCACGGAACGTGCGGCCGTCCTCCAGGACGAGGAGGGCAGGCTTGCGGGGGGTCAGCAGCGTGCTCATCGGTGGGTCACCGAACCTCTCAGGATGGTGGCGTGGACGGCAGCGGCGAAGGTCCGTCCGTGCCAGGGGTTGTTGCGCGACAACGACCTCGAGGCCGAGGCGTCGACGGTGCGCCGGGCTCGGGGGTCGACGAGGACCAGGTTGGCCGGCTCCCCGGCCGCAATGGCGCGGCCGTGGCCGGGCAGGCCGGCGATTCGTGCGGGTGCCGTGGACATCCGGTCGGCGACCCCGGCCCAGTCCAGGCGACCGGGCTGCACCATCACCTCGGCGACGACCGACAGCGCCGTCTCCAGGCCGAGCATCCCGAACGCCGCGTCGACGAACGCATGCTCCTTGTCGTGTCGCGCGTGCGGCGCGTGGTCGGTGGCGACGGCGTCGATCGTCCCGTCGGCCAGGCCGGCCCGCAGTGCCTCCTGGTCCTCGCTCGGGCGCAGCGGCGGGTTGACCTTGAAGGTGGGGTCGTAGCCGACGAGCAGCTCGGTCCCCAGGGCCAGGTGGTGCGGGGTCACCTCGGCGGTGATCCGGATGCCGCGCGCCTTGGCCCAGCGCAGGACGTCGACACCCTCGGCCGTCGACACGTGCGCGACGTGGACGCGGCCGCCGACGTGTTCGGCAAGCAGGGCGTCGCGGGCGATGATGGTGGACTCGGCGACGGCGGGCCAGCCGGGCAGGCCGAGCCGCCCGGACAGCTCGCCCTCGTGGCAGCAGGCCCGCGGCCCGGCCAGGTTCGCGTCCTGGGCGTGCTGGGAGATGACGGCGTCGAACGGCTTGAGGTACTCCAGCGCCCGGCGCATGACCCGTGCGTCCTGGACGCACCGGCCGTCGTCGGAGAACACCCGGACCCTGGCACGCGAGCGCGCCATCAGGCCGAGCTCGGCGAGCTGCTCCCCCTCGAGGCCCTTGGTGACGGCACCGATGGGGACCACGTCGACGAGCCTGGCAGACCGACCCAGGTCCAGGATCCGCTCGGCCGCCTCGCCGGAGTCGGTGACCGGGCAGGTGTTGGCCATCGCCAGGACGGCCGTGAACCCACCGGCAGCAGCGGCCGCCGCTCCCGACGCGATCGTCTCGGCGTCCTCCCGGCCCGGCTCGCGCAGGTGGGTGTGCAGGTCGACGAGACCCGGAAGCAGGACGAGCCCCTCGGCATCGAGGACGTCCACGCCTGCGGGCCGGTCCGTGGCCACGATGCGCCCCACCGAGGCGATCCACCCGTCCCGCACGAGGACATCGGTCGGGTCGCCACCCAGGGGGGCTGCACCGGTGATGAGCAGGTCGCCCCTCATGCCGCAGCCTGCGAGCCGTCGCTGGCGAGAAGGTGGTACAGGACACTCATCCGCACCGCCAGCCCGGCCGAGACCTGATCCAGGACAAGGGAGTTGGCACTGTCGGCGGCGTCCGCGGAGATCTCCAGACCGCGGTTCATCGGCCCCGGATGGAGGATCGCGGCGTCCGGGTTCGCGGCGAGCAGTCGCTCCAACCGGGATCGGGTCATCCCGTAGCCGACGGTGTACTCACGAGCCGTCGGGAAGAAGCCGCCGCTCATCCGCTCGCGCTGGACGCGGAGCATCATGACCGCATCGGGCGGGTCACCGGCATACAACGTGTCGTCGAGATCCCAGGACGTCGCGAAGCCGTCGCTGGCCGACCAGGCCGCCACCCCGCTCGGCATGAGCGTCGGCGGGGCCACCACGGTCACCCGCGCGCCGAGCGTCCGCAGGGTGATGACGTTGGAGCGGAACACGCGCGAGTGGGTGAGGTCGCCGACGATGACGACATGCCTGCCGTCGAGCGGGCCGAGCCGCGACCGCAGCGTGTAGGCGTCGAGGAGTGCCTGGGTGGGGTGCTCGTGGGTACCGTCACCGGCGTTGATGACCGAGGCGTCGACCCAGCCGGCCACCTGCTGACAGGCACCGCTCGCGCTGTGCCGGATGACGAGCGCGTCGACTGCCATGGCGTTGACCGTCATGACCGTGTCACGCAGCGACTCGCCCTTGCTCGTCGAGGAACCCTTGGCGGACAGGTTGATCGTGTCGGCGCTCATCCACTTGCCGGCGATCTCGAAGCTGCTCCTCGTTCGGGTGGAGTCCTCGAAGAAGAAGTTGATGATCGTCCGTCCGCGCAGGGTCGGCAGCTTCTTGACCTCCCTGCGCTGGACGTCGTGCATCGAGGCGGCCGTGTCGAGGATCGCCTCGGTCTGCTCGCGGTCCAGGTCGGCGGAGGACAGCAGATGGCGGGTCATCGGCCCCCTCCCGCGATGCGCACGACGTCGGGTATGCCGTCGTGCTCGGCCAGGCGGACCTGGACCTTCTCCGCGTGCGACGTGGGCAGGTTCTTGCCCACGTGGTCGGCCCGGATCGGCAGCTCGCGGTGGCCGCGGTCGACGAGCACGGCCAGGCGGACGGCGCGGGGGCGGCCCAGGTCGGCGAGCGCGTCCAGCGCGGCCCGGATGGTCCGGCCGGAGTAGAGCACGTCGTCGACGAGGACGACGACCTTGCCGTCGATACCGCCCGCCGGGATGGACGTCGGCAGGGGGGCGCGCGTGGGCTGGGAGCGCAGGTCGTCGCGGAACAACGTGATGTCCAGCGCCCCCACCGGCACCGTCGTTCCCTCCACCTCGGCGATGAGGTCGACCAAGCGGTGAGCCAGCTCCACCCCACGGCTGGGGATGCCGAGGACGACCAGGTCGTCGGCGCCCTTGTTGTGCTCGACGATCTCGTGGGCGATCCGGCGCAGGACCCTGGCGACGTCGCTCGTGGAGAGCACGTCGCGGCCGGTGGGGTCGAGGGGCTGGCCGGGTAGCGGCTGGCGCACTGCAGCCGAGGGGTCGCTGTCGGTACCGCCCGTGGCGGCCGAGTCCGGACGCGGCATACGCGCCATCTCCTTCCCTGCCTCACCGGACAGGTCGTTAAAGGATGGTCGGTCGCAGGCCAGACTACCCGGTGGGCCGCGCAGTTCGCGGCGGCCCGGCTCTCAGGTGAGGGCCGACCCAGCCATCTCCACGAACCGTGCCGCCCGCTTGCTCTTCAACGAGGTGGCGCCGTATGCGGCGCATCACCGACGAGGTCGACGGCACTGGGCACACCTGCGGCAACCGCGACCGTTCCGACAAGGTCCTTCTCGATCCCCTCGACGGCACGCCTGCGGCTCCCCGCCCGACGATGACCCGACCGGTCGACAGCCGTCAGGGCCCGCTGAAACCCTGGACGTCGACGACGACGTCGACGGTCCCGCCCGACTGGTTGCTGATGACCATGGTCCCCGTCGGCGACAGCGTGGCGGTCGCCAGACCCGCGACGACCGAGCGCGGCGTGAAGTTCGCGACGGAGGTCCCGGTTGTCCCGGTCGGGCTGATCCCGAGCTGGCCGCTCGCCGTGGGATTCACGACCGTCAGGTTGACCGTCGCCATGACCGTCCCCGGGGGGACGGGAGAGCCGACGACGTCGGCGACCCGGACGGTGGCCGACGCTCGGGGGGCGAGGTGGGTCCTGATCGGGTTCGAGGTGGTGCCGAAGCGCGTGTCGACAAGTCGTCGCGGTGAGACCGGGCTGATCGTCCTGCCGGACGCCGCGCCATAGCCCTGGACGTCGATGACGACGTCGAGGCTGCCGACGCTGCCGTTGCGCACGAGGATCGTGCCATCGGTGGCCAGCTTGACCAGAGCCAGGTTGGCCACGGACTGCCCGGGAAGGAAGTTGACTGCCGACGCTGCCGAGGGTGACCCGTCGGTCGCGACGAGGTAGCCGCCAGCTGTGGGACGGGTGACCGTGAGGTTGAGAGCGGCCACCGTCGCCCCGCTCGGGACGGGCGAGCCGCTCACCCCAGCCACCCGGAAACGGACACCCGCTCCTGCGGGCACCGAGACGGCCCGGGCGTTGGACGTCGTGCCATGGCGGGTGTCGACGATGCGGACGGGCGTGGCCGGGTTCCACAGCGACCCGGTGGTTCCGGGCCGCACGGCTGCCTGAGCATCGAGGATCACGTTGACCGAACCGCTCGAACGGTTGGTCAGAGTCGTCGTCCCGTCCGTCCGCAGACGCACCAGGGACAGGTTCGCGACCGTCCCTCCCGCAACGAAGTTGACGGCCGAGCTGGTGCTGGCGTCCGCGGAAACCGTGAGGTAGCCGTTCCCGGTCGGTGAGGCGACGGTCACGTTGACGTAGGCGCTTGTCGCCCCTGCCGGAATCGGCGACCCGGCGACCGCTGCCACGCGCACCGCCAGGCTCTCACCCGGCGCCAAGGCAGCCCGGCGGGCGTTCGCCGTCGTCCCGAACCGGGTGTCCAGGATCCGGACCGGCGCCACTGGCGCGATGCGACCTGACGCGACCGGCACCACCGCGGCGCTGGGGGCCGACGCCGGGCCGGACCCCATGGCGTTGGTGGCGACCACCGAGAAGGTGTAGGCAGTGGCGTTCCTCAGCCCGCCCAGGGTCGCCTGCCGGGCGTTGCCGTCCACCGCGACGGACGCACCACCGGGCGAGGCCACGACGCGGTAGCCGGTGACCGTCGAGCCGTTGGACCCCGCTGCACCCCAGTGCACGATGGCTCGGGCATCAGCCGCCACGGCCCACACGCCGACCGGTGCCGTCGGCGCGGCCATGACGAGCCGGAACCGGGCGGCATCGGCGGCGATCACGCCGGTCGTGGACGACGGCTCGTTGTCGCCGAGGTGTACCCGGATCGGCCTCCCGGACCGGACGGTGAACGCCGACCCCAGGGTCCGGTATCCGGACGCCGTCGACTGGTTGAGGGTGATCGCGTGGCTGCCCGTCGCGTCGGTCACGGTGTAGTGCCCGATGCCGGTCGCACCGACCGTCCCGGGGACGTTGACGTCCACGGCATACGTCCCCGCAGCGAGCGAGGGCGACCAGGTCGCGCCGTTGTACTCGGTCGCCGAACCCGCTGTCTTGGTCCAGTAGGCACGACCGGCCACTCCGCTTCCCGGGCTCGGACGCCAGTAGGTCATCGGGCCGGTGAAGGCGAACCCGGCCGACCCCGGGCCGAGGATGCCCGAGCCGTAGCTGACCTGGGTCGGGTTGCCCGGCATCGTTGCGGTGCTCCAGCTGGCGTCGATCGCCATCGTCACCCCGCCCCACGTCTCGGTGAAGTCGCCGCGGTACTGGTGCAGTCGTTGACCGGCCCAGTAGCTGTCGGGGAACGACGAGGACCCGGTCGAGGTCGTCTGCAGCCCGTCCCAGAGGGCGTACCAGACCTGGTCGGGCGCGACGAAGCCGGCGGTGTGCGCGCTGCTCGCCCTGGACAGGTCGGTCATCAGCGAGCCGACGTTGCCGTAGACCCCCGCGCTGAAACCCTGTCGGCGGATCTCGGTCGTCCAGGCGCTCACCATCGTGACGACGGCACTGGTGCAGGAGGCGTCGTCGGTGGCGTAGTTCTCCAGGTCGTAGTGGATCGTCGAGCCCGCGGCGAGGCCCAGGGCGCGTGCCTTGGCGGCGGCGTCAGCGGCCGAGGTGGTGCCGGTGCTGGCCGCGTTGCCGGTCGTGAACGTGGACAGCGCTGCGTCGACGCAGGGGGCCTGCAGCCCGACGTAGATCGGCGCGAGCCCCCACCCCTGCCTGGTGACGGTGGAGACCCACGACGCGGTGAGGTTCGGCTGGGCGCAACCCCGCAGGGCGCCACCGATGTAGACCCCGACCGCGGCATACGGCGAGGTGGCCTTCCAGGTCGCCATGGACGCTGCCGATGGTGCCGTGCAGGCGTCGAACCACATGCCGGTGAGGGACCGCCCGGTCGGGGCGGCCGCCACCGCAGCCTTGGTGTATGCCGTGGACGCGAGCGGGAGGGAGTCCGTCGTGGGCGCCGGCGAGGGGCCGGTGGAGGTCGTGGCGGAGGGTCCGGCCGTGGTCGCGCCGAGAGTGTCGACGACGGCGCCCGTCGTCAGGCCCCCGGTCGGTGAGGTGGTGCGGATGCTCACACCGGCGCCGGACACGACGGCGACGCCCGATCCGGAGACGGCGTCCCAGCGGGTGCGGACCGCCCTGCCGAGCCGCTGCTCGACGCGGGCCTGCGGCGCCGCCGCGCTGGCGGTGTCGGCCGCCGACGTGGGGGCCAGCCAGATCGTGTCGGCGGTCGCCAGCGTCCGGGCGGGGCAGCGCTGGTCGGGACCGGCGGCCCCCAGGTAGACGGTCGGGCGGTCCATCCGGACGCAGGCGGTCGGGTCGGCGTCGAGGTCGACGACCGGCCACGCCGCGGGTGCCTCGACCGACACGCCCCGGTAGGAGACCCGGTGCTGTGGCAGGGGCGAGGTCTGCGAGACCGACGCCTGCGAGACCGACCCGCCCGGCACCGTCCGCGTCGGGGCGGAGGTCTGGCCGACGGCGAGGGCACCGACGAGGAGGGCGACGACAGC
>JAICMC010000137.1 GCA_025929465.1 Nostocoides sp.
CCTGCCGCATCATCTCGATGTCGTAGGTCGTGCGCATCCGCAACCGCTGCGCCTCCAGCAGCTTGCCCTGCTTCTCGAACATCGCCAGCTGCTCCTCCAGCTCCTTCTCGATCCCGCCGATGGCGCGCTCCATCCGCTGCGGGCCGGCGACGTAGTGGGAGGCGGGGAACACGTACATCTCGGTCTCCTCGCGCACCACCTCCCCGGTCACCGGGTGCAGGGTGTAGATCCGCTCGATCTCGTCGCCGAACAGCTCGATCCGCAGCGCCATCTCCTCATAGACCGGGATGATCTCCACGGTGTCTCCGCGCACCCGGAAGGTGCCCCTGGTGAAGGCGAGGTCGTTGCGGGTGTACTGCATCTGGACGAACTTGCGCAGCAGGTCGTCGCGGTTGACCTCGTCTCCCACCCGCAGCGGCACCATCCGGTCGACATACTCCTGGGGAGTGCCCAGACCGTAGATGCAGGAGACCGACGCGACGACGACGACGTCCCGCCGGGTGAGCAGCGAGTTGGTCGCCGAGTGGCGCAACCGCTCCACCTCGTCGTTGATCGAGGAGTCCTTCTCGATGTAGGTGTCGGTCTGCGGGATGTACGCCTCGGGCTGGTAGTAGTCGTAGTAGCTGACGAAGTACTCCACGGCATTGTGGGGAAGCAGCTCACGGAACTCGTTGGCCAGCTGTGCCGCCAGCGTCTTGTTGGGGGCCATCACGAGGGTCGGCCGCTGGACCTGCTCGATCAGCCAGGCCGTCGTCGCCGACTTGCCGGTGCCGGTCGCACCCAGCAGGACGGTGTCGGTCTCCCCCGCCTGGACCCGCGCCGTCAGGTCGGCGATCGCGGTCGGCTGGTCACCGGCCGGCTGGAAGTCGGAGATGACCTCGAACGGAGCCACACGGCGCTTGAGGTCGGTTGTCGGGCGCATGTCTCGATCGTATGCCGCGCCACCGACACCGCCTGGCGGCCGGCTGGACGCGGGTCATGAGGCAGGATGGCACGACGCCGACCGCTCCCCCCACGACAAGGAACCCGCCCGTGGACATCACCGAGACCATCGCCCACCAGCACGAGCAGCAGCGCCGCATGTTCGGCCAGCTCGAGGAGTGGCCCCGGGGCGACCAGGAGGGCCTGGCCGCGATGTGGACCAGGCTCGCCATCCTGCTGGAGATCCATGCCGACGCCGAGGAGCGCTACTTCTACCCCGAGCTGCTCAAGCTCGGCACCGGTGGGGCCGACGCCGAGTCGGTCGACGAGGAGGTCGAGGACGCCGTCAAGGACCACAACGAGCTGCGCGGCGCGATCCGCAAGGTGTCCCGTTGCCGGACAGGCAGCCCGGCGTGGTGGACCGCGGTCACCGACGCCAACGTCTACAACAGCAACCACATGGCCGAGGAGGAACGTCAGGACCTGGCCGACTTCCGCCAGCAGGCGACCCTCGAGCTGCGCCACGAGATCGCCATCGCGTTCCTGCGCCATGAGGCGCTCCATGCCGCGACCGGCATACCGCCCAAGGACAAGAACCCCGAGCGCTACGTCGCGACCCGCAGGAAGGCAACCAAGTCCGCCCTCGCGACGCGGGCCGCCGCCAAGCGGTCCTCCTCCACCCGCAGGCCGGCGACGAAGACCTCGTCCAAGGCGGCCGCCGAGTCGGACTGACCGGCGCCCCACAGCGGCCGCGGCCTCACCACCAGCCCTGCTTGCGCGCCCAGCGCAGCAGCCACACCGACATCGTGGCCATCACCGCCAGCAGGACGACCAGGCCGACCCACTCGGTCCGGTCGTTGACGATGACGTTCATCCCCATCACGCCCGAGATGGCGGCGATGGGCAGGGTGACCGCCGCGATGACCGCCAGGCGCTCCCCTGCGATCGTCATCCTGGTGTCGTTGCGGGCCCGGTAGAAGTCGGTCACCCCCTCGAGGAAGACCAGCTGGCTCTTGGCGATGTGCTCCAGGCGCCGGTACTGGTCGTGCAGGTCCTCCAGCAGCTCGCGGTCACCCTTGGCGAGCTCGACCACCAGCTTGCGCGCCCGGGCGAGGACCTCGGAGGACTGCGCGGCCATGGTCAGCACGGTCAGCAGCGTGTGCCTGGTCGTGAACAGCTCATCGAGGAACTTCTGCGGGTTGCCCTCCTCCTCCTGGGCCATGACCCGTTGCTCGAGCAGCCCCACCTCGCGGGCGAACTCGTTGACGATCCGTTCCTCGGCGTCCGTGACAGCCGAGACCACGGCATACGCGAGGGCCATGGGGGTGCGCGGGACCAGCTGACCTGACGCCAGGTGCTCAGCCACCTCGGAGGTCTCGGCGACCATCGCCCCCAACCCGACGGCCGCGCTGCGCGGTCCGTGGCTCGTCACGAGGTAGTTGCGACCGACGAAGAGGTCCAGCTCGAGGTAGTGCACGTGCCCTGCCGCCCCGGACAAGGGACGGTGCAGGGCCAGGAAGAGGTGGTCCGGATAGTGGTGCATCCGGGCGATGTGGTTGCGCCGGAGGGCGTCGTCGACGGCCTGGGGGTGACAGCCGAGGACCTCGCGAAGGACCGTCCCGGTCTCCTCCGCGGGCTCGGGGACGTCGAGCCAGACCCAGGCGTCCGCACGCTGGAGCAGGGACGGGAGATCTGCCTCGTCAGCAGCCTGCGCGGCTCCGGTGGCGCGGTCGATGAGGTAGACGCCGTTGGGCACGGCCCGATCGTATGCCGGACCCGCGAGTGCGCGTCGAGGACGCGCTGAGGGGATCGCTACGGCCGCGACGTGGACGCGCTCAGGCGTCCGCGAGGGGATAGATCGCCGGGGGCAGGGCCAGGTGGGGGCCGGCCGCCTCCAGGGCCGCGGCGATGTGCGGGGACTGCATGTGCGCGGCCAGGTCGCTCGGGCCGCTCCACCTCTGGACGGTGACGAAGACCGTCGGCTGGTCGGTGGCGACCTTCAGGTCGTAGCTGAGGCAGCCAGGCTCCCGGCGGGTCGCCGCGACGAGCTGCTGCAACGCCGCGCGCACGGTGTCCTCGTGGCCGGCCCGCGCCTGGATGACTGCGACCACGTCCAGCTCCGACATCTTGTGTCACCTTTGCTCGGGAGTTCCCTGCGAAGGCCGCAGTCTGTCACGCCGCCTCGTCCCGACAGCGTCGGTGCTGCGGCGTAGTTTGGTCGCCGTGCCCACCGAACCGACGCCGGGCGGCAGGGCGCCTGCCACCTCGCGGCTGACCCGGCGAGGGATCCCGGTCGACCCCCGGCTGCGCAACCTGGCGTTGGGCACCTTCGTGAACCGGGCCGGCGGTGGCGCCACGGTGACCACGTTCGCCCTCTACTTCACCCGGGTGGTGGGCCTGACCCCCGCCCAGGTCGGGCTGGCCCTGTCACTGGCCGCCGGCGCCGGGCTGCTGGCCCAGCTGCCCGCCGGTCACCTCGGCGACGTCCGGGGCCCGCGTGAGGTCATGAGCACGCTGACGATCGCGTGGGGGGTCGTCGGTTTCGGCCTGCTCCTCGCCAGGTCGCTGTGGGTGCTCGTCGTCGTCCTGGCCCTCATGGGGGTCTTCCAGGCCGGCGGAGGCGCCGTACGCGGCGGCTACATCGCCCGGATCGCGCCCGGTGGGCAGGGCGTCGCCTTCAAGGGCTACCTGCGTGCGGTGACCAATGTCGCCATGGCGTTCGGCGCCGCCGTCGGTGGGGTGGCACTGTGGGTCGACCGACCGTGGGCCTACCTGGCCGTGTTCGCCCTCGATGCGACGAGCAGCGTGGTCGCGGGTCTCGTCGCGCGCCGCCTGCCCCACCTGCCGCCCTCCCCGGCCAGGGCCCTCGGCGAGCCCCGGTTGGGCGTCCTGCGTGACACCCCGTATGTCGTCGTCACCCTGCTCGGCGGCGTGGTGGCCATGCACTTCACCGTCATGGAGGTGGGGATCCCACTCTGGATCGGCAAGCACACCCACGCGCCGACGGCGATGGTCGCCGTCCTGCTCGTGCTCAACACCGTCGTCGTGGCTCTGTTCCAGGTGCGGATGACCCGTGGGGTCGACGATGTGGCGGCCTCGACCCGCGCCTACGCGCGCGGCGCGGTGTGGATCGGGGTCGCCTTCCTGCTCGTCGCCCTGAGCGACGGACCGGGGCCGGTGCTGGCCTCGGTGGTCCTCCTGGTCGCGGCCACCGTCCACGTCGTCGGGGAGATGACCTCCAGCCCGGGCCAGTGGGGCGTGAGCATGGGGCTGGCGCCGGTCGAGCGACAGGGCCAGTACCAGGGGTTCGCCGGCCTGGGCTGGTCGCTCGCCTCGACCGTGGCCCCGTTCCTCATCACAGTCCTGTGCATCGAGTGGGGGCGCCCCGGGTGGTTCGTCATGGCCGTCCTCGTCGGTGGGGCCGCCTTTGCCCTGGGCCCTGCGAGCCGGTGGGCGCTGCGCAGCCGGGAGCGCTACGGCGCGGGCTCGGCCTCAGGCTGAACCCACCCGGTCCGCCGGGACCAGGCCACCGCCCGCGTCTCGGACGCCTCGAACCACGGCTCCTTGCCGGCGGCATACGCGCTCGGGTCAGCGTTGTCGGCCGCCAGCCTGCGCTTCAGCGCGGCATACTCCTGCCGTGCCGCGCTGTCGGCCCGGAGCCAGTCGCGGAACCGCAGGGCCCGGACCCATCCGGGCGAGCCGACCTCGCGGACGTGGACGTGGACCGGTCGGCCCGGGTCGCAGCCGACGAGTAGGCGCTTCGGCCACGGCGTACCGTCCGGGCTGCGGTCGGTCACCCGCCCCGCGACCGGGAGGAAGCCACCGTCGGCGAGGCGCCGGGCGACCTCCGGCACGTCGAGGTCCGCGAGCGAGCCGACGCCGACCTGGAGGTCGACGACGTCCCTGGCGGCGAGGCCGGGCACGCTCGTGCAGCCGACGTGGTCGATGCTCCGCGCCCGGTCGCCCAGGAGGTGGCCCAGTCGCCGCACGATCCGGGTGGCCTGGCCGGGCCAGGCCGGATCGGGTTCGGCGAGGGTCACGGACTCCGGCCTTTCCACCCCGGTCCCGTCGCGAAGGTTGCGGTCGTAGGGCAGCAGCCGCTCGCGCCAGAGTGCCTCGACGGCGTCGACGAGGGCGGCGCGGGAGCCGTTGTTGTCGAGCCAGACGTCTGCGGCGGCTCGGCGCTCGTCGTCCGTGGCCTGCGCGGCGATGCGCGCACGGGCTTCCTGCGGCGCCATGCCCCGGTCCCGCCCGAGGCGCTCCCGGCGGGTCTGCTCGTCGGCACCCACGACGACGAC
This sequence comes from Nostocoides sp., assembly GCA_025929465.1. Lineage (GTDB taxonomy): Bacteria > Actinomycetota > Actinomycetes > Actinomycetales > Dermatophilaceae > Nostocoides. Next base: position 5,220 of record JAICMC010000137.1, read on the forward strand.
GAGATGGTATGCCGGGCCCATCTGCTTCTCCACCAGCAGCGGGACGTCGTGGACGACGACCGCGTCGTCCGGTGCGGCCGCCATCAGGTCCCGGGTCCGGGCGGCGATCCGAGGGTGCAGGATCGCCTCGAGGTCGCGCCGGGCCGGCTCGTCCCCGAACACGACCCGGCCCAGGGATCCCCGGTCCAGCTCGCCGTCAGCAGAGACGAGCTGGGCGCCGAACCGTTGCGTCACGGCCCTCAGCCCCTCGGTCCCGGGCTGGACGACCTCGCGCGCGATGACGTCGGCATCGATGACGACGGCCCCCAGCTCGGCCAGCCGCGCCGAGACCGTCGACTTGCCCGACCCGATCCCCCCGGTGAGCCCGACCGTCAGCATGGGCGTCAGGCTACCCGCGTCACGCACACCCCTCCCGCTCCGCCCCGCCCCTTGCGTTTATCGGGTGACCCGAGAAGGTCGGCCGATACATAGTTTGAAACCCCGTATCCCGTTCGTTTATCGGGTGACCCGATAAACGAAAGGGAGGGAGGGAGTCAGTCGATCGGGTGGCGCAGGATCGCGGCCAGGCTGGCAAAGACGGCGTCGTCGCCCGTCACGCTCAGGGCGTCGAGCGGTCCGCGGTGCCACAGCCACAGGTCGAGGTCCCCCGCGGACCCACGGACCACGACGTCGACCGGCTCCGGAGAGGACGCCGAGACGAGCTCGAGGTCCGCCTCTTCCCGCGCCGTTCCTGACGTCGGGTGCGTACCGGTGTACCGGCCCAGACCGACGACCGGGCGCACGCCGAGGTCGGTGCACTCCAACGCCACCCGCTCACCGTTGGACGTGAAGACGCCCCAGGCGGGTGCACCGGCATACATCCACTCGATGCACTCCACGACGCCGTCAGCCGCCAGGGCCGGGTCGAGGGTGGACGAGCGCCCGGCTGCCTGCTCGGCATCGACCCGGTGGATGAGCGCCTCGTGCGCCTGGCGGCGCCGGATGAAGCCGACGGTGTGGATCGAGTCGTGCCAGGTCCACGCGGGCTCCTCATCCGCAGCCGTCGCCAGCTGGGAGCGCAGGTCGGCCGACGCGGCCCGGTAGAACGACGCCAGTGCCGCCCGGTCGGGCGGCCGCTCCGGCTCGGTGTAGGAGTCCGGGGGCTGGGGGCGGGTCCGCAGGATGTCCGCCCAGAAGTGCTGGGCGTTCGCCAGGTGCGCGAGCAGGTCGTCCGAGCTCCAGTCCGGGCACCCGGGCACCCTCGCGTCGGGGGCGGCCGCCAGCACAGCGTCGAGGAAGGCGTCGGACTCACGGGCGAGATGGGCGTCATAGTCAAGGGTCATCCTGGTCAGCCTAGATCCGGCACTCGACGCCCATCGACGGGATTCTCGCAGTGTGGAGACGGATTTGCGAGCCGTTGGGGGGTCGGCGACCGACACCGCAGGCCCATTCACGCACCTCGATGACATTGCGCCGGTTTCGCGAGCCGTCAGGGTTCGGCGAGCGACACCGCGGGCCCATCCGTGGTGCGCAGGTCGGACGGCCTACCCGACGTGTCACCGAACCTGGGTGGTCGTCAGGGCAGCCATTCCCGTCCGGTGAGCGGCGCGCTGACCCGTCCGGAAGCCGGCCGGCCCGCCGCGCCACGGCGGTGGACCTCAGTCCACCAGCCGCGCCGGGAAGCCGCCGGTCGCGATGGGCGACCAGCGGGCCGGCGTCACCCGCAGGAGCGACTTGTCCTGGTCGAGCATGGCCTGGCGGTACTCGGCCCAGTCCGGGTGCTCGCCGCTGATGCTGCGGAAGTAGTCCACCAGGGGCTCGACGGAGTCCGGAGCGTCGATCACCTCGATCTCACCGTCCACCTGCACCCACGCACCACCGAAGTCGTCGGACAGCACCAGCACGCTCGCGGTGGACCGCCGCCTGGCGTTGAAGACCTTGGCCCGCTCCGGATAGCTGGAGACGACGATCCGGCCCGCCTCGTCCACTCCCCCGGTCACCGGCGACGCCTGGGGGCGTCCGTCGGCGCGGGTGGTCATCAGGACCATCTGGTGGCGGGGGCGGACGAAGTCGAGCAGTCCGGCGAGGTCGACGGCGGTGTTGGTGGCAACGGTTCGCGGCATACGGCCATCATGCCGACTCCACACCGGAATCCAGCAGTGCGCACGGCAACCCAACCCTTGCGAAGCGGTCTCTTCCGGATCGGGCGGGGTCAGGTGAGGCGGCGCAGCGACGCGGCCCGGTCCCCCCGGGAGATGGGGCGACCGGGCCGCGTCGGTGAGCGGGCGGCATACGGACTGAGGCCGTATGCCGGTGGGCTCAGTTGCCGGTGAGCTTCTCGCGCAACGCGGCAAGGGCCTCGTCGGAGGCCAGCGTGCCCTCGGCCGGCGACGACGAGCCACTGTCGGCGGACGATGAGGACGATGACGCGGAGGATGCCGACGACGCACTCGAGGAGTCGCTGGAGTAGGAGGTCGGGCTGTCGCCACCGGTCGCCGCTTCGGCGTCGGCCTTGGCGGCCGACTCGACCTGCGCCTTGTGAGCCTCCCAGCGAGCGTGCGCCTCGGCGTACTGCTTCTCCCACTTCTCGCGCTGGGTCTCGTAGCCCTCGAGCCACTCGTTGGTCTCGGAGTCGAAGCCCTCCGGGTACTTGTAGTTGCCGGCCTCGTCGTACTCGGCCGCCATGCCGTACAGGGTCGGGTCGAAGTCCTCGACCTGGCCCGCCGCGTCGTTGGCCTGCTTGAGCGACAGCGAGATCCGGCGACGCTCGAGGTCGATGTCGATGACCTTGACGAAGATGTCGGAGCCGACGGTGACGACCTGCTCCGGCAGCTCCACGTGGCGCTCGGCCAGCTCGGAGATGTGGACCAGGCCCTCGATGCCGTCGTCGACGCG
>JAICMC010000068.1 GCA_025929465.1 Nostocoides sp.
AGGTCCAGGAAGGCGACTTCATGTGGCTGCGGGCGTTCTGCCCGCAGGCCTGCTACGCCGGCGGACCCGGCCGGTTCCGCTACCTGCTGTACAAGGACGTCAACCGGCACGCCACGCTCAGCCGCCAGCTCACCTGAGAAACGCCGGGAAACACTTGACAGATTCAAGTCTTACCCCTACCTTTTCATCAGATGAAACTCTGCTTCCGATATACGGAAGCCTGATCCCCGGAGGCTCCCCTTGACAACGACGTCACCACCACCACAGCCGGACGTTCACCCGGTGGACGAGGTGCTGCCCTGGCCGCAGATGCTCGTCTACGGCCTGCAGCACGTCCTGAGCATGTATGCCGGCGTCGTCGCCGTGCCGCTGATCGTCGGCAGCGCGCTGAAGCTCAGCGGCGGCCAGATCACCTACATCGTGTCGGCGGGCCTGTTCATGTCCGGCGTGGCCACCCTGCTCCAGACCGTCGGCGTCTGGAAGTTCGGGGCCCGCCAGCCGCTGATCCAGGGCACCTCGTTCGCGGCCGTGTCCACGATCCTGGCGATCGGGACCAAGGCCGGCGGCGCCGACGGGTTCCGGGCCATCGTCGGAGCCCTGCTCGTCGCCGGCATCGTCGGCCTCCTGCTGGCACCCGTCTTCACCCGGCTGCTGCACTTCTTCCCCGAAGTGGTCACCGGCTCGGTGATCACCATCATCGGCGTGTCCCTGCTCCCGGTGGCGATCCAGTGGTCGGCGGGAGGGGTCGGCGACAAGACGTTCGGGGCTCCGAAGAACATCCTGGTGTCCGTGCTCACCATGGTGATCGTCGTGCTGATCTACCGGTTTATGCCACCGTTCTTCTCGCGGATCGCCATCCTGCTCGGCCTGGTCGCCGGGACGATCGTCGCGATCCCCTTCGGCATCACCCAGTTCAGCGCCATCAAGGACGCCAAGGCCTTCCAGCTCCCCTCCCCGTTCCACTTCGGGATGCCGACCTTCGCGGTGGGCGCCATCATCTCGATGGTCGTCGTGATGCTCGTCATCATGACCGAGACGACGGCCGACATCCTGGCCGTCGGGGAGATCATTGACAGGCACGCCGACCGTGACACGGTCACCAACGGTCTGCGGGCCGACATGCTGTCCACCTCGGTCGCCAGCATCTTCAACGGGTTCTCGATCAGCGCCTTCGCCCAGAACGTCGGCCTGGTCGCCATCACCGGCATCAAGAGCCGCTTCGTCGTCGCCGTGAGCGGCGCGATCCTCGTCGTCCTCGGCGTGGTCCCGGTCCTGGGCGCCATCGTCGCCGTCGTCCCGCTCCCGGTCCTCGGTGGCGCCGGTCTGGCCCTGTTCGGCACCGTTGCCGCCAGTGGCATCCGCACCCTGAGCAAGGTGGACTTCGAGGGCAACTCCAACCTGGTCATCGTCGCCTTCGCCCTCGGCTTCGGCATCATCCCGATCTCGGTCCCGACCTTCTACGAGCAGTTCCCTAGCTGGTTCCAGGTCATCTTCGACTCCGGCATCACCTCCACCGCCATTGTCGCCGTCCTGCTCAACGTCGTCTTCAACATCCTCGGGCGTCCCAAGGGCACCGAGGGACCGATCTTCGCCGAGGGACCGCCTCCCGGCTCGATCTCGCAGGCGGACGAGACCCGGCTGGATCCCACCGGCCCGCTGAGCCGCGGCCTGGGTGCCACCGGCCAGGGCGTCGACGCGTCCGCAGAGCCCGGCGACGGGGGGAGCCGCAGTGTCTGAGCAGACGTCCATGCCGGTGGCGGCAGCGACCGCCACCGGGGTGACCCTGGCCGGCTTCAACGCGCTGGACCGCGATGACGCCGCCGCGCTGGTCCGGCCCTGCCTGGACGTGGACCGCTGGGTCGACGCAGTGGTCGACGGACGGCCGTATGCCGACCTCCCGGCCCTCACCCGGGCCGCGACCGAGGCGGTTGGCGCCTTCACGGCCCAAGAGCTCGAGGCGGCCCTGGCCCACCACCCGCGGATCGGGCAGTCGGCGCAGGGCGGCTCCACGGAGGCGGCGCTCTCCCGTGGTGAGCAGGCGGGCCTCGACGTCGACGACGAGCTCGACCGGCAGCTGCGTCAGGGCAACGCCGACTACGAGCGCCGGTTCGGCCGGATCTTCCTCATCCGGGCGGCCGGCCGCTCCGCACCCGAGATCCTCGCCGCACTGCAGAGCCGCCTCGGCAACGACGACGCCACCGAGGACCGGGTCGTGAGCGAGCAGCTCGGCCAGATCGCGGTCGTCCGACTGGGCGGGCTGGTGACGCCATGAGCTTCATCTCCGCCCATGTCCTGGACGCGAGCGCCGGAGTCCCCGCGGCCGGAGTCGAGATCCGGCTGCACGCCGACGGCGGCGAGGTCCTCGGTACGGCCGAGACCGACACCGACGGCCGGGTGGGCGAGCTGGGTCCGGACACCCTGTCCCCCGGCGACTACCGCGTCGTGTTCGCCACCGGTGCCTACTTCGCCGGCCGTGGCCAGGACTGCTTCCACCCCGTCGTCGAGATCCGTTTCACCGTCGCAGCGGACCAGCCGCACTACCACATCCCGCTGCTGCTCAGCCCGTTCGCCTACACCACCTACCGCGGCAGCTGACGGGCGCGTACCTCCTCCCGAAACCGAGACAAGACAAGGCAAGACGAGACAAAGGAGTCTGGCACCATGACCGAGGTCATCCTCACGGCCAACCAGTACGGCAAGGCCGAGAACCACGTCGTCCGGGTCACCCGCGACAGCGACCGCCACGAGGTCATCGACCTCAGCATCACCTCCGAGCTGCGGGGTGACTTCGAGGCGGCCCACTTCGCGGGGGACAACGCTCACGTCGTTCCCACGGACACCCAGAAGAACACCATCTTCGCCTTCTCCAGGGACGGCATCACCTCGCCGGAGGCCTTCCTGCTGCGGCTCGCCGAGCACTTCACCAGCGAGTTCGACTGGGTGACCGGTGGTCGCTGGGCCGCGGAGAAGTTCGGCTGGTCCCGCATCGAGGACCACGACCACGCCTTCTTCCGCAACACGCCCGAGACCCGGACCGCAGTCCTCGTCCGCGACGGCGCGACCGACACGATGATCAGCGGGTTCTACGGCCTGACCGTGATGAAGACGACCCAGTCCGGCTTCGTCGGGTACCCGAAGGACAAGTACACGACGCTGCAGGAGACCGAGGACCGGATCCTCGCGACGGACATCGCGACGCGCTGGCGCTACAACCGCACGGACATCGACTACGACGCGACCTACGACAGCGTCCGGGCGACGATGCTCAGTGCCCTGGGCAAGGAGTACTCCTACGCGCTGCAGCACACGCTCTACCAGATGGCCCAGGCCGTCCTGGAGAAGCACGACACCATCGACGAGGTCAAGTTCTCCTGCCCCAACAAGCACCACTTCCTCTCCGACCTGTCCTTCGCCGGCCTGGACAACCCCAACCTGGTCTTCTGGGCGGCCGACCGGCCGTACGGGCTGATCGAGGCGACCTTCGCGCGCAAGGGCAGCGACTCCGCCGAGGCGGCGTGGGTCGGCATCGCCGGCTTCTGCTGATCCCCCGAACCCCCACCACCCCCTGAGCAAACCCACGAAGGAGAAGCGACGATGACCAACCAGCCGACGGGCAGCCGGACCGACCAGGTCGACCCCGAAGAGATGTCTGAGTGGTCGGAGTCCTTCACCCAGCTGCTCGCGGCCGGTGGGCCGGGGCGCGCGGCGGCCGTGCTCCGCATGCTCGGCGAGCAGGCCGCCGCCTCCGGCCTGTCGGGCACCGAGACCGTGACGACCGACTACGTCAACACCATCCCGGCAGCGCAGGAGCCGGACTTCCCCGGCGACGAGCACACCGAGCGGGCCTACCGCCGGCTCCTGCGCTGGAACGCTGCCGTCATGGTGCACCGGGCCCAGCGACCCGACATCGGCGTCGGGGGGCACATCTCCACCTACGCCGGAGCCTCCACCCTCTACGAGGTGGGCCTCAACCACTTCTTCCGCGGTCCCGACCACCCGGGCGGCGGCGACCAGGTCTTCTTCCAGGGTCACGCGTCACCGGGCATGTACGCCCGGGCCTTCCTCGAGGGCCGGCTGACCGAGGAGGACCTCGACGGCTTCCGCCAGGAGAAGTCCAGGGCGCCGCACGCGCTGTCCTCCTACCCGCACCCGCGGCTGATGCCCGAGTTCTGGCAGTTCCCGACCGTGTCCATGGGCATCGGCCCGATGAACGCGATCTACCAGGCCCAGCTCAACCGCTACCTGCTCAACCGTGGGATCAAGGACACGAGCGACCAGCACGTCTGGGCGTTCCTCGGCGACGGCGAGATGGACGAGGCGGAGTCTCGCGGCTTCCTCCAGCTCGCGGCCAACGAGGGCCTGGACAACCTCACCTTCGTGATCAACTGCAACCTGCAGCGGCTCGACGGTCCGGTCCGCGGCAACGGCAAGATCGTCCAGGAGCTCGAGGGCTTCTTCCGCGGCGCGGGCTGGAACGTCGTCAAGGTGCTCTGGGGCCGGGAGTGGGACGCGCTGCTCGCCAAGGACACCGAGGGCGAGCTCGTGCGGGTCATGAACGAGACCCCCGACGGCGACTACCAGACCTACAAGGGCGAGTCCGGCGCGTACATCCGCGAGCACTTCTTCGGCAAGTCCCCGGTCACCAAGGGCCTGGTCGAAGACCTCACCGACGACCAGATCTGGAGACTCAAGCGCGGCGGCCACGACTACCGCAAGATGTATGCCGCCTACCACGCGGCGACGGCTGGGAACACGACCGGCCGTCCGACGGTGGTCCTGGCCAAGACCGTCAAGGGCTACGGCCTCGGGGCCAACTTCGAGGCCCGCAACGCCACCCACCAGATGAAGAAGCTGGCCGCGGCCGACCTCAAGGGATTCCGCGACCTGCTGAACATCCCGGTCACCGACGCCCAGATCGACGACGACCCCTACCGGGTGCCCTACTACACCCCTGGCCCCGACTCGGCCGAGATCAAGTACCTGCTCGAGCGCCGGCGCGAGCTCGGCGGGTTCGTCCCCGAACGGCGGAACACGCCGCGAGCGCTCGTGCTGCCCGACGCCAAGACCTACGACGTAGCCCGTCGCGGGTCGGGCAAGCAGCACGCCGCCACGACGATGGCCTTCGTCAGGCTGCTGCGCGACCTGCTGCGTGACAAGGGGATCGGCAACCGGATCGTGCCCATCATCCCCGACGAGGCGCGGACCTTCGGGATGGACTCGTTCTTCCCCACCGCCAAGATCTACAACCCCCACGGGCAGAACTACACCCCCGTGGACCGGGCCCTGCTGCTGGCCTACAAGGAGTCCCCACAGGGCCAGATCCTGCACACCGGGATCAACGAGGCCGGTTCGATGGCGGCGTTCACCGCTGCCGGCACGGCATACGCGACCCACGGCGAACCGCTCATCCCGGTCTACGTCTTCTACTCGATGTTCGGCTACCAGCGCACCGGTGACGCGATGTGGGCGGCCATGGACCAGATGACGCGTGGCTTCATCATCGGCGCCACGGCCGGACGCACGACGCTCACCGGCGAAGGGCTGCAGCACGCCGACGGCCACTCCCCGGTCCTGGCCGCGACCAACCCCGCGACCAAGATCTACGACCCTGCCTACGGCTACGAGATCGCGCACATCGTGCGGGCCGGGCTGGAGCAGATGTACGGGCCGGACTCCACCGACCCCAACGTCATGTACTACCTCACGGTCTACAACGAGCCCATGCTCCAGCCGGCCGAGCCGGAGGACGTCGACGTCGACGGGATCGTGCGCGGCCTGTACCGGGTCTCGACGGGTTCGGGCAACGGTCCGCGCTGCCACCTGATGGGGTCCGGGGTGTCGGTGCCGTGGGTGCTCAAGGCAGCGCAGGTCCTCCAGGAGGACTGGGGCGTCTCGGCCGACGTCTGGTCGGTCACGTCCTGGAACGAGCTGCGGCGCGACGGCCTCGCGGCCGAGGAGGCCACCTTCCTCCACCCGGAGCAGGAGGCCCGGGTCCCCTACGTCACCGCCAAGCTGGCCGACGCCCCCTGGCCGATCGTCGCCTCGACGGACTTCGCCTCGGAGGTCCCGGACCAGATCCGCCAGTTCCTGCCCAACCGGTTCGCGACACTGGGAGCCGACGGCCACGGGTTCTCCGACACCCGGGCAGCCGCCCGCCGGTTCTTCCACATCGACGTGGAGTCGATCGTCGTCCGGGCCCTGCAGCTGCTCGCCGAGGAGGGCCAGGTCGACGCCGGCACCGCGGCGCAGGCGATCGAGCGGTACCAGCTGCTCGACGTCCGGGCCGGGACCACCGGCACGGCCGGCGGCGACTCCTGAGACGTGCCCGGTGGGCGTCCCCGGAGCGCGACCGCGCAGCCCCGGTTTGACGCCCACCCGGACCGAGTCATATGATTTCGGTAGTTGGAAGTAATTTTCCGTATTGTGGAAGGATCCCTATGTCAGACCACGGCCTGCGCTACCTGGCGAACTGCTCGATGCTCTTCACCGAGCTGCCCCTACTCCAGCGTCCGGGGGCAGCCAAGGCGGCCGGCTTCGACGCCATCGAGTTCTGGTGGCCCTGGCCGGACCAGCCGGTTCCCGGCGACCCGGAGGTCGACGCCTTCGTCACCGCGGTCGCCGACAGCGGGGCGCAGCTCGTCGGGCTCAACTTCTTCGCCGGCGAGCTCACCGGGCCGGACTGCGGCGTCCTGTCGATCCCGGCTCGCTCGCAGCAGTTCCTGGACAACCTCGACGTCGCCGTCGGCATCGGTGAGCGACTCGGCGTCAGCGCCTTCAACGCCCTCTACGGCAACCGGGTCGAGGACAGCACCCCCGAGGAGCAGGACGCCCTCGGCCGGGAGAACCTCGCGCAGGCCGCGAAGGCCGCCGGGCGGGTCGGAGCCACGGTTCTCGTGGAGCCGGTGAGCGGCCCCAAGCCGTACCCGCTGCGGACTGCCGCCGACGCGGTCGCCGTCGTCGACGCGGCGCGCGCCGACGGCAGCGCCAACGTGGGCTTCCTGCTCGACCTGTTCCACCTGGCCAACAACGGCGACGACCCCGCCGCCGCCATCACCGCCTACGCCGACCGCGTCGCCCACGTCCAGATCGCCGACTGGCCCGGCCGCGGCGAGCCCGGCACGGGGACCCTCGACCTCGACGGCCTGCTCACGTCGGTCGCCGACACCGGGTATGCCGGCTGGGTCGGCCTGGAGTACAAGCCCACCACCACGACCGACGACAGCCTGGCCTGGCTCCCCCGCGACCGCCGCGGCAGCCAGTCCTGACCCGAACCCCCGCTAGGAGCATGACAATGAGCAAGATCGCCTTCATCGGCCTCGGCATCATGGGCAGCCCCATGTCCGTCCACCTGCAGAACGCCGGCCACGACGTCACCGGCTACAACCCCACCCCGGAGCGTGCGCAGCCGCTCGTCGACGCCGGCGGCACCGCCGCCGGCTCCACGGCCGAGGCCGTGCGCGACGCCGACATCGTCGCCGTCATGGTGCCGGACAGCCCGAACGTGCAGGAGGTGCTGCTGTCCGAGGGCGGTGTCTTCGCCAACGCCAAGCCCGGCACGCTCGTCATCGACTTCTCCAGCATCCGTCCGGACGTGACCGTCGAGCTCGGCAAGGCCGCCAAGGACAAGGGGTTCCGGCTTCTCGACGCGCCCGTGTCCGGCGGCGAGGCCGGTGCCAAGAACGCCGTCCTGTCGATCATGGTCGGCGGTGACGCGGCCGACTTCGCCGACGCCAAGCCGGTCCTGGACGCCGTGGGCAAGACCATCGTCCACGTCGGCGGGACCGGTGCAGGTCAGACGGTCAAGGCCGCCAACCAGCTCATCGTCGCCGCCAACATCCAGGCCCTGTCCGAAGCGGTCGCCTTCCTCACGGCATACCACGTCGACCTCGAGGCCGCTCTCGACGTCCTTGGTGGTGGCCTGGCCGGCTCCAAGGTCCTGGACCAGAAGCGCGGCAACATGACCAGCCACGACTTCACCCCCGGCTTCCGGATCGCCCTGCACCACAAGGACATGGGCATCGTCACCTCCGCCGCGCGTGAGGCCGGCGTCGTCGTCCCGCTCGGGTCGCTGGTGGCCCAGCTGATGGCCTCGGCCCTGGCCAACGGCGACGGACAGCTCGACCACTCCGGCCTGTTGCGGGGCGTCGAGCGCCTCTCCGGCCAGCTGGCCCCCACCCCCGCAGACCCGAACAGCAAGGAGAAGTGACATGGCCCGCATGACCGCCGCCCAGGCCGCCGTGGAAATCCTCAAGAAGGAGGGTGTGACCAACATCTTCGGCCTCCCCGGCGCCGCCATCAACCCGTTCTACAAGGCGATGCAGACCAACGGGGGGCTGCACCACACGCTGGCCCGGCACGTCGAGGGCGCCTCGCACATGGCCGAGGGCTACACCCGGGCCAAGGCCGGCAACATCGGTGTCTGCGTCGGGACGAGCGGACCCGCCGGGACCGACATGATCACCGGGCTGTACTCGGCCAGCGCCGACTCGATCCCGATCCTGTGCATCACCGGCCAGGCGCCGGTCGCCAAGCTGCACAAGGAGGACTTCCAGGCCGTCGACATCGCCTCGATCGCGCGGCCGCTGACCAAGCTGGCGGTCACCGTGATGGAGCCGGGCCAGATCATCGGCACCTTCCAGCAGGCCTTCCACCTGATGCGGTCCGGCCGTCCGGGGCCGGTCCTGATCGACCTGCCCATCGACGTGCAGATGGCCGAGATCGAGTTCGACGTCGACACCTACGAGCCGCTGGCGGTCTACAAGCCCGCTGCCACCCGCGCCCAGGTCGACAAGGCCCTGGACATGCTGGCCGCTGCTGAGCGGCCGCTCATCGTCTCCGGCGGTGGGGTGATCAACGCCGATGCCGCCGCGCTGCTCACCGAGCTCGCCGAGCTGACCGGCGTCCCGGTCGTGCCCACGCTGATGGGCTGGGGCACCATCCCTGACGACCACGAGCTCAACGCCGGCATGGTCGGCCTGCAGACCAGCCACCGCTACGGCAACGCCACCCTGCTCGCCTCCGACTTCGTGCTCGGCATCGGCAACCGCTGGGCCAACCGGCACACCGGCGACGTGGAGACCTACACCCAGGGCCGCACCTTCGTCCACGTCGACATCGAGCCGACCCAGATCGGGCGCGTCTTCGCCCCCGACTACGGCATCGTCTCCGACGCCAAGGCTGCCCTGACCCTGTTCGTCGAGGCGGCCCGCGAGCGGGCCGGCTCGCTGCCCGACCGCAGCGCCTGGGCCAAGGAGTGCCAGGACCGCAAGGCGACGATGTGGCGCAAGACCAACTTCGAGGTCACCCCGATCAAGCCCCAGCGGGTCTACCAGGAGATGAACCGCGCCTTCGGCAAGGACGTCCGCTACGTCTCCACGATCGGGCTGTCCCAGATCCAGGCCGCCCAGCTGCTGCACGTCTACGAGGACCGGCACTGGATCAACGCCGGCCAGGCCGGCCCGCTCGGCTGGACCGTGCCGGCAGCGATCGGGGTGGCCACGGCCGCACCGGAGGACACCGTCGTGGCCCTGTCCGGCGACTACGACTTCCAGTTCATGATCGAAGAGCTCGCCGTCGGCGCCCAGTTCAACGTTCCCTACATCCACGTCCTGGTCAACAACGCCTACCTCGGCCTCATCCGGCAGAGCCAGCGCGGCTTCGACATGGACTACTGCGTCCAGCTGTCCTTCGACAACGTGAACTCTCCCGAGGTCAACGGCTACGGCGTCGACCACGTCAAGGTCGCCGAGGGGCTGGGCTGCAAGGCGATCCGTGTCTTCGACCCCGAGGACATCTTCCCCGCCCTCGAGCAGGCCAAGAAGCTGCTCGTCGAGCACCGGGTGCCGGTCGTCGTCGAGGTCATCCTCGAGCGTGTGACGAACGTGTCGATGGGCGTCTCCATCGCCGGAGTCACCGAGTTCGAGGAGCTCGCCGAGTCCGGTCAGGACGCACCCACCGCCCTGTTCGCCAACCTGGACTGAACAGCAGCCGTCATGACTCGCGTGCTCCTCGCCCCGGACAAGTTCAAGGGCACCCTGACCGCCGAGCAGGTGGCGGCCCACGTCGCCGCCGGGCTGCGCTCGGTTCTGCCCGGAATCGAGGTGCTCGTCGTCCCGGTGGCCGACGGCGGCGACGGCACGCTCGCCGCCGCCGTCAGCGCCGGGTTCACCCAGGTCGAGCTCACCGCAACGGGCCCGACCGGTGAGCCGGTCCAGGCGGCATACGGCATCCGCGGCACCGAGGCGGTCGTCGAGCTGGCCGAGGTGAGCGGGCTGGCCCAGCTGCCCGACGGGCAGCTGGCCGCCCTCACGGCGACCAGCCGCGGCACCGGCGAGCTGATCGCCGGTGCACTCGACGCCGGCGCCCGACGGGTCGTCGTCGGGATCGGCGGGAGCGCCTGCACCGACGGCGGCGCAGGCCTGCTCGAGGCGCTGGGCGCGCGTGTGCTCACGGCGGCCGGCGAGCCGGTCTCCCCCGGCGGGGCGGGTCTGGCCGATGCCGCCTCCCTCGACCTGTCCGGTCTGCACCCTGCGCTGACCGAGGCCGACATCGTCGTCGCCTGCGACGTCGACAACCCGCTGACCGGGCCGCAGGGTGCCGCAGCCGTCTACGGTCCGCAGAAGGGCGCCTCGCCGCAGGACGTGTCCTCCCTCGACGCAGCCCTGGCCCACTTCGCCGACGTGGTCGCCGAGGCGACCGGCCAGGACCGCCGCGACGAGCCGGGCGCGGGGGCGGCAGGAGGCGTGGGCTTCGGCCTGGTCTCGCTGGCCGGGGCCCGGATGCAACCCGGTGCCGAGCTGGTCTTCGAGCTGACCGGTCTCGCCGACGCGATGGCCGACGTCGACCTCGTGGTGACCGGGGAGGGCTCGCTCGACGAGCAGACCCTCAACGGCAAGGCACCAGCCGCCGTTGCCGCGCTCGCCCGGCAGCTCGGCGTGCGCGTCGTCGCGGTCGCGGGGCGCGTGCTGCTGTCGGCCGCGCAGGCCGAGGCGGCCGGGATCACCACCAGCTACGCCCTGCTCGACGTCGCCTCCTCCGCGGAGGAGGCGATGACCACCCCCGGCCCGCTGCTGGAGCAGATCGGCGCCCAGATCGCCGTCGACCACCTGGGCGGCACAGCATGAGGACGGCACGCGTGGGCCCGGCGGGGGCCGAGCACCAGCTCGTCCTGCAGCCGGGGGACACGCTCCCGAAGGGCGTCCGCGTCGGACCTCCCATCGCACGTCCGGGCAAGATCGTCGGCATCGGGCTGAACTACGTCGGCCACGCCGAGGAGTCCGGCGCCGCCATCCCCGCCGAGCCGGTCGTCTTCCTCAAGGCGTCCTCGTCCCTGTCCGGACCCACCGACGACATCGTCCTCGTGCCGGGGTCGACGACGACCGACTACGAGGTCGAGCTCGGGATCGTCATCGGCGCCACCCTGCGCCGGGTCACCGACCCGGCCACCGCCCTCGCGGGCGTGGCCGGCTACGTACTTGCCCAGGACGTGTCCGACCGGTCGCTCCAGCTCCATCGCGGCGGCACGTGGACCAAGGGCAAGTCAGCCGACACGTTCTGTCCGGTGGGACCCTTCCTCGTCACGCCCGAGGAGGTGGGCGACCCCGGCAGCATCCGGCTGCGGCTGGCCGTCAACGGCGACACCCGGCAGGACGACACCGCTGCGGGAATGATCTTCGGCATCGCCGAGATCCTCTGCTACGTCAGCGGGGTCATGACCCTGGAGCCCGGCGACCTGATCATCACCGGGACCCCGGCAGGGGTGGCGATGGGTCAGCCCGAGCCGCGACCGTACCTGCGCCACGACGACGTCGTGACAGCTGACGGTGGTGTCCTCGGGCAGCACCGCAACCGTGTCGTCGACGAGGCGTACGGTGTCCAGAACCAACTCGAGCAGGAGGTACCGGCATGAGCCCGGACGTGGTGTTCAAGGCGCGACGGGCCGTCATCGACGGCCACCAGACCAGTGCCACCGTGACCGTCAGCGACGGCCGGATCGCCGCTATCGAAGCGTTCGACTCCGCCCCGCCCGACGGTGCGCGCGTGGTCACCCTGGCCGAGGACGAGGTGCTGCTTCCCGGCCTCGTCGACGCCCACGTGCACGTCAACGAGCCGGGCCGGACCGACTGGGAGGGCTTCGCGTCCGCGACCCGGGCCGCTGCCGCCGGCGGGGTCACGACGATCATCGACATGCCGCTCAACAGCGTCCCGTCGACGGTCACCGTCGAGGCGCTGGAGACCAAGCGCGCCGTCGCCGCCGACCAGGCCTACGTCGACGTGGGGTTCTGGGGTGGTGCCGTCCCCGGCAACGTCCCCGACCTCCGCCCGATGCACGAGGCCGGCGTCTTCGGCTTCAAGTGCTTCCTGCTGCACTCGGGGGTCGATGAGTTCCCGCACCTGTCCACCCAGGAGCTGCACGAGGCGCTCACCGAGACCGCCACCTTCGACGGGCTCGTCATCGTCCACGCCGAGGACCCCGGAGCCATCGACTCCGCGCCGGTCCCCAGCGGGACGGCATACGGGACGTTCCTGCAGTCGCGGCCGCGGGCCGCCGAGGAGCTGGCGATCTCGACGGTCATCGACGCCACCCGCGCCACCGGGGCCCGGACCCACATCCTGCACCTGTCCGACGCCGACGCCCTCCCGCTGCTCGCCGCCGCGCAGGCCGAGGGACTGGCCGTCTCGGTCGAGACCTGCCCGCACTACCTCACCCTGGATGCCGAGCACATCCCTGACGGGGCAACGCAGTTCAAGTGCTGTCCGCCGATCCGCGAGCACGACAACCAGGACCGGCTCTGGGCCGGGCTCGAGGCCGGCACGATCCGCACCATCGTCTCGGACCACTCCCCCTGCACCGTCGAGCTCAAGCGCCTGGACTCCGGCGACTTCGGCGAGGCGTGGGGTGGCATCGCCGGCCTCCAACTCGGGCTCCCGGCGATCTGGACCGAGGCCGGCAAGCGCGGCCACGACCTCACCGACGTGGTCCGCTGGATGGGCCAGGGCCCGGCCGACCAGGTCGGGCTCACCGACCGCGGCCGGATCGCGGTGGGCGCCGTCGCCGACCTGGTCGTCTTCGCCCCCGAGGAGGAGTTCGTCGTCGACGTCACCCACCTGCTCCACAAGAACCCCGTGTCGGCGTATGCCGGCCGGACCCTGCGCGGTGTGGTTCGCCAGACCTGGCTGCACGGCTCGCCGGTCGACATCGACCAGGCGCCTCGGGGCGCACTCATCAGGAGGGGCTAGTCATGACGACCGGCAGCTACTACGCACCGGCTGGGGGGCTGCCGCCGCAGACCCAGCTGACCACCGACCGGGCGGTCTTCACCGAGGCCTACGCGGTGCTGCCCCGGGGCACGATGACCGACATCGTGACCAGCCTGCTGCCGTTCTGGGAGC
>JAICMC010000043.1 GCA_025929465.1 Nostocoides sp.
AGCGGGCCGGGATGTCCAGGTGGCGCAGCGCCCCGATCGCGATGTGCGCGAAGTCCTGGCAGACGCCGTTGCCCAGCGCCCACGCCTCCTCGCCACGGGCTCTGACCCCGGTCGCGCCACGCTCGTAGGTCATCGTCGTCCGGATCGCCTCACCGAGCCGGACCGCGGCCTGCCGGGGACTGGCCTCACCCCGCACGGACTCGGCGAGGGCGATGAGGCCCTCGCCGGGACGGGTGCGGGCAGAGTCCATCAGCCACTCCGAGCTGCGGTCGACCAGCCCGGGGTCAGCGAGGGCCGCCCACCCCCCGGTCGCCGCTGGCTCGGGCGGGTCGGTGCGCTCGACCGTGCTCGTCGCCTCGATCTCGAGCCGCTGGTGGGCCGCGAGGGACTCCATCGCCGTGACGTGGGTGCCCCAGTGGTCGCGGTAGACGTGGCTCCACGTGATCGGCCGGATCCGGATCCGGTTCTCCAGCGTGCTCTGCCCAGCCTCGTTGAGCGGGCTCATCCGGACCTCGTTGTGCGCGGCACGGACCGGCTGGTCGTAGTCCATGACGGTCAGGTGGACGATCCGGTATCGGCGCATCAGACCAGCTCCTCGGTCCATGACGGTGGCGGCCCGGAGGGGAAGTAGCGCGAGCGGATCGCCGCTGCCGAGGCCATGACCGCCCGCTGGACCCGCTGCATCTGCGCGGGCAGGTCGGCCATGATGTCGGGTGTCGCGCGGTACTCCAGGGCGGTCCGTATGCCGCCCAGCTCTCGTCGGGCCTCGTCGGACACCCCGATCCGCTGCGACTCCGGGGACAGCGCCGACAGCCGGCTCTCGGCCTCGGACAGCGCGAAGACGACTGACCGCGGGAACTCGCGGTCCAGGACGAGGAACGTCGCGGCCAGCTCATCGGTGTGCAGTCCCCGCTGGCTGCGCATGAAGGCCTGCGTCGCACCGCAGCTGGACAGCACGGCCGACCACGGGGGGCCACCGTGCCGAAGGCCACCGGTGGCCACGAGGCGGGCGGTCATGTCGGCCCGCTCGAGCGACCGTCCGAGGACGAGGAAGTCCCATGCGTCGTCGTGGCTCATCGTGGAGTCGGCGACCCCGGCGACGAGCGCTGCGCGCTCCCGGACCCAGGACAGGTGCCGCTCGGTCACCGCGTGACGACCGAGCCCGTTCCACCGGTGCCACGTGGTGTTGATGGCCTCCCACAGCTCGGTGGACAGGGTCTCCCGGGCCCGGCGCGCGTTCTCCCGGGCCGACTGCCACGACCCGTTGATCGAGCTCGGGTTCTGGTCGCCGAAGACCAGCTGTCCGCCCACCTCGGCGAACGTCACCTCCCCGTGGCTCGGCAGTCCCATGATCACCGAGAGCACCTGTCGCGATGCCCGCGCCTCGTCGGTGCCCGGGTCCTCCAGCAGCTGCAGCCGCAGCACGTCGACGATGCGGGCCGTCCCGTCGGCCCGTTCGACGTAGCGGCCGATCCAGAACAGCGACTCGGCGATCCGGCTCAGCACGGTCCCACCCGCTGTCCGGTCCGGGGGACCCGCTGCTGCTGCTGTTGCTCCTGCTGGGTTCCGCTGCTCATCGCGTCCTCGCGTGAGGCGGTGGGCGCACTCATGACGACGACCTCACGGGTGTCGTGCACGTCCTCGCGCGAGACGGGGGTGCCCCGGTCACCGCGTCCGGCGAGCACCCAGGTGTCCTTGGACCCCCCGCCCTGGCTGGAGTTGACGACGAGCTCGCCCTCGGGCAGCGCGACCCGGGTGAGCCCGCCCGGCAGAACCCGGATCCGGTCCCCGTCGTTGACGGCGAAGGGGCGCAGGTCCACGTGCCGCGGGCGGAGCACCCCGTTGACCAGCGTGGGCACCGTGGAGAGCTGGACGACGGGCTGGGCGATCCACCCTCGCGGGTCCTCGACCAGGGCGCGGCGGAGCCGGTCCAGCGTCTCCCGGGTGGCCCTGGGCCCGATGACCAGCCCCTTGCCGCCGGAGCCGTCGACCGGCTTGACGACCATCTGCTCGAGCCGGTCCAGGACGGTCCGCAGGGCCTCGGGTTCGTTGCACCGGTAGGTGTCGACGTTGGGCAGGATCGGTTCCTGGGTCAGGTAGAAGCGGATCAGGTCCGGCAGGTAGGAGTAGATCAGCTTGTCGTCGGCGACCCCGTTGCCGATCGCGTTGGCCAGGCTGACCCGACCGGCCCGCAGCGACGACACGAGGCCGGCGACGCCCAGCATCGAGTCGCCGCGGAAGTGCACGGGGTCCAGGAAGTCGTCGTCGATCCGGCGGTAGATGACGTCGACCTGCTGCTCACCCTGCGTCGTCCGCATCCGGACCTGCCCACCGCTGCAGACCAGGTCGCGCCCCTCGACGAGCTCGACCCCCATCGTCCGGGCGAGCAGCGCGTGCTCGAAGTAGGCGCTGTTGTGGACCCCGGGTGTGAGGACGACCACCGTGGGGTCGCTCGTGCCGTCGGGAGCGGCCGCTCGCAGCGCGTTGAGCAGCATCCGGGGATAGTCGTTCACCGGGCGGATCCGCATGGTGGCGAACGCCTCCGGGAACACGTTGGCCATCGCTCGCCGGTTCGCCACGACATAGCTGACGCCGCTCGGGACGCGGGCGTTGTCCTCCAGGACCCGGAAGGTGCCCTCCTCGTCGCGGATCAGGTCGATCCCCGCGACGTGGACGCGCACCCCGTTGGCGGGCCGGATCCCCATCACCGCACGGTGGTAGTGGCTGCAGGAGGCGATCAGCTGCCAGGGGATGACGCCCTCGTGGACCGCCCGCGGGATCTCGCCCTCGCGGGAGTAGATGTCGTCGAGGAAGGCTTCCAGGGCCGCCACGCGCTGGGCGACGCCCGTCTCGATCGTCGCCCACTCCTCCGCTGACAGCACCCTGGGCACCGCGTCGATCGGGAAGGGGCGCTCCTCCCCGGCGTGGTCGAACGTCACGCCCTGGTCCAGATAGCTGCGCGCCAGCACCTCGGCCCGCTCGCGCATGGCCGCCGACGACATCGACCGCAGGGTGTGGTGCACCGGCTTGTAGGGGGCCCGGGCCTCGCCGGGGGCAGCCAGCATCTCGTCCCAGGCGGTTCCGCTGTCGGCGTAGTCGTCGAACAGCGATGTCGCAGTGTCCTTCGTCACACCGGGCACTCTATTGGCGTCGTCGTCCTGTCGCGTGCCGGCGATGTCACGGTGCCGCTATGGCGCTGTATGCCGCGCGGCGGCACCGTGCCGTTCACTCCCCGGGCAGCCAGTCCAGGAGGGCGGCGCTGACGAGCGGGTTGGCGAAGTAGGAGCTGTGGTCCACCCCGGCCGAGGCGGGTAGGACAAGCGGCTCGGCCACCGGGAACCCCGGCGTGTCGGGCAGCTGGTAGCTGCCGAGGGTCGGGACGACCAGGTCGTTGGCCACCGTGCCGAACACGTAGTCCGTGGCGGCGTCGCGGGCGATCCGGCCCAACGAGGACCCTGTGGGCGGCGCGAAGTCGGAGGCGATGACGCGGTAGGTGGCCGTGCTGGCCCCGCCGTGGTTGAAGGCCTTGAGCGACTCCCCGGCGGGGTTCATCGACATGATGCCCTCCAGGCCCCCGAAGGCGCCGACGGCGACCTGCTTGAGGATCGTGAGGACCAGGCCGAGGGCGTCGGTCACGCCGTTGTCAGGGACGTACTGGATGAGGTTGGTGAGCCGGTCGAGCAGTGCCGAGAGGTGGTCCCGGTCGGCGAGGGCGGTCCCGGCGTTGGGCCCGGCCACCATGACCAGGTTGCGCACGGTCACGCTCTCCGGTACGCCGAGCTCACCGGCCCGCTCGGCCAGCGCGCGACCCACGAGGCCGCCGCGCGAGTGGGTGAGGACATCGAGGGTGAGCGCGCCGGCACCGGCGAGTTCCCGGCCCAGCCAGGCGATGTTGTCCGACGGTGTGACGGAGACCGTGAAGTGGTCGATGGCCAGGACGCGACCGCCGTAGCGCCGGTACAGCTCGGCGAGCACCTCGGCGGGCAGTCCGCTGAAGGCCGAATGGGACATCGCGAACGTCCCGTGGACCAGGAGCAGGGCCGGCCCCTCGCCGAGCGTGGCCCAGTCGGCCTCGGTGAAGGCGGGGACGTCCGGGCGGGTCAGGGTGTCCGGGCCGATCCACCGGACCATGTTGCGCCGGTGCTTCTCCTCCCACCGGGCCGCGAAGAAGTCCCCGACCCGGCCGAGCACCGGGTCCAGCAGCGGGAACAGCAGCACCTTGAACACCTTGGTCCCGACCGCCCCGAGGACCCCCCGGGAGCCGGCTGCGCCGGGCTCGGCGACCACGACCGAGCGTGGCACGTGGTAGGTGCGACGCGAACCGCCGCGGCTGGTGACCTCCGCGGGGGCGACGTCGGGTAGGTGCCAGGACAGAGAGCCGTCCTCAGCGGCATACAGCATGACCTGCCCGAACCCGCTGCCCGGGCCGGGGACCTCCAGCTCGACGACGGCGCCGCCCCCGCCCCCGCGGGTGCCCCCGGTGTCGTCCTGCTCGTCGGGGTCGGTGACCTCGACGGTCAGCTGCTCCATGAGAGCGGCCAGGGCGAGGGCTTCGCGAAAGGCCCGGGTCGAGTCCTCCGGTCCCCGCATTCCCCCGGCACCGGGCGGGTGGACCTCGACCTGGCCGCTCAGGCCCGGACTGGTGATGACGACGTCCTCGACGTAGACGGGGATGCCTTCGGGTCGCAGGGGCTGGGCCACGGTGGTCCTCCGAGGGTCGGGTGGGTCAGGGGCGGCACAACCGGAGGCCCGGGTGTCCGAAGAACTGGAAGGCCACGAGGGTGGCCATCACCCCGGGTGTGGCGGCGTCCACGGCGGCCCGGGTGTAGCCGGCCCGGATGAGGCGCAGGGCCTCGCCCACGGTGACACCGGGGGCCTCCGTGGGCCAGATGAGGTCGTAGAACTTCTCGGCGACGGCGCCGGCGACAGCGTCGTCGACGTTCCACAGGGGTGCGACGACGCCGCCCGCCCCGATCCGGAGCAGCGTGTCGGCGAACCCCCCGTAACTGCCGAGAACGACCCGGCTGGCTGCGACCTGGCAGGCGTTGAGGAACACGAAGGTGCCGTCGAGCGCGCCGGTCTCGGCCATCACGGGAGTGAGGAACTGCGCGGTGGCCGCGCCCGCCGGGTCCTTGCGGATCAGGACGATGCCCTCGTCGTTGCCCTCTCCGTCGAACTGGCCGTGCAACGCGACATGGATCAGGTCGGTTCGGGGCTGTCCGGTGAGAACCTCCAGAACCGTCACGAGCGTCGGGTCGACCGTCCGAGCCGGCGGGGTGAACCGGCCGGCCACCGCCACGGCTTCGGCTTCGGCTTCGGCCAGCTCTCCCCACCTGGGCACCCCGACGTACTTGGCCGTGACGACGGCGGCGTCCCTGACGGTGACCTCGCGCCGCGGGTCGGGACGGGGCCGACGCTCCACGAGCGGCCAGCGGCCGACGGCGACGTGGGCGCCGAGGAACGGCGCGTCACCGCCCCACGGGCTGGCGAGCGGGGGTCGGAACGCGGCGATCTCCCACGGGACGAACGGCTCCTCGGTGAGCAGCAGCACGGTGGGCGCCGAAGTGCGCCCGGGCAGTGCCAGGAGCGAGCGGAGCGACTGCTCGACCGGTCGCGGGACGGCTGCGCCCACGAGCAGACCCTGGCCGTGGAACTGGACGAACTCGGCGACCCGGTCGGCGTTGCGCTCGACGAACCGCCGGGCGTTGGCAGCAAAGGTCGCGGTGTGCCCGGTGAGCGTCGTGCTGTTCGGGCCGTCGGGCGTGCTCACGGCCGGGTCGGCGGCATACGCCGACCAGACCCAGGTGTCCGCGGACACCTCAGAGCGGCACACCGACAGGACCAGGTCGGGCGGCTCCGGGTCGAGGAGCGGCGCCAGGTCGAGAAGCTGCCGCTCACGTCCCGGCTGGCTGGGGGCGCCGTCGACCTGGCCCGGCTCGTCGACGACGGCCAGACCGCGCCACACCAGGCCGGCGACGCGCCCCTCGCTGAGCAGCTGCACACCGATCCGCCGGACCGGCGGTCCGTCCTCCACGTAGAGCGCAGTGAGGTTCACCGAGACGCTCGGGTAAGGGGTGTCGTCGCTCACCGTGAGCGTGTGGCGCGCCGGACCGTCGAGCCGGAAGCTCTCGGGGTCGTAGAGAAGCACGAGGTCCAGGGTCGAGGTCCCGCCGGGCAACCGGACCGCCCCGGTCGACAGGGTGTCCTTCGACCTGCGCGCAGTCAGACCCGCGACCGCCGTGAACGGCTCACCGGTGACGACGACGTCGGCCCGAGCCGTGTTCGACACGACGTCGAGGAGCGCGTAGGCGGTCCGCGGCAGCGGCTCGGCCCCGCCGGGTGCCTCGCCGCCGGACGGCGCAGGCGGCTCGTTACGGCTCGGTTCGCGGGCGCCGCGCAGGACCTCCTCCGGCAGGTCGGCCCGCCCACCGTCGGAGGTGGGCCGCTGCCGTCGGGAGCGGAAGGCAGGTACCTGGGTGCGTTCCCGGGCCACTGCGGCGAGCAGGTCGGCCAGGCCGTCGGGGTCGGCGCCACTCTGCTCGGCGCGCGCCACCGCGCGGAGGAGCGCGTCCAGCGATGCCCGGGCCAGCAGGCGGGCCACGAGGTCTCGCGCGTCCGGGGACATCGGCACGGCCAGACGGACGAGCTCCAACAGCGGAAGGCGGCTGACCGGGACCGCCCGCAGCAGGGTGTCGGCCGTCCCGAGCCCGCGCAGCCGGCGTCGGCCCTCGAGTGCGGCCGCGCCATGGACGACGTCGAGCACGAGCACCCCCGCCGCCGGCGCCGGGAGGACCTCCAGCTCGGCGAGCATCCCCTCGTCGAGCCGATCGGAGAGGAGGTCGGCCGGAGCCGTTCGGACGTCGTCGGCGATGGCCAGCGCACGGTCCATCTCCGGTCCGGTCGCGGCATAGGGCAGGACGAACTGGTAGTCGCCGGCGGCTGGCGGCCCCCCGGCCACCCGGCGCAGCAGCCTCGCGGCGGAGTCCGTGCGGCCCGCGGTCACCGCGCGCAACGCTGACCGGTCGGTGTCGCTCACACCGAGGGAGGTGACCGCCTCCACGAGCGGCCCCTCGACGGCCGGGTCACGGGCCGCGATGGCGTCGGCGAGGTCCGCCCACGCGTCACCGGCGACCATGGCTGGCTCCCCGAGCGGTCCTGGTCGGCCCCATCCACCCTGTTCTACCCCACTGGTGCTCCGGGGAGTCGACCGAACGGGTATTTCTCGCCCGTTCGGCGGCTCCACTCTGGTGTAGTTGTCCGTGCGGCAGGGAATGGAGGCGGAGGTGGCCACCCGGACGTACGAGAACTTCGACCTGACGATCGAGACCGTCGCGCCAGGTCGGTACCGGGCGCGCGTCCTGGACAGCCCCACGGGTGATCGGCCCACGGTCGACTTCCAGATCCCGCTCGACCCCAACGCCCTCAAGGTGCTCGTCCTGCTCCTCGACCCCGGCCGGTCCGGCACTCGGCGAGGAAACGCGAGCCCGTCGGTCCAGGCCTGCCGCGACCTGGGGTCGGCCCTCTACGAGAGCATCTTCACCGGGCCGGTCGCGGTCGCCTGGTCGCGCAGCGAGGATGCCGTCATCTCCCGACGCGAGGGGCTGCGGCTGCGGCTGCGGCTGGACGAGGCGCCTGACCTGGCTGGGCTGCCCTGGGAGTCCATGTACGACAGGTCCACGAACAGCTACGTGGCGCAGTCCGACCGCACCCCCCTCGTCCGCTTCGTCCACCTGCAGCGCTCGCTGGCGCCGCACGCGCTCGGCGGCGCCCTGCGGGTCCTCGCGGTCCTCTCCTCCCCGACCGATCAGGACGACCTGGACATCGACGCCGAGTGGGACCGCCTGACCACGGCGCTCGCGCCGCGCATCGGCGCCGGCCAGGTGGTCCTCGACCGGCTCCCCGAGCCCACCCTGGAGGCGTTGTCCAGGTGGCTGCGCACCCATGACGTCAACGTCCTGCACTTCGTCGGTCACGGCGACTTCGATCAGCGGATGCAGGAGGGCGTCCTGCTGTTCTGCGACACCTACGGGCAGAGCGCCCCGGTGACGGCCTCGATGCTCGGGCCGTTCGTCCACGACCACGACCCGCTGCGCCTCGTCGTCCTCAACGCCTGCCGCACGGCCGACGGGAGCACGACCGACCCCTACAGCGGGATGGCCCAGGGCCTGGCCCAGCAGGACGCCGCGGCCGTCGTGGCCATGCAGTTCCCCATCTCGGACAAGGCCGCCATCGCCTTCACCGAAGACTTCTACGGCTCCCTCGCCGACGGCCAGCCGGTCGACCAGGCAGTCACGACGGCCCGCAAGACGTTGAACGCCGGCTATGGCATCGAATGGGTCACCCCCGTGCTGTTCATGCGCACTCCCGACGGGCAGGTGTTCACCGACCTGGTCGCCCAGCCGACCGAGGCGATCCCGGTCCGGCCGCCCGTGGAGCCGGCGCGGACCGCCGCCGAGCCGGCGCGGACCGCCGCCGAGCCGGCGCGGACCGCACCCGCGCCGTCGCGGACCGAACCGACCGTGTCGATCACCGCGCTTCGGACAGAACGGCTACCGCTGCCGCGCAGGCCTGTCGACCAGGGGCCGGTCCAGCCGCGGCCTGCCCTCGGACGACCCGTCCCGTCCCCACACCGGCCACGACGGCTGGTCCCGGTCGTGCTCGGGGCCCTCCTCGCCCTGAGCGGGGTCGGCGGCTACCTGGCCTTCGGGCGCGACGGCACCCCGGCGCCTATCGGATCCTCCACGGCCGGCAGCACCGCCACCGTGCCGACCGGAACAGCCGCCGGCAACACCGCTCCGGCCCCCACACCACCCACTCACGCGCGGGTGCCGGGGCCGACGGTGCAGGCGGCCCGGTTCGGCACCCCGCCGATCATCGACGGCGACGGATCCGAGTGGGAGGGGCACCGGGCCTACGTCGCCGACCACGTCATCGCCAGGCGCGGCTCACAGCCGCCGGTCACCGCGACCTGGCAGCTCGGCTGGGACCCCACCCGCTACTACCTGTTCGTCCGGGTCGTCGACCCGTCCCTGACGCAGATCTGGCAGGACCAGCCCGCGCAGGTGTTCAACGGCGACAGCGTCAGCTTCGAGCTCGGGCAGGTGCAGCCCGCACCGCGCACCGACCTGCTGCCAGCGGAGGACTCGCACGTGCTGTTCGGTCCGGACCCGTCGGTCCCTGCCGGCGTGCTGAGGGCGCGCAACGTCCCCCGGGGCGGCGTCTTCGTGGCGGGCGCCCCGTTCACCGACGCCGACGCCGTGTCGTCGCTCACACCCGACGGCTACACCATCGAGGCCGCCGTGCCGTGGACGGACCTGCACGTCACCGACCCGCACAGCGGTCTGGCGCTGCTGACCAACCTCGACGTGAGTGACGCCGTCGCGAGCGGCCGGGACCGGGGCCTGTTCTCGACCATGTCCTCGAACAACGCAGCCCGGACCGACAACTCGGCCAAGCTGCGCTACAGGTGGGGCGAGCTGCGCCTCACCGACTGACCGGTGTCGTCACCGGGCAGCCGCAGGTCGTGGCCGCCGCGGTCGGCCTTGGTCTGCAGGTAGGCCCGGTTGGCTGGCGAGAGGTGGACCCCGGTGGGGACCCGCCGGGCGATCGTCACACCGTGTCCGGCGAGCTGGAGGGCCTTGTCCGGGTTGTTGCTCAGCAGAGCAATGCGTGAGATGCCGAGCGCGCGCAGCATCTGTGCAGCCGCGGTGTAGTCCCGGGCGTCGGCCGCGAACCCCAGCGCCTCGTTCGCGGCATACGTGTCCAGCCCCTCGTCCTGCAGGGCATAGGCGTCGAGCTTGCCGTAGAGGCCGATGCCACGCCCCTCCTGCCGGAGGTAGAGCAGGTAGCCGCCGGCCTCGGCGATCCGTGCGACCGCCTCCCGCAGCTGGGCGCCGCAGTCGCAGCGACCGCTGCCGAAGACGTCCCCGGTAAGGCACTCGCTGTGCAGCCGGACGAGCGGGTCGTGGTCGGTGGAGTGCAGGGCCGTCGTATGCCGCGAGCTCCCGGCGAAGCCCAGGGCCACGTGCTCCCGGCCGTCGACGAGGCCGTCGAAGGTGTGCAACCGGGCGGTCACCGCATAGCCGTCGCCGAAGCGGAGCGGGACATCGACCCGTTGCCGGATCGTGGCCGTCGGAGTCTGGAAGGTCATGGCTCACCTCGGGTGGCGACGTCTGTGCAGCGGGCGGACAGGGCGACTCGCAGGAGCGCGACGCCCCCGACGGTCCGGGCCTGGACGGTTCGCGCCCGGTGCTCGGACGACCAAGGGTAGGCGCCGTCGGCGGCGAACCGTGGACCACTGCCGACGAAGAACGGTGCGACGACGAGGTGCAGCTCGTCGCCCGCGCCTGCGGTGAGGAAGGCGGTGAGCACGCGCGACCCGCCCTCGACGAGCAGCCGGCGGACGCCGCGGGCGGCCAGCACGTCGAGCACCCCGACCGGGCCGGTCGCTGGGTCGAGCGGGACCACGTCGGCACGCCCGCGCAGCCGGCCGGTCAGGGCGGCCTCGACGGGGGCGGGGGCAAGGACGAGGCGTTCACCCCCGCCGGTCGTGAAGAACGCCGCGTCCGGATCGAGGTCGCCGCTCCGGGTGAGGGTCACCCGGGTGGGCGAGGCGCTCAGCCCGGCGGCGGACCGGGCCGCGCGGCGAGCCGGGTCGCGAACGAGCAGACGAGGGTTGTCCGCACGGATCGTCCCGGCACCGACGAGGATCGCGTCACAGGAGGCGCGGACGGCGTCGACCCGGTCCAGGTCCTCCGCGTCGGAGAGGACGAGGCGCCGCTCGGAGCCGTCGTCGAGCCGGCCGTCGAGCGACACCGCGGCGCTGAGGATCGTGTAGGGGTGCTCAGCCATGTGCCAGGCCTGCGCGCCCGGCATACGGCGGTCCCGGGTTCGTCGTCGGGCCGCCAGCGGGCACCGGAGGGGCGAACCGGGCCGGGAGGGGCAGCAGGCCCGGGGAGACGGCGACGAGGGTGGCCACGCCGTGGACGACGGCCGCCGCGACCCCCGCGCCGGCGCCGAGGCCAACTGCGGCGAAGGCCCAGGCCGCGACCCCCTCGCGCGGGCCCCATCCGGCGACGTTGAGCGGCAGCGAGCCCCCGGCGAGAACGACGAGCGCCAGCGTTGCGAGCATCCCGACCGGCGCCTGCACACCCACGGCACGGGCGGCGACGACGAAGGTCGACGCGTGGGCGCCCACGACGACGATGGAGGCCAGGACGACCAGCGGGGCACGGGCGAGCAGCACGAGCAGGGCGAGCAGGCACGCCACGGCGACCCAGCGCGAGACGGGCTCCAGCCAGCCGGGCAGCAGGGTCGGCACGGTGGCGAGCCCGACGCCGGTCAGCAGGAGGGCCACGCACTGACCGAGCACGCGGTCGGCCACCACGGTGCACCCGGCCAGCCTTGGACGCGCGGCCGAGTGGCCGTGGCGTACGGCCCGGTCCACGTCGCCGACGATCCCGAACGGCAGGGTGGCGTTGAGCAGCTGGGACCGGTAGTAGGCCCGCACGGCCTCCCCCAGGCCCAGCTCGAGCCCGGCACGCTGGGCCAGCAGTCGCCATCGCCAGGCGGACGCCACCGTCGCGACCGCGGTGCACCCGACCGCCACGCCGGCCGTGCGGAGGTCCACGGCGGCCAGCGCCCGGTCGACGGCCCCGACGCCGGCCCACCACAGCGAGACGCCGAGGACGAGCGCGCCCGCCAGGGCGCGTGCGGCCTGGCGCCCCGCGCGTGCCGCCATCAGCCCTCCCGTCCGTGCGTCCGGACCGGCTCGGCCCGACACACCTCACACGATGGCACAGTGCCCGTGGTTCGATCGCTGGTCCTCGGACCGGCGGCGACCGACCTGAGCGTCGCCTCGATGGTGTCCAAGGTCACCGACCAGGACGACAAGGTGGTCCGTCGCGACCCGGCCGCAGCCCGGGCCTGCGCGCGGAGGCCGGCGTCGGTCAGCCAGGTCCGCAGTGCCCCACCCAGACCGGCCGCGTCAGCGGTCGCCGCAACGACTCCCGGCAGCCCGACGCCGGTGGTTCCCATCGCCTCGCCGATCCCGCCGACCGGTGTCACCAGGACGGGGACCCCCCGAGCCAGCGCCTCGCCGACGACCATCCCGTAGGTCTCGTGCCGCGAGCCGACGACGACCAGGTCGCACGCGGCATACGCCTCCTCCAAGCTCGGCGGCGCGAGGGGGCCGACGAACCGCACCCGAGCGCCCATCCCGGCACGGCGGACCTCGGCGCGCATCGCCTCCGCGAACGGCGGGTCCCCGTCGGACGACCCGACGCATGCCCACGTCCAGGACAGGTCGCGAACACCCTTGAGCGCGCTCAGCACCCGGTCCTGTCCCTTGGTCGGGGTGAGCGCACCGACGGTGAGCAGCCGGCCGCCGTCGGGGTCGGCCGCGGTCAACGGTGCCGGATCGGTCCCGGGCCTGGCGACGACCACGCGGGTCGGGTGCGCCCCCGCGTGCTCCACCAGCCAGTCCCGCGTCCATCGGCTCGTCGTCAGGACCGATGTCGCTGCCGCCACGGCCCGTCGCTCCAGGGCACTGCCGGGATCACCGCGCTCGGCCGCGACGCCGAGCGGCAGGTGGACCAGCAGGACGACCCGCAGCCGCGAGGCGACCTCGGCGAGCAGGTCCCCCGCTGCGCACCCCACCAGGCCGTCGACGAGCACGACCGACCCGGCACCGAACCCTCCGAGCAACCCCCGCAGCGCGTCCCGTTCGTCCTCGCCCGCCCGTGGCCAGCTCCCGGCCACCTCGTGGCGCACGACCCGCCACCCGCGGTCGGCCAGCTCGCCGCACACCCGCAGGTCGTAGGCGTTGCCGCCACTGGGCCGACGGGGGTCGTCCACGCCAGCCGGGAGGACGACGTGGACGGCCCTCACCAAGGGCGCCGGTAGGACGCCCAGGCGTCCGGGTTCTCCCGCAGGGTGACCTCGACCTCGGTGAGGCCCGTCGCCTCCGGGCCGAGGTCGCTGCCGGCGACCCGGTCGGCGACGACCCGGGCCAGGACCTCGGTCGTCGTGTTCAGCCCGGCGAGGCTGGGGTCGTCGTCCAGGTTGCGGGAGGACAGGGCGCCGACCACCCCTGCAAGGACCTCGCTCGCCCGCCCGATGTCGACGACGATGCCGTCGCCGTCGAGCTCGGGGCGGCGGAAGGTCACCTCGACGACATACGTCGCGCCGTGCAGGGCCCGGGCGGGGCCGAACACCTCCCCGCGCAGGCTGTGGGCCACCATCATGTGGTCGCGGACGGTCACGCTGAACACGCGTCAGCCTCCCTCGGGATAGGTGATGACATGGCAGATCGCGGGCTGCTCGCCGCTCGCCAGTCGCGGCATCAGGTCGGGCAGCTCCTCGAACGCGGTCGTCCCGGTGAGGAGCACGTCGTATGCCGGGTCGGCCAGCAGCCGCAGGGCCAGCCCGAGCCGGTCGGTCGTCGTGCGGCGGCTCGCCCGGGCCGGGCCCACCCGCCCGACCTGGCTGGAGCGGATCGTCAGCCGCCGCGAGTGGAACGCGCCACCGAGGGCGACCGTGACCTCGCGCCGGCCGTACCAGCTGAGGTCGACGACGACGCCCTCGACGCCGAGCAGGCCCAGGGCGGTCTGCAGCCCCGCTCCGGTCGCGCTGGCGTGCAGGACGAGGTCGAGGTCGCCACCGGTCGCTGCCACCGCCTCGCCGGGCACCGCAAAGCGGACACCCAGCGCGTCAGCCTCCCTGTGCCGCAACGGGTCCACGTCGACGAGGGTGACGTCGACACCGGGAATGGCGGCGAGCAGCCGGGCCACGCAGAGGCCGACCATGCCGGCCCCGACGACGGCCACCCGGTCGCCCAGGCGCGGTCCGGCGTCCCAGAGCGCGTTCACCGCGGTCTCGACGGTGCCCGCGAGGACCGCGCGGTGGTCGGGGACGTCGTCCGGGACCGGGATGACGGCGCTCGCCGGGACGACGTAGCGGGTCTGGTGCGGGTGCAGGCAGAAGACCCGTCGGCCGAGCAGCGCCTCGGGGCCGGAGTCGACGACCCCGACACTGAGGTAGCCCGAGGTGACCGGCCCGGGCAGGTCGCCGACCTGGAACGGACCGCGCATCGCCGCATACTCGCTCTCCGGCACCCCTCCCCCGAAGACGAGCGTCTCGGTCCCTCGGCTGATGCCGGAGACGAGGGTCCGCACGAGCACCTCCTCCGGGCCGGGGTCGGGCACGCCGACCGCGACGATCTCCCCGACGCCGGGCTCACGCACCCGGAACGCGCGGCCGGCGCGGCTCGCGTCCCGGCTCGACGCGCTCATCAGACCGACCGCTTCCGCACCCCTGAACCATGGCACATGCCACGACGGACGGGGACGGAAGGCCTCCGGCCCGTTCGAGCGCGGGCCGGGACCCTGCGGCGGGACAGCCGTCGGCACGGGCCCCCTGAACCCGGGGGCCCTCCCACTCGTGGACCATGGCACAAGGACATGTCGGTTCGGAGGTGCGATGCGATCGGTCCACGCCGGCCTCCTCGGCCGGGTCCTCGACCAGGTCCTCGGGCGTCTGGGGCCGGCCAACGCCGTCACCGCTGCGCGCGCGGGCCTGGTGCTCGTGGTCGCCGTCCTCGTCGGCGCGGCGCCGGGCGCCCGCTGGCCGATCGCCGGCCTGGCCGCTCTCACGCTGGTCCTGGACGGGGTGGACGGCTGGGTCGCGCGTCGAACCGGGACGGTCACCCCGTTCGGGGGGCGGTTCGACATGGAGGTCGACGCCGTGCTCGTCCTCGTCCTGGCCGTGCACGTGGCCGGCCGCGCGGGCCTGGGCTGGGTCCTGCTCATCGGCGCCGGCCGCTACCTGCTGGCAGCGGCGGCGTGGGTGGGGCCGTGGCTGGGATCTGCGGTCCCAGCCCGCTCATGGCGCAAGGCCGTCGCCGTCCAGCAGGTCCTCACGCTCATCGTGACCGGTGCCGGCCTGGTGCCGGACCGGGTGGCGGTCCTGCTGCTCGGCGCGGCCGGGGCGGCACTGACCGTCTCGTTCGGCAGCCAGGTGTGGGAGCTGCGCCGGGCGCGCCCGGCTCCGTCCGGGACGTCGGCGGTACTGGCGTCCGGACTGGCCCTGCTGCTCACCTGGTCCGTCCTGACCGCGCCCGACGACGTGCGGGCCGGCTTCGGGTCGATGGTCCAGGTCCCCGTCGAGCTGCTCCTCGCCGGGGCGGTCGTCGTCGCCACGCGCGCCCGGGTGCGCGCCGGCGTCGCCGCCGCCGCGGCCCTCCTCCTGGCGGTCACGGTCGTGGTCAAGGCAGCGGATCTCGGCTTCCGCATCGCCCTCGGGCGCCCCTTCGACCCACCGACCGACCTCTCGTATGCCGGGTCCGCAGCCGGGCTGGCCCGGGACTCCCTCGGTCCGGTCTTGGGGACCGCCGTCCTCGTGCTGGGGCTCGTGCTGGCTCTCCTCCTGGCTGCCGGGGTGGGGTGGGCCGGGTGGCGCACGACGCGCCTGCTCGCCACCCACCGGGCAGCGAGCGCCCGGGCGCTCACTGTGGGCGGCGTCGTATGGGTCGTGGCCGCCGTGCTGGGCCTGCACACAGCCGCCGGGAGCCCGGTGGCGGGCGCGACGACCCTCCGGCTGGCCGCCGCGCACGTGAGCCAGCTCCGGGACGACCTGGCCGACCGGGGCCGGTTCGCCCGTCAGGTCGCCGCCGACCCGCTCGCCGGAGCGACCGCCAGCAGCCAGCTCGGCGCGCTGCGCGGCAAGGACGTCCTCGTCGTCTTCGTCGAGAGCTACGGCCGGTATGCCGTCGAGGGCTCGCCCGTCGCGGCGGGCGTCGGCGCGGTCCTGCGGCAGGGGACGGACGAGCTCGCCGCGTCGGGGTTCTCCGCACGGTCCGGCTTCCTCACCTCGCCGACGTTCGGCGGGATCAGCTGGCTGGCCCACTCCACCCTTCAGACCGGGCTGTGGGTGGACAGCCAAGGGCGCTACGACCAGCTGCTCACGAGCCGCCGGACCACGCTCACCGGACTCTTCGCACGCAGCGGGTGGCGCACCGTGTGCGACGTCCCCGCCAACCGGCACGCCTGGTCACCGGCTCGGACCTTCTACCACTGCGACCAGACGTACGACGCACGCAACATCGGCTACCTCGGTCCCGCCTACGGCTACCCCCCGGTTCCTGACCAGTTCACCCTGGCGGCGTTCGCCCGTGAGGAGCTGCGGCCCGGTCACCACCCGGTGATGGCCGAGATCGACCTGGTGACCAGCCACGCGCCCTGGTCGCCGCTCCCGCCCACCCTTCCCGCCGGCGAGCTCGGCGACGGCCGCGCCTACGCGGCGGCCCCGCTCCCCCCTGCGCCACGAGGGGGCGAGCGGGCGGCATACGGCGCGGGTATCGCCTACTCGCTGTCGAGCCTGGTCTCGTTCGTGGCCCATGCCGAGGACCCGAACCTGGTCCTCGTCGTGCTCGG
>JAICMC010000203.1 GCA_025929465.1 Nostocoides sp.
ACCGAGTTGCCAACCCTGTACCCCTTGCGCTTATCGGGTCACCCGATAAACGCAAGGGCCAAGGTCCATGACCGAGCGCGCGTATGCCGTGGCGATCCTCGCCGGGTCGATGGACCGGGTGCGGCGTCGCGCGCTAGGGCTCCAGGTCCAGCCTCGGCAGTGTGGGCCACCGGTCGCTCGCCCAGGCCGCCCAGCTCGGCCACGGTGCCGGCGGATCCGGCACGGGCCCGTCCGCCAGCTCTGCGGAGGTCGGCGGTTGGAAGCCGGCGAGGAACCGGTCATGGTCGGCGTCAGACATGGGGAACGTCTCGTGCGGCGTCGAGCGCCAGCGAGCGGTGGCCCGTGCCCGGCGCTCAGCCTCGTCCAGCTCGACGTGGTGCAGCCAGAACCGTGCGCCGGCCAGGTCGGCGACCGCTCGCAGCGACCACCGCTCCTCCGGCGACCAGCAGCCGAAGTCGAGGATGACGTCGGCCCCGGCACCGAGGGCCTGCCACGCGACGTGGATGAGCCGGCCCTCGAGGACGTCCCGCCTCCCGCCGGCATCGGACTCGCCGAACAGCGGCTGCATCCACTCGTCCGGGGTCAGCCGGACCGCGCTGGTCTCAGCGGCGATCCGGCGGGCGAGGGTCGTCTTCCCGACGCCGGGCAGCCCAACGGTGAGGTGCAGGGTGGCCATCGCCCCATCCTGCCCCGGGCTCCCTGCATGCCCGCGTGCCGGCCGCGGGTGACGCCGCGGGTGACGCGCGAGCCAGCGGACCGGCATACGCCGCAGGCAGGTCAGGACGGCGAGGGCGTCGTCGCGACGAGCTGCCACCAGGGGTCGACGTCGGCCGGCTCGGTGGGGTCGATGCGCTCGCCCGGCCGGGGGACGACGATCCGGACGTCGCGGGCCTTGGACTCGGCCCAGAGCCGGTCGATCGGCTCGGCCCACGGGTGCGGCGCGAGCCGGAACGTCCCCCAGTGGACGGGGACGACGAGCGCGGCCCGAACGTCGACGGCGGTCGCGACGCCCTCCTCGGGGGTCATGTGGATGTCCGGCCAGGCGTCGCCGTAGGCGCCCACCTGGACCAGGGCCACGTCGAACGGACCGTATGCCGCGCCGATCTCGGCGAAGCCGTCGAAGTATCCGCCGTCGCCGGTGTAGAACACCCGATGGCGGTCGGTCGTCATGACCCACGACGACCAGAGGGTGCGGTCACGGTCGCGCAGGCCGCGCCCGGAGAAGTGCTGCGCTGCCGTGCACACCAGCCGGACCCCGGCGACCTCGACCTCCTCGTCCCAGTCGAGCTCGTCGATGCGGGCCGCCGTGACACCCCACGACTCGAGGTGGGCGCCGACGCCCAGCGGGACGACGAACTGGGCGCCGGTGTCCTCGGCGAGCGTCTTGATGGTCGCCATGTCGAGGTGGTCGTAGTGGTCGTGGCTGATCACGACCGCGTCGACGGGCGGCAGGTCGGCCAGGTCGACGGGGACGTCGTGCAGTCGCTTGGGGCCGAGCACCGGGGAGGGCGAGCAGCGGTCGCTCCACACCGGGTCGAGCAGGATCCGGGCCCCGTCGAGCTCGACGAGGACGCTGGAGTGCCCCAGCCAGGTGAGTCGCAGCCCGTCGGTCACGGGCTCGAACGTCGGCGTCACGAGCGGGATCGGCTCCGACGGGTGGCTGGCGCCGCGACCCGTGACCAGCTTGCGCAGGCTCTCGCTCATCGGCCTGGTCTCCCGCGGCGGGTGCGGCCGGTTGTGGAACTGGCCCGCGGCATACTGCGGGCTGGCCTCGACCCGCTGCTGCCGCCGACCGGCGATCTGGCCGCCGAACTGGCTCGGCATCTCGCGAGCCGCCCAGAGGGCGGCGGCGAGGCCGCCCAGGCCGGCGACGGCGGCGCTGCGTGCGCTCCGGCTCATCGGTACTCCCTGATCATTCGTCGGTGGTGATGTCGTATGCCGTGTGCAACGGTCCGGCCATCGGTGCTGTTCCGACCATCAGGGGTGTCGCAGCGGCTGGCCGGCGCGCGGGATGGCCGGGACCCTCGTGGTCCCGGCCATCGGCGGGTGCTCGCGCGGGCGGGGTCAGCTCGTCCGGACGCCGATCGCCCCGAGGTCGGGGTACATGTTGCTCGCCGCGTCGACCAGGTAGTTGGTCACCTTGGAGCCGTGGAGGAAGTAGAACCGGGTGATGTCGAGCGGGATGTAGGCGACCTGCTCGCCGAGGTACTTGTCGAGCGCCGCATAGGCGGTGTTCTGGTCGGCGACGCTGGCCTTGCTCGCAGCCTCGTCCATCATCTGGTTGGCCTTGTCGTCCTTGAAGTTGCCGTAGTCCTGACCGTTGGTCTTGGCGTTCAGGTTGATTCGGCTGTCGAACAGCGGCGGGATGACGGTCGAGATGCCGGGCCAGTCAGCGCCCCAGCCGCCCCACAGGACGTCGCCGCCCTTGTAGTTCACGTCCTGGATGACGTCGTAGTACGTGTCCGGGAGCGAGACCAGGGTGGTCTTGAAGCCGGCCTTGTCCCAACCCTGCTTCAGGGCGGAGAAGGCGTTGTCGGTGGTGGGGGTACCGCCGTTGTAGGTCACCTTGATCGGGTAGGGGACCGGTACGCCGGCCGACTGCAGGAGGGCCTTGGCCGCGGTCGGGTCGCCGGCGTCCGGCGCGGTGAACGCCGGGTTCGGCAGGTAGCCGGGAGTGGCCGGGTTGATGATCGACTTGGACGGGACCGAGGCCTTGTCGCCGCCCTGCGCGGCCGAGTAGGCGGTCTTGTTGGTGGCCATCGCCAGCGCCTGCCGCACCTTGAGGTTGGTCATCGTGTTGAAGTTGGGCAGGAGGTAGTTCGCATAGGGCGAGTTGACGTTGACCGAGCGGCTCCCGACGGCACCGGTGATCTGGTTGTAGAACGCAGGCGGGACGACCCGGTCAGTCACGGCCGTCTGGTCGTTGCCGGAGTCGGCGATCAGCCGCTGGCTGATGATCTCGTTGGTCAGGCCCTCGACGAAGACGATCTTGTCGGGCAGCGCGGCCCGGTTGCCGTCGGTCTTGGGGTCGTACTGG
>JAICMC010000201.1 GCA_025929465.1 Nostocoides sp.
CCGGCGTTGACGAAGAACGAGATGCGCGCGACGACCTCGCCGAAGCGATCGGCAGGCACCTGCCCCGAGTCGCGCACCGCGTCCAGGACCGCGATGGCCGTGCACAGGGCATACGCGACCTCCTGCACCGGCGTCGCCCCCGCCTCCTGCAGGTGGTAGCTGCAGATGTTCGTGGGGTTCCACCTCGGCATCGCCCCGACGGTGTAGCTGACCAGGTCGGTGACCAGGCGGAGGGACGGCGCGGGGGCCAAGACGTAGGTGCCGCGCGAGAGGTACTCCTTGATGATGTCGTTCTGCGTCGTCCCCGCCAGCCGGGTGATGTCGGCGCCCTGCTCCTCGGCCGCGACCTGGTACAGGGCGAGCAGGTACATGGCCGTCGCGTTGATCGTCATCGAGGTGTTCATGTCCTGCAGCGGGATCTGGTCGAACAGGGCGCGCATGTCGCCGAGATGGCTGACCGGGACGCCGACCTTGCCGACCTCGCCGCGGGCCAGGACGTGGTCGGGGTCGTAGCCGGTCTGGGTCGGCAGGTCGAAGGCGACGGAGAGCCCGGTCTGCCCCTTGGCCAGGTTGGTCCGGTACAGCGCGTTGCTCGCGGCCGCGCTGGAGTGACCGGCATACGTGCGCATGACCCAGGGCCGGTCACGACGACGCGGCACTGGCGCCTCGGCGTCGGTGACGGGTGCCTGGTCGCTCATGGCTCGGACGGTACCGGTGCGGTCCAGCCGTACGGGAGGGCTGGACCGGTGACGGTGCCCACACCCAGCGTGCCGTATGCCGCGTGTCACACCCGGGGCGGACCAGGACGCCCTCGAGGCCGGGTCAGAGTGCGGCGGGCGACGCCGGGTACAGCCGAACGGCCCGCAGCAGCCGTTGGCCGCGCTCGCAGACGTTGTCGAACACCATCGTCCGACCGGCCCGGCGGCTGCGGCGGTGACACTCCACGAGCATCCCGAGGGCCACCGCGTCCCCGATCACCGCGTTGCCCAGGTCCAGGGTGAGCACGCCCCCGGACCCGTCGATCAGCCGGTGCAGCACGAGCCGGAGGTCGGCCACCGTGTGCACGTCGATGCGGCCGTCGAGGACGGCGCGCTGACCCTGCGGTCCCTGCACCACCCGGACCTCGACCACGTAGGTCTGGTCCACCATCTCAGCTGTCATGACCCGTGCTCCCCTGGTCGCCCTAGTCCTGGACCATTAGACGACACGCGGCCGGGCAGGGCCGGGATCGGCGGGCAAAGGTTTGGTCAAGAATTCGGCAGAGGTCTGCCGGGTCTCGTCCGGGGTGGGTCCGGATGCGTCAGGCCAGCACACCCAGGTCCTGGGCCCGCTCCAGGAGCCGGCGGGTGGCCCGCACCGAGCGAGCAGCCAGGTCGTCCTCGTCGGCCGTGAGCAGTCGGTCCTGCTCGACGACCGGCCGCCCGCCGACGAGCACCAGCTCCAGCGGCGGCTGGCTGCCCAGGACCAGAGCCGCGACGGGGTCGACGATGTCGGCATGGGGCAGGGTGTCCACCCGCCACAGGGCCAGGTCCGCGATCTTGCCGACCTCGACCGAGCCGATCTGGTCGTCCCAGCCGAGCACCCGCGCCCCGCCGATCGTCGCGATCTCCAGGGCGTCCCGGACCGACAGCGCGAGCGGGCCGCCTCGTGCCCGGGCCATGAGCAGGGCATGCCGAGCCTCCTCCAGCAGCGAGCTGGCCTCGTTGGAGGCAGCGCCGTCGACGCCGACCCCCACGGGCACGCCCGCGTCCCGCAGGTCGCGGACCCGCGCGATGCCGGCTCCGAGGCGGGCGTTGGAGGAGGGGCAGTGGGCCACGCCCGTGCCGGTCGCCGCCATCGAGCGGACGGCCTGGTCGTCCAGGTGGATGCCGTGTCCGAACCAGACGTCCTGACCGAGCCAGCCCACCTGCTCCATGTACTGCACGGGACCGCAGCCGAAGTGCTCCTGGCAGTAGGCCTGCTCCTCGAGGGTCTCCGCCAGGTGGGTGTGCAGCCGGACCTTCTTGTCGCGGGCGAGCTGCGCCGCCTCCTGCAGGAGGGTGCGGGTCACCGAGAACGGTGAGCACGGGGCCACGCCGATGCGCAGCATCGAGTCCGGCGACGGGTCGTGGTACCGCTCGACCGCCTCGGCGGTTGCCGCGAGGATCGTATCGAGGTCCTCCACGACGTGGTCGGGCGGCAGGCCGCCCGCACTGCGACCGAGGTCCATCGAGCCACGGGTCGGCATGAACCGCAGCCCGATGGTCCGGGCCGCCTCGACCTCGGCCGCGAGCAGGTCGCCACCGGCCCGGGGGAAGACGTAGTGGTGGTCCATCGACGTCGTGCACCCGGTGCGGGCCAGCCAGCCCAGGCCCGCCCGCGCCGCCGCCGACACCGACTCCTCGTCCAGGCAGCCCCACACGGGGTAGAGCGTGGTCAGCCACTGGAACAACGTCGCGTCGACCGCCAGGCCCCGCGTCACCCACTGGTAGAGGTGGTGGTGGGTGTTGACCAGGCCCGGGGTGAGGACACATCCGGTGCCGTCGAGGACTCGGGCGCCGGTTCCGGTCGGGCCGCCGCCGGCGCCGACGGCGGTGATCCGCCCGGCGGCGTCGACGACGACATGCCCGGAGGCGTGCTCGGTGCGACGACCGTCCATGGTGACGACGGTGCAGCCGGAGATGACGAGCGAGGAGCCGGCGGCGGCCATCTCATCCCCTTCGACGGGCGGCGTTGATCGGGTCTGCCCCGGCGAGCAGCGCGTCGAAGCGGTGCGCCGCGATCCGGGAGATCTCGACCAGAGCCGTCGCCTGCTCCTGGGCCGGGGAGTTCTCCAGCCGCTCCCTGCCCTCGGCGAGGATCTGCTCGAAGGCGGTGCGGTCGCGCACCGAGATGACGAGCGGGAAGCCGAACCGCTCCCGGTAGACCGAGGTGAGCTGGCCCAGCTCGTCGTGCTCGGCATCGCGCAGGATGGTCAGGCCGAGGGTGGCCTGCTCCCCCATCGAGCTCTCGCCGCTCAGGCCGTGGGCCACCGCCTCCGAGCCCAGGTCGGGGTAGGCGGCGATGAGGTCGCGCTCCTGCTCGTCGGTCGAGGAGAACAAGGCCTGCTGGAAGGCTCGACGCAGGTCCATCGTGTCGGTGAAGGGCCGGCGCTGCCAGGCCTGCTCCATGACCCACGAGGGTCCTTGGTAGATCGTGGAGAACGTCCGGGCGAACTCCTCCTGGCTCATCGCGTTGACCTGGCTCAGGCGCACCGAGTCACCCGGTTGCCCCGCGACGGCCGGGCCGCGGTCCCG
>JAICMC010000039.1 GCA_025929465.1 Nostocoides sp.
GCAACCAGCTGCGGATCGCCGTCTTCCCCGCAGTCGAGCCCGACGACGTGAGCGCCCTCATCGGATGCATCGAGCACGTCGTGGAGCAGCTCTGACCCCTGGCACGATCCAGCGCCGGCCGGGCGGCGCTCTGCAGGGTCAGCGACGGACCGCGGCGTATGCCGCGATGAGCACGACGACGACCAGCACGGCCAGCGTCATCCCCCGGCGGAACCGCGGCGTCACTTGGTGACCTCGGCCATCGGCGTGGTCGTGACCGCCAGTCGCGGCCTGCGCCTGGACTCATAGCTCACCCGGACATTCTGGTGGCGACTGAGCCAGACCGCCGCGGCGACCAGGGCGACGAGCACCGCCACGGAGCCGACCGCGATCGTCCAGCGGGCACCGAACGCCTCCCCGATCCAGCCGATGAGCGGGGCGCCGAACGGCGTCCCCCCGGCGAAGATGGCCATGTACAGGGCCATCACCCGCCCGCGCATGTCCGGGTCGACCCGGGTCTGCACGAGGGAGTTGGCCGTCGTCAGCGCGGTGAGCGACGCCAGCCCGACCGGCACCAGCAGCACCGCGAACGCGACATAGGTCGGGGCGAGCGAGGCGGCCGCCGTCGCGATGACGAACCCCACCAGCGCCGTGAGCAGGATCCGCAGGCGAGGTTCGTTGCGGCGCGCCGAGAACAGCGCGCCGGACAGCGA
The DNA here is from genome assembly GCA_025929465.1 of Nostocoides sp. Taxonomy (GTDB): domain Bacteria; phylum Actinomycetota; class Actinomycetes; order Actinomycetales; family Dermatophilaceae; genus Nostocoides. The sequence continues at coordinate 693 of JAICMC010000039.1, forward strand.
GCCGACCGCCATGACCGATCCGAGCAGCCCGTACTCGCCGGCGCCCTTGTGGAAGATCGTCGTCGCCATGAGCGCCATGGTGATCTGGAAGTTCATCCCGAAGGTGCCCAGCATGAAGACGAGGAACATGACCAGGAGCAGGTCGGGACGTCTGCGCACGTAGCCGAGCCCCTCCCGCACGCTCCCTCGCCCGCGGGGCCGGCCGGCGGGATGGAGCTGGCTGCGGTCCAGCCCGGCCAGGGCGAGGATGACGAAGACGAAGCTGGCCGTGTTCATGAGCAGGACGGGACCGGTGCCGATCGCGGCGATGAGCAGGCCGGCCAGGCCGGGACCGATCAGCCGGCCGGCGTTGAACGACGCGCTGTTGAGCGACACGGCGTTGGCCAGGACCGACCGGGGGACCACCTCGGAGACGAAGGTCTGGCGCGCCGGGTTGTCGACGGCGGTCACCATGCCCTGGATGAGCGCGAGGAGGTAGACCTCCCACAGGGTCACGTGTCCGCTGACGACGAGCAGTCCGAGCAGCAGGCTGGTGACGGCGAGCAGGCTCTGCGTGACGAGCAGGATCCGCCGCTTGTTGCGCCGGTCCACGAACGCACCGGCGAAGGGGGCGAGGAGCAGGAACGGGAGGAACTGCAGGCCGGTGACCACGCCCAGCGCGGTCGAGGAGTGGTCGGTCAGGACGGTGAGGACCAGCCAGTCCTGGGCGACCCGGCCCATCCAGGTTCCCACGTTGGAGACGAAGGCGCCGGAGGCCCACCACCGGTAGTTGCGGACCGAGAGCGAGGCGAACATCGGGCTCACGCGTTGGCCAGCCGTTCGAGGATGACGGTGGCCTCGGCGAGGACCTGCTGCTCCGCGGGGGTCAGCGCCCGCATCCGCTCGCTCATCCAGGCCTCGCGCTGGCGGCGGATGGACCTCAGGTTCCGTATGCCGTCAGGGGTGAGGGAGAGGATGACCGACCGGCCGTCGGACGGGTCGTCGGCACGCTGGACCAGGCCCAGGTCGACGAGGGTCGCCGTCGTGCGGGTCATGCTCGGACCGCTGACCTTCTCGATCTCGGCCAGCTCCCGCGGTGTGCGGGGCTGGTCAGCCAGTCGAACCAGCACCGAGAACTGGTGCGGCGCAAGGGAGTCGTCACTCTCGAAACGGATGCGTCGCGAGATGCGCATGCAGGCCAGCCGCAGGTCCCCGGCGACGCGGTTGAGCGCGGCGGGTGACAGCGGTTGCTGCGTGACCGGCATACATGGACCTCCAGGAGAGCTCAGCCATGAGGGACAGGCGTCGGCCGACCGTCCGCAGGCGGGAATACTTAGCCGAACTAGTTACCTAGGCTAAGTATTCCCCGGCAGACGCACCGACGCAAAAGTCCCCACGTCGCGCGAGGACGTGGGGACTCCTGCCCGCGGGTCAGCTGACGCCGAGGACCGTCTTGATCGGGTCGATGCCGAAGTACAGGATGAACAGCGCCGCGATGACCCAGAGCAGCCAGTGGATCCGGGACGCCTTGCCGCAGACGACCTTGATGGCCACGTAGGCCACGAAGCCGGCGCCGATGCCGACCGTGATCGAGTAGGTGAACGGCATGAGGACGATCGTGAGGAACGCGGGGATGGCGATCTCGAGGTCCTCCCAGTCGATGCCGCGGACCTGCTGCATCATGAGGAACCCGACGACGACGAGCGCCGGGGTGGCCGCCTCGAACGGGACGACCGACACGAGCGGGGCGAGGAACGTGGCGAACAGGAACAGGACGCCCGTGACGACCGAGGCCAGACCGGTGCGGGCACCCTCGCCGACACCCGACGCCGACTCGATGTAGGACGTGTTCGACGAGACCGAGCCGGCGCCTCCGGCCGCAGCGGCGATCGAGTCGACGAGCAGGATCTTCTGGCTGTTGTAGGGGTTCCCGTCCTCGTCGAGCAGCCCCGCCTCGGCGCCGATCGCCACCATCGTGCCCATCGTGTCGAAGAAGTCGGCGAGAAGGAGGGTGAACACGAGCAGGAGCGCCGCGATGACCCCGAGCCTGCCGAACGACCCGAACAGGTTGAAGTGCCCGAGCAGGCCGAAGTCCGGGGTGTCCACCACCCGCTTGGGCAGCGTCGGGACGTTGAGCGACCAGCCCGAGGGGTTGACCAGCTTGCCCGTGGCATCGGTCTGGCCGCCGACCTTGGCCAGCGCTTCGACGACCACGGCCAGCACGGTGGCGCCGATGATGCCGTAGAGGATGGCGCCGCGGATCTTGCGGACCATCATCAGGATGATCGCGGCGAGGCCGAGGACGAAGACGAGCAGCGGCCAGCCCTTGAGGAAGCCACCGATGCCCAGCTCACCCATCGGGCCGCTCGCCGACTTGCGGACGAACCCGCCGTCGACGAAGCCGATGATCGCCACGAACAGGCCGATGCCGACGCTGATCGCCGTCTTGAGCGAGGCCGGGACGGCCGCGAAGACCGCCTTGCGGAACCCGGTGAGCACCAGGAAGGTGATGACCAGTCCCTCCAGGACGACCAGGCCCATGGCGTCGGCCCACGTCATGCCCTTGACCGAGGCGACGCTGAAGGCGAGGAAGGCGTTGAGTCCGAGGCCGGTCGCCAGCGCCAGCGGGAAGTTGGAGACGACCCCCATGAGGATGGTCATGACGCCCGCGACGAGCGCCGTGGCCGCTGCGACCATCGCCAGGTCGGGTGCCCTGCCGCCGCCGAGGAAGGCACCGGTGCCGTCCGGCACGGTGCCGATGATGAGCGGGTTGAGCACGACGATATAGGCCATCGTGAAGAACGTGGCCAGCCCGCCCCGGATCTCGCGCGCGACGGTCGAGCCGCGCGCGCTGATCTGGAAGAAGGCGTCGAGTCCGTTCTTCGGCGCGGGAGGGGCCTGGGCATGCGCGCGGGGGGCGCCAGTCTTGGGCATGGCGCACAAGATAGCGGCTGGGCCGGCGTGGCTAGGCTGGGTTCGTGGACGCCGCCCCAGATCGTGGACCAGACCGTACGCCGGGCGCTTCCCCGCGGGTCCTGCCCCCCGTCCAACCGCTCCCCGTGAGCACCAGGGGGATCATCCGCGTCGGGCTCGGCTGCTGGGTCGGTGCGCTCGTCGTGACCCTCGTCGTGCCGAGCCTGCACTCCGGGTCCCGCGACTACTGGCCCTGGGCGTGCGTGGCCGGGCTCGTGCTCGGCTCGATGGGCTACGCCTACGTGGCTCGTGGTCGCGGCAACGCCGCCGGCCCGCACTGACCCCGACGCCGAGCCCCCCGTCCCCTGCCGGGGCTACCCCGAGGCACGCTCGGTTCGACGTGCGGCGGGGCGCGGGCGGTGGGGCGCGGGGGCGGGGCGTGGGCGGCGGGTGCCGGTCAGCGCAGGACGTCGACCTGGAAGTCGTCGACGATGCGCGGGGCGATCACCTCGGGCTCGGGCCGGTCGATGTCGACCTCGGAGTGCGCGCCGCAGCCGTGGTCCAGGCTCACCACCTGCCCGTCGCTCGGGGACCACTCGTTGAAGCACACGCCGAAGGTGTGCCGCAGTGCACCGGCCATCGGCACGAAGTAGCCGCAGCTCGAGCAGGGCGCCGCGGCGCGCACCGCGATGTCGGCGGTCGGTCCGTGGGACCCGTCGTACCAGCGCTCGGACGCGTCGGCACGGCCCCGCGCGGACAGCACCCGGACCCGGCCCAGGCCGAGCTCCCACTGCGCCATCTGGTCGACGTCCTCCTCACCGGTCGCCTCGAAGCCCTGCTCCAGACGCGGGTCGTCGAGGTGGTACGGGAGCACGTCGCCGGCCGAGAGGTCGCCCGGCGCCAGCCGCTCGGCATACGGGAGCCACGCGGGTGAGAGCAGCGCGCCCGGCCCCGGCAGCAGCGAGGTCTCCGAGACCGTGGCCACCTTGCCGCGCGGCACGCGGGTCACCGTCACGGCCCAGCGCCAGCCCGGGTAGGCGGAGTAGGTGCACGCGAAGAAGTGCGTGCCGACCCGCTCCTGGTCCATGACGAACTCGACGTGCTCACCGACCGTCCCGGGCTCGGCGATACCGACCGCGGCGTCGCGGGCGACCTCGACGGCCCCCGCGAGGGTCGGGTCGGCCTTGGTGGCGGCCATCTCAGAGGTCCAGCTCGGAGGCCACCGCACGCAGGACGTCGGCCAGCTTCTTGCCGTGCGCCTTGTCGGGGTAGTGGCCGCGGCGCAGGCTGTTGGAGGTGTCGTCGAGCAGCCGGATGAGGTCCTCGATGAGGGAGACCATGTCCTCGGTGGGCTTGCGCTCACGCAGCTTCTTGTTGACCGTCACGCTCGGGGCGGGGTCCAGGACGCGCACGGACAGGGCCTGCGGCCCGCGCCTTCCGTCGGCGATCCCGAACTCGATGCGCGCGCCCCCCTTGAGCGAGGTGATGCCCGACGGGAGCGCACTCGCGGGCACGAAGACGTCCGCGCCGCCGTCGTCGTCCGAGACGAAGCCGAAGCCCTTCTCCTCGCTGAAGAACTTGATCTTGCCTGTGGGCACCCTGCACCTCGCGCGTTGCACTGAAAAGGGAGGCGCACGGACGTACGCCCCCGCACATAGGCTAACGGCTCGGGCGTATGCCGCGTGCCCGGGTTTGCCAGGCGGCCCCACGGGGCCGCTGCCCGCCGAGCCGCCCGCACCGGTCGCCGCGGAAAAGCGGTCGAGCCTGTCGGCACCCTCTGCGACCCTTGACCGGTGAGCGAGACGAGCATCGGGGGTGGAACCCACACGTCCTTGCGGGGGTTCTGGGCCGACCTGCCCCGCGAGGGTCGCTGGCTGCTGTCCACGACCGCGGTCCAGCTGCTCGGCCGCGGGCTGACCCTGCCGTTCACCATCATCTACCTGCACGAGGTCCGCGGGATCAGCCTGGACCTGGCGGGGTCGCTGCTGGCCTGGATCGCCGTGGTCGGCGTGCTCGTCACCGGCCCCGGCGGGGCGGCGGTCGACCGGTTCGGGGCCCGGGCGGTGATCCTCGCCGGGTGCGTGGTCCAGCTGCTCGGCGTCGGCATCCTGGCCTTCGCCCGCACCGTTCCCATGGCCCTGCTCGCGATGACCCTGATGGGGCTGTCCAGCACCACCTGGCCGGCGTTCAACGCGCTCATCGCCTCGATCGTCGACGGCCCGGCGCGGCAGACCTACTTCGGGATCAGCTTCGCCCTGGTCAACCTCGGGATCGGGACGGGCGGGGTGATCTCGGGAGCAGTCGTCGACGTGCACCGACCGTGGACGTTCACCTGCATCTACCTGCTCGACGCGGCCTCCATGCTCATCCCGGTCGGTCTGCTGCTCGGCCCGCTGCGCCGGGTCACCGGTCGGGCCGAGGCACCGCCCGACGAGGACGGAGCCGGGGCCGGCACGTCCTACCTGGCCATCCTGCGGCAGCCGGCGATGGCCCGGCTGATCTGGCTGACCTTCCTCGGCACCTTCGTCGGCTACGGGCAGATGGAGGCCGGCTTCCCTGCCTTCGCGCGGGAGGCGTCGCACGTCAGCACCCGGACGATCGGGTGGGCGTTCGCCGCCAACACCGCCATCATCGTGCTGGCCCAGATGGTGGTCATCAGGCGGATCTCCGGGCACCGTCGCACACGTGTCCTCCTGGTCATGGCAGCGGTCTGGGCTGCGGCCTGGCTGCTGCTCGGCACGACCGGGGTCTGGCCGGGAGCGGCCTACGCGATGGCCGGTGTCATCGGCTTCCACGTCCTCTTCGGGTTCGGCGAGACCCTGCTCCAGCCGACCATCCCGGCGATCACCAACGACCTGGCTCCCGACCACCTCCGCGGCCGCTACAACGCGCTGTCCTCCGGGGCGTTCCAGGCCGGCGGGATCGTCGGGCCGGTCGTCGCCGGCATCATGCTCAGGCACCAGCTCCAGTCCCCGTTCATCGCCCTCGTGGTGGGCGGCTGCGCGCTCATGGTCGTGCTGACCCTCGCCCTCGAGCGCCGCGTCCCGGCCGGAGCCAACGGCGTCGGTCAGCCGAGCGTGATCCCCCAGGTGCCCGACCACGTCTGACCGGGGTCCAGCCGCACGAGGTCGGTGCCGGAGTTGAACGCGTCGGGGGGGCAGGACATCGGTTCCACCGCCACGCCGTGCTCCCCTTCGGCGGCCGCCTTGCCGGTGAAGACCTGGGTCCACCCGAACGCTGCATCGGCCCACAGCGTCACGGCCGGCAGGGCGGCGAGGCCGTCGAGGCGGACCCGCCAGCGCCCGTCGGCGTCGCGGGCCAGTCCGGTGAAGGCCGTGTCGAGCTGCGTCCCGCCGATCGGCCGGGCCTGCCGGAAGTCGTATGCGGTGTCGCGCACCTCGACCGTGCCGGTGGGCAGCATCCGATCGTCGACCGTGACGTAGCGGTCCGCCGGGACCCGGAGGGACAGGTCCGCCACGGAGCTGTCCCCGATGTTGACGTAGGGGTGAGCGCCGTAGCCGAACGGCGCGCGCCCCGCACCGACGTTGGTGACCGTGATGTGCACGGTGAGCCCGTCGTCGGCGAGCCGGTAGGTCACCCGCGACGCCAGCTGCCAGGACCATCCCGGCTGCGGGAACAGGTGGTTGTGCACGGTGATGCTGTCCTCGGTCCGCTCGGCGGGCAGCCAGCTCGCCCAGCGAACGAGGCCGTGGCTGGCGTTACCCAGCTGGGGCTCGCTCAGGGCCAGCTGGTATGCGGTCCCGTCCAGCTCGTAGCGTCCGTCCCGGATCCGGTTGGGCCATGGGATGAGCTGCTGGCCGCGACCGGCCAGCGCCATCTCGTCGGCCTGGTAGCCGGCGAGCACCTTGACACCGTCGCGGGTCCACTCCCTGAGCCCGCCGCCGACCTCGACGACCGTGAGCACGTCCGGTCCCCGGCGCAGGACCCACTGCTCGCCGCTGCTCGGGCTGGCCTGCTCGGACGCTGCGGACGACGTCGGTTCGCTCACCACCGCAGGCTATCCCCCGTCCGTGGAGCGCGGCTCGCAGACGGGGCGGGTGCCGGGACGGAGCCGGGCGTCGGCGCGGTGCGGCGGCTCAGTCCCCGGTGAGCGCCTTGACCACACGCGACGGGCTCGGCCGGCCCATCTGGCCGGCCAGCCAACGGCTCGTCTGGACAACCGCCTCGAGGTCGACGCCGGTGCGCACGCCGGCACCCTGCAGCGCCCAGAGCAGGTCCTCGGTCGCCAGGTTGCCCGTCGCGCTCCTGGCGTACGGGCAGCCGCCGAGGCCACCGGCGGACGAGTCGACCACGGTCACACCCTCCTGGAGGGCACGCAGGGTGTTGGCAAGTGCCTGGCCATAGGTGTCGTGGAAGTGGACCCCGATCCGGTCGACCCCGATCCCGACCGCATCGAGGGCGCGGAGCAGGGCCACGACCTGGCCGCCGGTGGCGACGCCGATGGTGTCGCCGAGGGAGAGCTGGTCGATGCCGAGGTCGATGAGCGCCCGGCATACGTCGACGACCTGGCCCAACGGGACCTCCCCTTCCCAGGGGTCGCCGAAGCACATCGAGACGTAGCCGCGGACCCAGAGCCCCTCCCCGCGAGCCCGGTCGACAACCGGGCGGAACATCGCGATGGACTCGGCCACACTGCGGTTGAGGTTGCGCCGCGCGAAGGTCTCGGTGGCGCTGCCGAACACGGCGACGGCCCCGACGCCGGCCTCCAGCGCCCGGTCCAGGCCGCGCTCGTTGGGGACGAGCACCGGCCGGCGGGGTCCCCGACCGAGGTCCCCCAGCAGGTCGAGCACCTCGGCGGCGTCCGCGAGCTGCGGCACCCAGGCGGGGTTGACGAACGAGGTGGTCTCGACCAGGTCCAGACCGGCGGCGACCAGGCGTCGGATCAGCTCGGCCTTGACGGCGGCCGGAACGACCGTCGGCTCGTTCTGCAGGCCGTCGCGCGCGCCGACCTCGTAGATCGTCACCCGCTCCGGCAGGCCCGGCAACGGCTCAAGCTGGGGCATCCGCATCGTCATCCGCCGATCGTCGCACGAGGCCGGGACGGGGTGGGGACATGGTTGGATGACGATGGTCGGGCGCGCGGCGCGACCGACGACAGGAGGACGCCGTGAGCCAGCCACCGGACGATGTCCAGCGCCCCGAGGACGAGCCGCTGCCGGACCCGACGGCACCGCCGACTCCGCCGACTCCGCCAGAGACCGTCCGCGGGACCGGCAACCCGTATGCCGCGCCGCCCAACCCCTCCGCCGCGCCGACCCCGCCCCCGCCGGGGGCGGCGCCCCCCTATCCCTACGGCAGTCCGCCGCCGCCCGTTCGCCCTCCCCCGACGTCCTACGGCCCGTCCGTGCCCCCGAACCCGTATGCCGTGCAGCCGTCTCCCCCTGGCGCCCATCCGTCCGGCAACCCCTACCGGACAGACCCGGCGCCCGGCCTGCCGCCCATGGGGTCGCCCTACGACGGGTTCCAGCAGGTTCCGGAACGGCAGACCAACGTATCGGCCATCGTCCTGCTCATCCTGTCCGGCCTGATGATCTGCTGCGTCGTGCAGATCCCGGCCACCATCCTGGCCATCGTCGCGCTCACCAAGCAGAACGACGACCCCGCGGGTTCACGACGGCTGACCAGGTACGGCTGGATCGCCTTCGGCGTCGGAGTCGCCCTCGCGGTCGCGGTCGTGTCGATCATCGCGGCGAGCGGGGTCAGCTTCGACGACAGCCCCTCCAACGGTTACTCCTACTGACCGTTCGAACGTCTCAGCCGCCGTCCAGCAGACTCACAGACAACGGCGGCATGCTGGAGCGGTGAGCACTGCGACGCACCCCGAGGCCACCCTGCTCGTCGTCGAGGACGAGCCCAACATCCGTGAGCTGCTCGCGACGTCGCTGCGCTTTGCCGGCTTCGAGGTGCACACGGCCGCCAGCGGCGCCGACGCCCTCCATGCGGCGACCAGGGTCGAGCCCGACCTGTGCGTCCTGGACGTCATGCTCCCCGACATGGACGGCTTCACGGTGACCCGCAAGATGCGCGAGTCCGGCCGTCAGGTGCCCATCGTCTTCGTCACCGCGCGCGACTCCGTCGACGACAAGATCAAGGGCCTCACCGTCGGCGGCGACGACTACGTCACCAAGCCGTTCAGCCTCGAGGAGGTCGTCGCGCGGATCCGCGCCGTCCTGCGCCGAAGCCGGGGCGACAGCCCGTCCTCGGCGGCCCTGGCGTTCCACGACCTCGAGCTGGATGAGGACTCCCACGAGGTCCGCCGTGCGGGCCGCGTCATCGAGACCTCACCGACCGAGTTCAAGCTGCTCCGCTACCTCATGCTCAACCCCAACCGGGTCCTCTCCAAGGCCCAGATCCTCGACCACGTGTGGGACTACGACTTCCGTGGGGAGTCCGGGATCGTCGAGTCCTACATCTCCTACCTGCGCCGCAAGGTCGACACCGAGGGCCTGCCCCCGCTCATCCACACCAAGCGCGGGGTCGGCTACGTGCTCCGTATGCCGCCCGAGGGCTGATGTCGGTAGCAGCCTCGCACCGGAACGAAGCGCTGCGGCGCCGTCTGGAGTCGATCCCGCTGCGCAGCCGGTTGATCGCGGTGCTGTCGCTGCTCACCGCGGTGGCGCTCGTCCTCACCACGGCGTTCACCGCCTACCTGCTGCGCCGTGACCTGGTCGGGCAGCTCGACCAGGACCTGTCCCGCACGGCGGCGGTCGTGCGGACCGCATCCCCCACGACGACGATCCGCACCTCCTTCGCCCTGCTGCTCGCCCCGTCCAACGGGGCGGAGCCGGTCCTGTTCCGCCCCAACGGGATCAGCGCCACCCCGGCCATCCCACCGCTGCAGCCGACCAGCGCCGTGGTGCGCACCGGACGGCCCTTCACCGTCGGGTCGAGCGACGCCGACATCGACTGGCGGGTGGTGGCCGGCATACGGTCCGACGGCAGCGGCACCTTCGCCGTCGCCACCCCCCTCACGGCTGTCTCGCACACGGTGAACCGGATGCTGGCCGTCGCCGGCCTGATCGGGCTCGCGGTCCTGCTCGCCTGCGCCTGCGGCGGGTGGTACCTCGTGCGCCGCGCCTTCCGGCCCCTGGAGGAGATCGAGGACACCGCCGCAGCCATCGCCGAGGGCGACCTCACCCAGCGGATGCCCATCGCGACCACCGGCGACGAGGTGGCCTCCCTCTCCCGCTCGCTCAACGCGATGCTTGCCCAGATCGAGCAGTCCTTCTCCGTCCGCGAGGCCTCCGAGGAGCGGATGCGCCAGTTCGTGTCCGACGCCTCCCACGAGCTGCGCACCCCCCTCGCCACGGTCCGGGGGTATGCCGAGCTGTACCGGCAGGGCGCGGTCTCCCGTCCCGAGGACGTCGCCAGCGCGATGAGCCGGATCGAGGGGGAGGCCGCCCGGATGGGCGGGCTCGTCGAGGACCTGCTCACCCTGGCCCGTCTCGACGAGGAGCCGACGGCCTCCATCCGGCCGGTCGACCTGACCGTCCTGGCCGCCGATGCAACCCAGGACGCGCGTGCGCTCGCACCCGATCGGCGAATCACCCTGCAGTCGCTCGGCGCTGCGCTCGAACCGGTCGTCGTCGACGGCACCGAGCCGCGGCTGCGCCAGGTCTTCGCCAACCTGCTCGCCAACGCCATCCGGCACACGCCGTCGGGCACACCCATCGAGGTCGTCGTCGGGATGAACCGGGACGGCGAGCACGCCCGGGTCGAGGTGCGCGACCACGGCGCCGGCATCGACGACATCACGGCCCGCAAGGTGTTCGAGCGGTTCTACCGCTCCGACTTCGCCCGGTCACGGGAGAGCGGCGGCAGCGGACTCGGCCTGGCCATCGTCGCGGCCATCGTCGCCGGTCACGACGGCCGGGTCGGCGTGGCGCACACCCCCGAGGGTGGCGCCACCTTCGTCGTCGAGCTGCCCACAGGAAACTCCCAGCCGGAACACACGGGTCTTTGACCTCCGGGGGCTTGACTACCTCTCATGACGGACCTGCACCAGCAGCCGCGGACGCCGCACGAGGAGCCGCAGCACGGCTCAGGCACCGCACCGCTGTGGTTCGGCGACGTCACGCAGCACCCGAGCAGCACGGCACCCGACGTGGGCTCGACCCAGGAACTTCCGGCTGGACCGTACCCACCTGCGCCTGCGCCGGTGGGTACGGAACCCGTCCAGCCGGGCAAGATGCGACGCGCGGTAGAGCTGACTACCGTCGCGTTGCTCGCCGCCCTGCTAGCCAGTGGCGGCACATACGCCGCGACCCGGATGGACTCGACGGATGCGCAAAACCCCTCCATTGCGCAGTCCTCGTCCACTCCGGGTCGCGGCACAGGCTCGGCCTCGGCGCCGGTCGTCCAGGCCGACCCGCAGGCCCCGAACTGGACGGCGACCGCTGCCGCCGTGTCGCCGAGCGTCGTGGCCATCTCGGTCCAGACGGCCGCCGGGGAGGACCAGGGCTCCGGTGTCGTCCTGGACACCGGCGGCAACATCCTGACGAACAACCACGTCGTGGCGGGCGCCCAGGCGGTGACCGTCACCCTCAACGACGGGCGCTCCTTCAAGGGCACGATCCGCGGGACCGACCCCTCGACCGACCTGGCCGTCGTGCGCCTGTCCGACGCGCCGCGCGGCCTCTCGCCGATCTCGGTCGGCGACTCCGACGCCCTCAAGGTCGGCGACCCGGTCATGGCCATCGGCAACCCGCTCGGGCTGGCCGGCACGGTCACGACCGGCATCGTCAGTGCCCTCGACCGGCCGGTGACGACCGGGTCCCCGAGCGAGCAGGACCCGACGAACCCCTTCGGGCAGTCCCAGCAGACGACCAAGACGGTGGTCACCAACGCGATCCAGACCAGCGCGGCCATCAACCCCGGCAACAGCGGTGGCGCCCTCGTCAACGCGGCCGGACAGCTCGTCGGCATCAACTCGGCCATCGCCTCGCTGTCCCAGGGCAGCGGTCAGGCCGGCAGCATCGGGATCGGGTTCGCCATCCCGGTCCGGGAGGCCAAGGCGATCGCCGACCAGCTGATCAGCAGTGGCAAGGCACAGCACGCCTACCTCGGTGTGGGCACCCAGGACGGCACGGCCTCGGACGGGACGGCCGAGCGAGCCGGAGCCAAGATCACGTCGGTCGCCGCCGGGACCCCCGCTGCGGCTGCCGGGCTCAAGGCCGGCGACGTCGTCATCGCCGTCGACGGCCAGATGGTGGACTCAGCCGACTCCCTCGTCGCCAACGTCCGGGAGCGCACCGCGGGTGAGACGGTGAAGATCACCGTCATCCGGGGCGGCAAGACCCTCGACGTGCAGACCAAGCTCGTCACGCGGCCGGGAAACTCCCAGTAGTCGGTCGCGCACGGGCCCGGTACCGTGCGACAATGCTCGTTCTCGAGGTATGAGCATCTCTGCCAGCTCCGGCCCCCACAGCCCCACGACGCCCGTCGAGCCGGCCACGCTCGCCGACGAACGCGCACACCTCGCCCGCGCCCGAGAGTCGCTTCGACGGATGCGCGAGCACACCCTGTCCCTCGACGCGCAGTCGGCCGACCGGGTCAACGCCGAGGTCCTGGCCCGTGCGCTGTACTACCGCGCACGCGCCCTGGAGGACGACCCGTCCACCTCGCTGTTCTTCGGCCGGATCGACACCGACGGGAGCACCCCGGGCGCCCCGGGTCCGGAGCGCCTCTACATCGGGCGACGGCACATCGGTGATCCGGCCGGTGACCCGGTCGTCATCGACTGGCGGGCCGAGGTCGCCACCGCCTTCTACCGCGCCAGCCGTGCCCGACCCGCAGGGGTCGTCCTGCGCCGACGCTTCGGCGTCGACCACGGCCAGATCACGGCATACGAGGACGAGCACCTCCAGGACGCCACCGAGCAGACCCGGAACAGCCACATCCTGGCCAGCGAGATCGAACGGCCCCGCGAGGGCCCGATGCGCGACATCGTCGCGACGATCCAGCCCGAGCAGGACGAGCTGGTCCGTGCCCTGGCCACGACGACGGTGTGCGTGCAAGGCGCTCCCGGCACCGGCAAGACGGCGGTCGGGCTGCACCGGGCGGCCTGGTTGCTGCACACCTACCGCGACAGGCTCGCCCGCTCGGGCGTGCTCGTCATCGGGCCCAACCGCGCCTTCCTGGACCACGTGGGCGCCGTCCTGCCGACGCTGGGCGAGGCGAAGGTCGGCCACACGACCGTCGACGACCTGGTGGCCGGCCACCCGCCCCGGGCCACCGACAGCACCGGGACCGCGGTCCTCAAGGGTGACGCGCGGATGGCCAAGGTCCTGCACCGTGCGGTGTGGTCGCACGTCCGGCCCGCCACCGAGGCACTGGTCGTGCCGCGGGGAGCGAGCCGGTGGCGGGTCCCCGCGTACGTCGTGCAGGAGATCCTCGACGAGCTGACCACACGTGGCGTCCGCTACGACGCGGGACGGCGGATGCTCCCCCAGCGGCTGGCTCACGCGGTCCTGCTGCAGATGGAGCGGGCCGGCGGCTACCCCGACGACCGGGTCCAGGACTCGGTCGCGGCGAGCCCGGCGGTCAAGAAGTATGCCGGGACGGTGTGGCCGAGCCTGGATGCCCGCCAGGTCCTCGTCGAGCTGCTCGGCGACCCTGCGGCCCTCGCGTCGGCCGCCGAGGACCTGCTGAGCCAGGAGGAGCAGTCGCTGCTCCGCTGGCCGGCACGGCCGCGCAGCAAGGTCTCTGCCCGGTGGAGCCGCGCCGACCAGGTCCTGCTCGACGAGGTCGGCGACCTGCTCACCCGGACCCCGAGCCTCGGGCACGTCATCCTTGACGAGGCCCAGGACCTGTCGCCCATGCAGCTGCGGGCGGTCGGGCGCAGGTGCTCCACCGGCGCGGCGACCGTCCTCGGCGACATCGCCCAGGGAACGACCCCATGGGCCACCGACTCGTGGGAGGAGTCGCTGCGCCACCTGGGACAGAGCGGGGCCCACATCGAGGTCCTCGACCGAGGCTTCCGGGTCCCGGCCGCGGTCATCGAGTATGCCGCGCGCCTGCTGCCGCACATGGCCCCAGGGCTCGGCGTACCGGTCTCGGTGCGCGACAACCGCGGACGGCTCGACCTGGTCGCCACGACGCCAGGGCGACTGTTCGCCGAGGTGGCCGACGTCGTGGCGCAGTCGGCGCGGCAGCCAGGGTCGGTGGGCGTCATCGTGGCCGACGCCCACGTCGCGGCGATCTGCACCGCGCTGCACCACGGCGGGGTCCAGCACGGCACCCTCGGCACGGACCACGGAGACGTCGACCACCAGGTCGACGTCGTGCCCGCCTCGGTGGCCAAGGGCCTGGAGTTCGACCGGGTCGTCGTCGTCGAACCGGCGGCCATCGCCGAGGCGGAACCGGACGAGCGGACCGGCCTGCGCCGCCTCTACGTCGTGCTCACCCGGGCCGTCTCCGCACTGACCGTCGTCCACGCCCGCGAGCTGCCACCGGCCCTCGCTGGTTGACTGGGTCCCATGCCGGCACTCATCGCCTGGTGGGCCCAGGACGTCCGGGCCCTGTCGCCGCACGCCGAGCCCACCGCGGTCCACGACACCGGCGCCGACCTGCTGCGGCGGTGGTCCGAGCCGCACCGCAGGTACCACACGACCACCCACCTCGTGGAGATGTTCTGGGCGTTGGAGGAGCTGGAGTCGGCCGGGGTCCTCGACCCCAGGAGCGCCACGCTCGGCCGCCTCGCCGGATGGTTCCATGACGCGGTCTACACCGTCCCGGACGCGGACGGCAACGAGGGGCGCAGCGCACAGGTCGCCTCGGCTGCGTTGCCGCGTCTGGGTTTCGACACCGCCGACCTCGCGACCGTCGACCACCTCATCCGGGCGAGCGAGCGCCACGAGCTGCCCGGCCCGGACGCCCTGGAGGGCGCCTTCCACGACGCCGACCTGTGGGTGCTGTCCGCCGCACCCGAGCGGTTCGACACGTACTGCGCGCAGGTCCGTGAGGAGTATGCCCGGCTGCCCGACGCCGCCTACGCGCGGGGGCGAACCGCCGTCCTCGCGCCGTTCCTGGACCGCCACCGGATCTACGCGACGGCCGCCGCCGACGCCGACTGGACCGAACGGGCCCGCGCCAACCTTCGTCGCGAGCTGGACCGGCTCAGCTGAACACCGCCACCGCGAGCGGCCACCAGAACAGGTGGCCGCACCGGAGCTCGAACTCGGCCCACGAGGCCCACGCCCGGTCCGAGGTGTCGTCGAGCGAGGGTCGCAGCACCGGAGCGGTCTCGGCCAGCTGGGCCCGGAAGCACTGCAGGACGTCCTGACCGGGCCGCCACAGGCCGTGACCGGTCTGCCGGCCGAACCGCTCGTAGCCGACCGCGGTCAGCTCTTCGGGGTCCAGCCGTATGCCGGTCTCCTCTGCCACCTCGCGAACCGCGTTGTCCCGCACCGCTTCGGACCCCTCACGCCACCCCCCGGGAGCGCCCCACTCCTGACGACGGACGCTGTGGACGAGGGCGAAGTCACCGTGGGCATCCCGGACGAACACCATGGCTGCGAACACGCGCGACTCCTCCGCCGGCGCCGGGGAGAGGTACAGCTCGACGTCGGCCGAGGTCCCGTCGGCGAAGGTCACGCCGGTGGCCGTCGCCAGCAGGCGGGTCACGGCGGACCGACGCTCATGAGCGGCCACCAGTGTCGCTCGGCGAGTGCGCCGACCGCTTCCTCATCGGTCAGCCAGACGCCCGGCAGCCGTTGCCCGGCTTCGGGGCCCATGTCCATGGCGAAGACCGTGAAGCAGGCGCGCGGCGTCGGCCACGGGTAGCCCGGGGAGGGGCGGGCGACGGTGTTGCGGACGTAGCCGAGCAGTCGGGCAGGCGGACTCGGAAGGCCGACCACCGATCCGAGGAGCTCGGCGAGGGCGGCCCCTGCTGACTGCTCCCCCACCGGCCGGAACGGGAGGTCGAGCCCATGGCCCGGTCGCTCGACGACGAGCAGCCGGCCGCGGGCGCGGACAGCGACCCGGACGACCACGGTCGGGACCGGCGGCTCGGCCTGGCGCGAGGCGACGACGTCGGCCCGACCGCCGGGCGGCAGCCATGGGGCGTCGGGGGTGGACCGGACCACCCGCTCGTGGCGCCGCTTCTGGGTCCGCAGCCCACTGTGCTGGAGGGCCCGGAGCAGGGTCCGGCCGTCGACCTCGAGCGCGCCGGCCGCGACGAGCGCGGCATACCGCTCCTGCGGCACGTCGTAGTGGTCTCCCTCGAAGCCCCGCGCCGGTATCCCAGCCCGATCGGCGAAGGCGTGCAGCTCGGCCAGCGAGGTGTCGCTGACCAGGTGCGACCAGAGCCTCCCGTGCGCTGCCCATCGCGGCGGATCGATGAGGACACTCACTCCGCGAGCGTAGCCACCACCGCCGACGGTGAACCGCCCTGTGGAAAAGTCGACGGCCGGGTCGGCGGATCGCCCTACCCTGCCTGACATCGGATCGGGGCCACCAGGGCACCGACCACATCCCATGAGGGGACGGA
This sequence comes from Nostocoides sp., assembly GCA_025929465.1. Lineage (GTDB taxonomy): Bacteria > Actinomycetota > Actinomycetes > Actinomycetales > Dermatophilaceae > Nostocoides. The sequence goes on from JAICMC010000039.1 coordinate 17,095, forward strand.
CATGTCCGGACACTTCCAGGTCGACACCGACCGCATCCAGGCCGCATCCGGGGACATCGCCCGGATCTCCGGCGAGATCCAGACCCAGGTCGGCGCGATGATGGCCCGGCTCGGGGACCTCCAGGACGCCTGGCAGGGCTCGGCGGCCAGCCAGTTCCAGGGTGTGGTCCAGCAGTGGCAGGGCACCCAGCGACAGGTCCAGGCCAGCCTGGACAGCATCGGCTCGGTGCTCGGCGCCGCGGGAGCCCGCTACGCCGAGACCGAGGCGTCGGCCGTGCGGATGTTCAGCTGACCGGTGGCGGGTGCTGGGCGAGCGGGCCCCCCCCACCCCGCCACGGCCCCGCCCCCGGCACCCGCACCGCGCGGGGGCCCCCCGAGGGGGTGCGGGGCCGGGGACCCC
>JAICMC010000128.1 GCA_025929465.1 Nostocoides sp.
GCACTCGACGGCGTGGTCTGTGTCGGCGCGCTCGACGGCGACCGGCCCGCCGACTTCAGCCCACTCGTGCCCTGGGTCGACGCCTACGCCCAGGGGGTCGGTGTCGCCAGCACCTGCGACCTGGGACCCGGGCAGCCGACCGGCCGGTTCGGCCGCTGGAACGGGACCTCGTTCGCGGCCGCCATCGTCAGCGGCGCCATCGCTCGCAGGGTCGGGCCCGGACGGAGCGCCCGAGCGGCCTGGGAGGAGCTGAGGGAGCACAGCGACCCGTTGGACGGCGACGGCCGGCCGGTCGTGGCCTCGACGGCTCCCTCGGACTGGCCTGCGGACCACCCTGACGGCAAGGGGTGAGGGATGACCGTCGAACAGCAGAGCATCGACGTGCTCGTGACCGAGGCCCGGGAGGGGAGCCAGGCGGCGTGGAACGCCCTCGTCGACCGGTACGCCGCCCTCATCTGGTCGGTCTGCCGCAGCTTCCGGCTGAGCGACGCCGACGGCGGGGACGTCTCCCAGACGGTCTGGCTGCGGGCCGTGGAGCACCTGGCGACCATCCGCGAACCGGCGGCCCTGCCCGGCTGGCTGGTCACCACCACGCGTCGGGAGTGCATCAAGCTGTGTGGCGGCAGGCCCCGCACGTGGTGGTCGGTCGACGCGATGGTCGTCGAGCCGGCGAGCGGCGAGGAGTCGGCCCCGGACACCGAGGTGCTGGCTGCCGAGCGACGGGCCTCGGTCCGCGAGGCACTGGCGCAGCTCCCGCCGCACTGCCAGCGACTGCTCGCCATGCTCTTCGAGACCGAGGAGCACTCCTACGCCGACATCAGTGCCCGGCTGGCGATCCCGGTCGGCAGCATCGGCCCGACCCGCTCGCGCTGCCTGGGCAAGCTGCGTGACTCCCCCCTCATCATGCAGTGGTTCAGCACTGCCTCCACAGAGCAAGGATCCTGACATGGACGACATCTGGACCGGGAACGACCAGGAGCTGGTCGCGATGCTGCGCGAGGCCGTCCACGGCGAGCACGTGGTCCCACCGCAGGTGCTGCAGGCGGCATACGGGGCGTTCAGCTGGCGCACCATCGACGCCGAGCTGGCTGCCCTCACCTACGACTCGACGACCGCGGAGCCGGCCCTGAGCGGTGCACGCTCCAACCAGGCGCCGCTGCGAGCGCTGACCTTCGCCAGCAGCACGCTCACCATCGAGGTGGAGGTGGGCGAGGGGGAGCTCCTGGGACAGGTCGTCCCGGCCCCCGGCGACGCCAGGATCCAGGTCACCCTGCAGGACGGGACGAGCACCGTCGTCGCCGTCGACCCGCTCGGCTGCTTCGCCATCGCGCCGATACCCGGTGCCCCCTTCCGGCTGCACCTCACCAACGGCTCGTCGGTGGTGACCGACTGGATCCGGATCTGACCGACCGGTCTCGTGCCGTGCGTGGCAGGCTGGGACCGTGAGCGCGGATCCCGGGGACGAGACCCCCAGACCGGCGACGTTCTTCGCCGATGCCGCCGCCTTCCGTCGCTGGCTCGAGGCGCACCACGACACCGCGACCGAGCTGTGGATGGGCCTGAACAAGCGGCATGTCACTCCGCGCGGGCTGACCTGGGAGGAGGCCGTCGCCGAGGCGCTCTGCTTCGGCTGGATCGACAGCCAGGTCCAGAGCCTGGGCCCGGACAGCGTCCGCCAGCGGTGGACGCCGCGCAAGCCCGGGGGCAACTGGAGCACCGTCAACGTCGCTCACGTCGAGCGGCTGACCGCAGCGGGGCGGATGCACCCGGCCGGTCTCGCGGCCTACGCGCGGCGCCGCCCGGACCGCAGCGGGATCTACTCCTATGAACAGACCGGCCTGGACGACTTCCCCGAGCCGTATGCCGCGGTGCTGGCCGCCGACGCGCTCGCCGGTGCCTGGTGGGCGGCAGCGACCCCGAGCTACCGCCGGATCTGCGTCAACTGGGTGCTCACGGCCAAGCAGCAGGCCACGAGGGACAGACGGATGGCTCAGGTCGTCGACGACAGCCGGCACGGTCGCCTCATCCCGAGCCAGCGCTACGGCGAACCGCCGGCGTGGGTGGCCCGCAGCCGCAGCGCCCTGGGCCTGCCCCGGGACGACGCCGGCTGAGCGCCTCGCCCTAGGCTCGGCCCGTGGCATATGCGGCGCGGGACCGGGAGCGATGGGTCACCGAGGACCCGGTCACCAAGCGGGCCGACCGCGACGACTTCGCCCGCGACCGGGCCCGGCTGGTGCACTCCGCCTCGCTGCGCCGGCTCTCGGGCAAGACCCAGGTGCTCGGCCCGGCCAGCGACGACTTCGTCCGCAACCGGCTGACGCACTCCCTGGAGGTCGCCCAGATCGGCCGTGAGTTCGGCGAGGCGCTCGGCTGCAACGCCGACGTCGTCGACACCGCCTGCCTCGCGCACGACCTGGGTCACCCGCCGTTCGGCCACAACGGGGAGACCGCACTGGACACCGTGGCCGTCGACATCGGCGGCTTCGAGGGCAACGCCCAGACGCTGCGGCTGCTCACCCGGCTGGAGCCCAAGCGGATCCACCCCGACGGGCGCCCTGCCGGCCTCAACCTCACCCGCGCGAGCCTGGACGCGGCGACGAAGTATCCGTGGGCACGAGGCGCGGGTTCGGTGGCGAGCCCGAAGTTCGGGGCGTATGCCGATGACCGGCCGGTCTTCGACTGGTTCCGGGAGGGCGTCGACACCGGCCGACGATGTGTCGAGGCACAGGTGATGGACTGGTCCGACGACGTGGCCTACTCCGTCCATGACGTCGAGGACGCGGTGGCGTCGGGACGGCTGGACCTGCGCAGCCTGCGCGACACGACCGACGTCGCCGGCGTGCTCGCCGTCGCGGGGGGCCTGTATGCCGCCGACCTCACCCAGGACGACCTCGGCGGTGCGCTGGACCGGCTGCTCGGCACCGGCCTGGTCCCCACCACCTACGACGGCTCACGGGGCGGCCTCGCCGCTCTCAAGGACATGACCTCGGGGATCGTCGGCCGGTTCGTCCAGGCCGTCGAAGTGGCGACCCGGGCCGAGCACGGCCCCGGCGACCTCACCCGGCACGAGGCCGACCTGGTCGTCCCGGTCGACGCGCGTGCCGAGGTCGCGGTGCTGAAGGCGGTCGCCGCCCACTTCGTCATGTTCTCCGTCGAGCGGACCGAGATCATGACCCACCAGCGCCAGGTCGTCGCCGACCTCGTCGCGGCCTACCGGGAGCGTCCGGAGGAGCGGCTGGACCCCGACCTTCGCGCCGACCACGCGGCGGCCGGCGACGACGCCGCCCGGCTGCGTGTCGTCGTCGACCAGGTCGCCTCGCTCACCGACGTGCGGGCCCTTGTCCTGCACCGGCGGTGGTGCTGACCGCGGGCCGGTATGCCGGTCACCCGCCTTTGACATGATGGGCACCGATGAGCGAGAGGAGGCACCGTGGCTGGCCGGATCCGGGCCGATGACGTCGCAACCGTCAAGGAGCGCAGCGCGATCGACGACGTCATCCGTGAGCACGTCACGCTGCGACCCGCCGGTCCGGGGACGTTCAAGGGACTGTGTCCGTTCCACGACGAGAAGACGCCGTCGTTCAACGTGCGGCCGGCCAACGGGACCTACAAGTGCTTCGGCTGCGGCGAGGGCGGTGACGTCATCTCCTTCGTCACCAAGGTCGAGCACCTCACCTTCACCGAGGCCGTCGAGCGGCTGGCGGCCAAGCTCGGGATGGAGCTGCGCTACGAGGACGGCGGACCGCGTACCTCCGGAGACGGCCTCGGCCTGGGCCGTCGCTCCCGCCTGGTCGAGGCGCACCGCGCGGCCGAGGAGTTCTACACCGATGCCCTGCTCCAGCGACCCGACGCCCGGATCGGGCGCGAGTTCCTCCGAGCGCGCGGGTTCGGCTCCGAGCACGTCCGGCTGTTCGGCGTCGGCTACGCGCCCCGGGGTGGCGAGGAGCTGACCAGGTTCCTGCGCGGCAAGGGGTTCAGCGACGACGAGCTGACCCTCGGCGGGCTGTCCGGGCGCGGCTCGCGCGGGGCCTACGACCGGTTCCGCGGCCGGCTGGTCTGGCCGATCCGTGACATCACCGGCGACCCGATCGGCTTCGGGGCGCGGCGCCTGTTCGACGACGACCCGATGCAGGCCAAGTACCTGAACACCTCCGAGACCCCCATCTACAAGAAGTCGACCGTGCTGTACGGCCTGGACCTGGCCAAGAAGTCGATCAGCAGCGACCGGCGCGCGGTCGTCGTCGAGGGCTACACCGACGTCATGGCGGCCCACCTGTCCGGGATCCCGGAGGCGGTGGCGACGTGCGGCACGGCGTTCGGCGTGGACCACATCAAGACGCTCCGCCGGATCCTGCGCGACGAGGCCGAGCAGGCGCCAGCGCGGGTGGTCTTCACCTTCGACGGCGACGCCGCGGGCCAGGCCGCCGCGATGAAGGCGTTCAAGGAGGACCAGCGCTGGGCCTCGCAGTCCTTCGTCGCCGTCGCCGCCGACGGGATGGACCCGTGCGAGCTGCGCCAGGCCAAGGGGGAGGCGGCGGTGCGCGCCCTCGTCGAGGATGCCGTGCCGATGTTCGAGTTCGCGGTCCGCACGACGATCAACCGCTTCGACCTGGGCACCGCCGAGGGACGGGTCCAGGCGATGAAGGCGGCGGCCCCCATCGTCCACGACATCCGCGACGCCGCCCTGCGGCCCGAGTACATCCGGACCGTCGCCGGCTGGCTCGGCGTCGAGGTCGACCAGATGCGCGAGGCGGTCCGGCGGGCCCCAACGCCGGCGGCCCCGTCCACCGGTGCGGCGGCGGCCTCCCGGGCCGGGGCGCCGCGGCCCGACGGCAGCGAGCCGGTGCCGGAGCCGACCGGCGCCGAGCTGGCCGGCGCCCTGCCGCCGCCCAACCTGCGCGACCCTGTCGTCCACGCCGAGCGCCAGCTGCTCCAGGCCCTCCTGCAGTATCCCGACCTCTTCCCGGTCGGTGCGGTCGACGAGCTGGACCCGGATGCGTTCGGTGCTCCTGCCCACCGGGCCGTGTTCGACGGCATCCGCGCAGCCGGCGGCCCTGACGCCAGCCGGTCGACCCGGGCCTGGACCGATGCCGTGATGAGCGCCGCCCCGTTGGCCGTCCATTCCCTCGTCGCCGACCTGGCCGTCGCACCCCTGCCGACCCGGATGGACAAGCTCACCGGCCGGCCCGAGCGACGCTATGTCGACGCCCTCCTCGCAAGGGTCCACGAGGTGACCCTCGCCCGGCAGGTGGCCGACGCGATGTCGGCGATGCGCCGGCTCGGCTCGGACCCCGACGCCGACCCGACGGTCACGAGGAACCTGGCGGCGCGCCTGCAGGACCTGCAGCGCCAGCAGGCGGCGCTGCGTGAGGAAGGCGCCTGACGATGGCCTTCGCACGCCGCCGGCCGGCCCGCACGGGCGCCCTGCCCGGCCAGGTCCGGGTCGCGCTGCACGACCGCACGCGCGAGAAGGTGCTCTCCTGGGGTGTCGACGCCGGCTCCGGAGCTGTCGTCGTGGCGGGGACGCACCACGTCTTCGTCGTCGACGTCGAGGGGTCCATCGTGCTGGACCGGCCGTGGCACCTCGTCGACGGCGGCACCTGGGACGCCGACGAGGAGGCGCTGACGGTCAGCTGGGTCGACGGAGCCCCGGACACCCGTTGGGTGTTCCGGGACGGCGCGACGTTCGTGCCCGAGACCCTGCGGGAGCGGGTGCAGGCCTCCGTCGTGCTCGCCGAGTCCCTTCGGTTCCGGGGCCGGCGCACCGCGCGCGTCGTCATCCGGCAGGATCTCGCCTCGGGCGAGCTGGTCGCCCAGACGCTCCTCGGTCCCGGGGTCCGGGCGGCCGACCCCGAGGTCCGCCACGCCACGGAGGAGGCCATGGCCAGGCTGCGTGAGCAGGTGGGGCTGACCTGAGGGTCGCGCTCTACTCGTGCTGCCCATGGCGGTTTCGTTCGGTCACCCGGTCTTTGCTATGGTTTCCCAGCGCCTTCCCCTGTAGCTCAACTGGCAGAGCATTCGGCTGTTAACCGAAGGGTTGTTGGTTCGAGTCCAACCGGGGGAGCCAACCGATGAGGCGATGGCCTGCGGAGACGTAGGACCAGGGACCTGTCCCGTTCCACTTGCATCGACCGTGCATCGTTCGGTGCCCCTCTCAACGCAGAGGCCTCGACCATGGCCAGGGCGACGACTCACGACGACCGACCGACCGTGGGTCTGCACCGAGCTCGGATGCTCCTGGCCGGGTCGGGCACTGGTCTGTTCGCAGATGGGCTTCACCAGAGGCGAAGCGACGGGTCACCGAAGAGGTGCAGGTAGGTGAGGTAGATCCGTGGTGCCGCCTGCCGGTCGTCTGGGTGGGCGTTCTCGGCGCGGTAGTCCATCTGCCCTTTGGCCCAGGCGTCGCCGAAGACGATCCCGCGACGCAGGTGGGCGACCCGAGCAGCCCAACCATGCCCGGTGCGGCGTACTTGTCGTGGTGGTCACCGGAAACCGCCCGCTATGTCGATCTCGGGGCTGGAAGCGCCTACCTGGGGGGTCGACCGAGGAGCCGTCCGCGGAGACCTACTGCCGAGCGCGTCGGCCAGAGTCGCCGCGTCCGAAATGCCAACCGTGATCAGCCTGCCCTCCTCCTGTCGGAGCAAAGGATCACAAGCCGGTACACAGCCCCGGGTCTGGCTGTTGGGCGCCATGGTCGTGCTGCTGCGTCTTCCTGATCCGCTCCGGCCTGACGACGGTCAACGAGCGGATGCCGAGAACGGCCATGTGGCCAGCTGGACCACGCGGCCCAGACTGTCTCGAGGCGGCATCGCGGGGCCGGCATACGTCCACTCGCTCCCAGTCGAGACCCCCTGCGGCGACCCTCCGGACTCCGGTCAGTCGACGTCGGAACCGGCTTCACAGGCGCGGCCCGTCGGGCCGTAGGTCGATGAAGCGGTTCAGCTCCAGGGCCTGCTGCCCGCTCTTGAAGTTGACCGTCGCGCGCAGGATGGAGGTGCCATTCGCAAGTTCCTTGAGCTTGAACCGGTCGCCGGGATCCCGGCGTACGGGGTTGCGCGATCCCTCCGGCCACGCCTGTTCCAGGTGATAGACGACCGAGTCGATGCGGTGCATGACCTCGGGTGGGGCGATGACGATCGCCTCGATCTGGAAGTAGTCGCGCCCGCCGGAGAACGCTGCCGACTTGTCGGGTCGCGCAAAACTGGTGTGCAGCAGCGCGACGTTCGCGAGGGAGACGTCGCCGTCGGCCGGGGGAGGTGGGACCCGCCGCGCCAGCTCGGGCAGGTCGACCGGCCCCAGCTTGACCGGCTCGCCACTCTGCACCCGCCGCGTGATCTCGCGGACGAAGACCTGAACCTGCGGCCAGAACAACAGGAGCGCGAGGGTGATTCCGAGCGGCCAGGCGACCGCCGAGATGAGCTCGGTCAGGGCCCGAGCACGCTCGATGGGCGCGACGAAGACGGCCAGGACCAGCGCCCCGGCCAAGATCGCCGCGACCAGGAACGCTGTTCGGCCCCGCCACCGGTCCACCCGATCGGGGGTGGGGCTGCGTGTTGGGTCGCGTCGATCACGATCAGGGGTCGGCATTTGGGGCACTCCTTCGCACGCCGCGCTGACAACGCCAGTATCGCCCGACGTGCTCGCTCGTCCAGTGCTCTCGGCTCTCGACCGGCTCGGTGGGCGCCTTCGCGGCAACGGTCGGCCCGGCACGTCCAGCCGGCGGCCGCCGAAGCGAGCACGAGCTCCTCCGCTTTCGTCGACCGCGTGGGTCAGATCACGACCGTTGACGAGACAGAGGACGCTAGTCGCGGACCACCCCAGACGCGTGTTGCCGTCCACGAGTGCGTGGTCTTGAACCAAGGAGCAGGAGGCCGCCTTGTCGTGGAAGGAGGGGTCGGCGTCGTCGCCGAACACGCTGATCGACGGTCGAGCCGCGGCGGCGGCGATCAAACCACCGGATCCCTCATGGCCACCTCACACATCACCCCGGCCGCGACGTCCAGGCGAGCGCGCTTCGCGGCGGTGTGACGCGGGTACGCACCGCCCGTCTTGCCGATGACAGCGCGTTGGCGTCGACCGAGGCTCTCCGGGCGCCGTGCTGCGCAGACCTACGCGTTCAGCACGAAGATGAGCTCCTCGATGCCGTCGTCGGATGCTGGCCTCGTCTCCTCCTGTACGCGATCGCGCCGAAAGCCACACTTGTCCAGGACGCGGATCGAGCCCACGTTGTGCACCGCGACATGCGCGTACAGCGGTCGGATCGTCACCTCCTCCATGAGCCGGGCGAGCGCCTGCGTCGCAACGCCGCGGCCCCAAAACTCGCGTCCGACCCAGTAGCCGATCAGACGCTGCCCATCCTGCGGCCAGCAGCCGATCTGACCTGCCACCCTGCCATCGGCGACGATGGTGCGCACAACCAAGGTGTCGTCGGCGCGGACTTTCGCCCAGTGCGCCGCGAAATCATCCTTGTCGCGAGCCGGAAACGCTGCCATTTCGACGGCCTGCGGATCCGCCTGGTGGTCAAAGAGCACGGTCAGGTCCTGGTCCTCGACAGTCCTGAGACGCACGGCGGGTGGCTCGTCGTGAACCC
>JAICMC010000182.1 GCA_025929465.1 Nostocoides sp.
AGCAGGGTGAGCACGTCGAGCGCGTGACCCGCGGCGGGGACGCTGCTCACCGGGTGGCGCCCTGGGCAGCGGCGCCGGTGGGTGCGCCGTGCCCTTGGTCGATCGGTCTGGTGCTCGTGCCGGCCGCTACGGCGTCGTCGTCGGTGGTGAGCTGGACAAGGAGGTGACGCAGGGTGACCTGGTCCGGCCCGGACAGCCACCCGAAGAAGTCGTCGACCGTCTCGCGGCGCGAGGCGTCGATCGCGGCTCGGACCTTCCGGCCTGCCGCGGTGAGGCGCAGGACGGTGGCGCGGCGGTCGCCGGGGTCGGGGCGACGTTCGACGAGACCCCGCTGCTCCAGTGCGTCGACGACGTCGGTCACCGAGCGGGGCGCGATCCGCAGGTGCTCGGCGAGCACGCCGGGTCGGACCGGCCCCAGGTCGGCGACGAGGCGCAGCGCCCGACCCTGGTGGGGGGCCAGGTCCCACGGCGTGAGCGAGGCGGCCCAACGGTGACGCACCTGTCGCGACGTCAGCAGGAACAGGTCGCCGAGCGGGATCTCGGGTTCGGTGTCGACGGCGGCCGCTGGCTCGGGCGCGGGATCTGGCTCGGGCTCGGGCGCGGAGGCGGGCGCGGAGGCGGGCGCGGGCTCGGGCGACGGCATACGGCTCAAGATAGCCCCGGCCGAGAGCGGTCCGGGAATAGCGCGAAACAGCTCCTGTGTTCGACTCATAGTGAGGTAACCTCATGAAAGCCTGACGACTGACATCGACCCCAGAGAGGAGCGGTGCCCATGACGGACACCCTCACCACCGACATCGCCACCACCGCGGGATCCTCGGGTCGCGGCGGCGGTCCCAGCAGCCGTTCCGGACCCGCTCCCGGTCGCCCCGGCGGCGGAGCGACCCTGCGCGGCCTGGCGCCGCAGCGGATCGACCCGCGCGACCGGGCCCAGCTCGCCGAGGCGCCGGTCCCCCTCTCCCGCGTCACCGCGCTGTTCCGCCCCCACCGGTGGCGGGTCGGCCTCGTCACCCTCGTCATCGTCGCCACCTCGGTCATCTCGATGGCCCAGCCGTTCCTCGTGCGCGACGTCGTCGACGACGCGATCCCGCACCAGGACGTCCGACTGCTCGTCTGGTCGGTCGTCGGCATGGTCGCCGTGGCCCTGACCACCCAGCTGCTCGGCGTCGTCCAGACCTGGCAGTCCTCGCGCGTGGGCCAGCGAGTCATGCACAACCTGCGCACCGCGGTCTTCGGCCACCTCCAGCGCCAGTCGCTCGGCTTCTTCACCCGGACCCGCGCCGGTGAGGTCCAGTCCCGGCTCACCAACGACGTCAACGGCATGCAGGGCGTCGTCACCACGACCGCCACCTCGATAGCCGCCAACCTGACGACTGCCGTCGCCACGGTCGTTGCGATGGTCGCCCTGTCATGGCGGCTCTCGCTCATCTCGCTGGTGATCCTGCCGCCCTCGATCTGGCTGACCCGCCGGGTCGCCCTCCTGCGCCGGGAGATCACCGCTCGCCAGCAGCGGCAGCTCGCCGACCTCAACGTCCAGATCGAGGAGGGGCTCTCGGTCAGCGGAGTCCGGCTGGCCAAGACGATGGGCACGTCCCGTCGCAACGCCGAGCGGTTCGCCGAGATCTCCGGCGAGCTGGCCGACCTCGAGCTGCGCTCGCAGCTTGCCGGTCGCTGGCGGATGGCGACGATGGGCATCATCTTCGCGGCCATCCCGGCGGTCATCTACCTCGCCGCGGGTCTGCCGGCGACGCGCAACGGGATGACGATCGGCACGCTCATCGCCTTCACCACCCTGCAGAACGGCATCTTCCGTCCGCTCATGGGCTTGCTCAACGTCGGCGCCCAGTGGGTCTCGTCGATGGCCCTGTTCAGCCGGGTCTTCGAGTACCTCGACCTCGTGCCCGAGGTGCCTGCTCCGGCGCGGCCGGTGCCCGTCGACGTCCACACACGTGCGCGGCGAGGTGCGTGTCGCCGGCGTGTCCTTCCGGTATGCCGGTGCTGACCGTGAGGCTCTCTCCGGCGTGGACCTCGTCGTGCCGGCCGGGACGTCGCTGGCGCTCGTCGGCCCGACCGGCTCCGGCAAGTCGACCCTGGCCGCCCTCGTCGCCCGTCTCTACGACCCCACCGCCGGCCGGGTGACGATCGACGGCGTCGACGTCCGCGACCTGGACCCCGAGGTGCTGGCCGCCATCGTCGGCGTCGTCTCGCAGGAGACCTACCTCGTGCACGCCTCGATCCGCGACAACCTGCTGCTCGCGGCTCCGTCCGCCACCGACACCGGCCTGTGGCGGGCCCTGGAGTCGGCCCAGATCGCCGAGCTCGTGGCCTCGCTGCCGGACGGCCTGGACACGATGGTCGGCTCACGCGGCCACCGCTTCTCCGGCGGCGAGCAGCAACGGCTGGCGGTGGCCCGCACCGTCCTGCGCGACCCGCGGGTGCTCGTGCTCGACGAGGCGACGAGTGCGCTGGACAACACCACCGAGCGCGAGCTCCAGGCAGCGCTCGACGAGCTGGTCCAGGGCCGCACGACGATCACCATCGCCCACCGGCTGTCCACGATCAAGGACAGCGACCAGATCGCCGTGCTCGATCACGGACGGGTGGTCGAGCTGGGCCGGCATACCGACCTCGCGGCGCGACCGGGCGGCGCGTATGCCGCGCTCGCTGGCGCCGCTCGGCCTGCCGTCGCCCCCTGACGAGATCTACCCCAAGTCGCGCCCGCCCGTCGCGAGATCTACCCCAAGTCGCGGCCCCGGCCAGGGGTGACTCGACTTTGGGTAGATCTCGTTACGGTGGGCGTGGCGCGACGTCCTTGCTGACGATGTAGGCGTGCTTGCCGACCTGCCGACCGCAGGTGAAGCCGTACTGCTCGAACAGCTCGACCGTCGCGCTGAAGAGGAACCGGCCCGGCGCGTCACGACCCGTCGTCACCTCCGGAATCGCCTCGACCAGACCGCCGCCGCGCCGGGCGACCTGGTCGAGCGCCCCCTCGAGGGCGACCCGTGCCACGCCCTGGCCCCGGTGCTTCGGGTCGACGTAGAAGCAGGTGATCCGCCAGTCCGGGACCGGGGGAGCGTCCTTGTCGTACTCCCGACGATGCTTGATGCCCGGCAGCTCGGCCGGACTGCCGAACTGGCACCACCCCTGCGCCAGCCCGGCCTCGTCCAGGACGAGAGCTGCGTGCGCCCGGTCGGTCCGGACCCGCTCCTCCTTGGCGCTGCGGTAGTCCAGGCTCCGGTCCTTGTGGTCCAGGTGGAAGCCGATGCACCAGCAGCCGCCGAAGATCCCGTTGTTGCGCTCGACGAGCTCGGCGAAGGCGTCCCAGGTGGACGCGTCCAGGGGCTTGGTCGTGAAATCCATCGGCTGGCTCCTCTCCCCTTCCGCTGCGGATGGGGACGTACGTCTCAGGCTATGCGGCGCGGGCGGGCGGAAGCGGGCCAGGCGCCGGATGCGGCCGCGCCCGTCCCTGCGGTGCCCCGCGCCACCGGCCACCCGCCCCACCCTGGCCCACTGAACACCGGACACGCGGCATACGGCCCCCGCCGACCGGACACCCGCCCCCGCCCTGGCCGACTGAACACCGGACACGCGGCATACGGCCCCCGCCGGCCCGTCCGTATGCCGCGTGTCCGGTGTTCGGTGCGAAAAGGGGGCCGGGATGACGACGAGGAGGACCACTGTCTGGCATCCCAGACGCTATGCGGGGTCAGCGGGTTCGACAAGGGGCATAGCTGCGCTCCAATGAGTGTCATGGAGACCGCAGCCCAGCCCCTCACACCCGTCGTCGTCGGCGACCGCCCGCTCACCGTCGCCGAGGTCGTCGCCGTGGCCAGGGACGGTGCACCGGTCGAGCTGAGCACCGCAGCGCTGGACCGGGTTCGCGCGACGCGGTCGGTCATCGAGGCGCTCGCCGGCGACACCGTCCCGCACTACGGCGTGTCCACCGGCTTCGGAGCCCTCGCGACCCGGCACATCCCGGTCGAGCTGCGCGCCCAGCTGCAGCGCTCCCTCGTCCGGTCGCACGCCGCCGGCACCGGTCCCGAGGTCGAGCGTGAGGTCGTCCGGGCACTCATGCTGTTGCGGGTCCAGACCCTGGCCACCGGGCGGACCGGCATCCGGGAGCAGACCCTCGCGACGTATGCCGCGCTGCTCAACGCGGGCATCGTGCCGGTCGTCCACGAGTTCGGCAGCCTAGGTTGCTCCGGCGACCTGGCTCCGTTGGCCCACTGCGCCCTCGCTCTGATGGGCGAGGGCGTCGTGCGGGACGGCGACGGCCAGCTCGACGATGCCGCCGCAGTGCTCGCCGCAGCCGGCATCACCCCGGTCGTGCTGGAGGAGAAGGAGGGTCTGGCGCTCATCAACGGTACCGACGGCATGCTCGGCATGCTCTGCCTGGCCATCCACGACCTGCGCCGGCTGGTCACCACCGCCGACCTCAGCGCGGCGATGAGCATCGAGGGGCTGATGGGCAGCGACGACGTCCTGGACGCCGACCTCCAGGCGCTCCGGCCCCATCCGGGGCAGGCCAGCAGCGCGGCCAACATGCGGGCCGTGTTGCGGGACAGCCCGATCCGGGAGTCGCACCGCGACAAGGCGACCGACACCAAGGTGCAGGACGCCTACTCGCTGCGGTGCGCACCGCAGGTCGCCGGGGCTGTCCGCGACACCGTCGACCACGCCGAGCGCGTCGCCGGCTGGGAGCTCGCGTCGGCCGTCGACAACCCGGTCGTGACCCTCGACGGCCGGGTGGAGTCCAACGGCAACTTCCACGGCGCGCCAGTCGGCTACGTCCTGGACTTCCTCGCCATCGCGGCGGCCGACCTGGCGAGCATCAGCGAGCGCCGGACCGACCGGTTCCTGGACAAGGCACGCAACCACGGGCTGCCGCCGTTCCTCGCCGACGACCCGGGCGTCGACTCGGGCCTGATGATCGCCCAGTACACCGCGGCCGGCCTCGTCTCGGAGATGAAGCGCCTCGCCGTGCCCGCCTCGGTCG
>JAICMC010000055.1 GCA_025929465.1 Nostocoides sp.
GATCTTCGAGCCGGTCTCGACGTTCTCCTTCCTCGAGCGCTACGGCCGCATCTCGCCGCTGGCCAAGCGGCACGACCTGCCCTACCACGTCGTCGGCTCCGACCTGGCCGGCGTCGTCCTGCGGACCGGGCCCGGTGTCACCAAGTGGAAGCCGGGCACGGAGGCGGTGGCGCACTGCCTGTCGGTCGAGCTGGAGGACGCCGAGGGCCACGACGACACGATGATGGATCCCCAGCAGCGGATCTGGGGCTTCGAGACGAACTTCGGGGGCCTGGCCGAGCTGGCCGTCGTCAAGGCCAACCAGCTGATGCCCAAGCCCACCCACCTGTCCTGGGAGGAGGCCGCGTCCCCCGGGCTGGTCAACTCCACGGCATACCGGCAGCTCATCTCCAAGCACGGCGCTGCCATGAAGCTCGGCGACCGCGTGCTCGTCTGGGGGGCCAGCGGCGGGCTCGGCTCGTACGCGACCCAGATGGCCCTCGCGGGCGGCGCGACGCCGGTGTGCGTCGTCTCCTCACCGGAGAAGGCGCAGATCTGCCGGGAGATGGGCGCAGAGCTGGTCATCGACCGGTCCGCCGAGGGGTACCGGTTCTGGAACGAGGCGGGCACCGTCCAGGACCCCACCGAGTGGCAGCGGTTCGGCAGGCGGATCCGCGAGCTGACCGGCGGTCATGACGTCGACATCGTCTTCGAGCACCCCGGCCGGGAGACCTTCGGGGCGTCGGTCTACGTCGCGCGCAAGGGCGGCACGATCGTCACCTGCGCCTCGACGAGCGGGTTCATGCACGAGTACGACAACCGCTACCTGTGGATGAACCTCAAGCGGATCGTGTCCAGCCACTTCGCCAACTACCGCGAGGCGTGGGAGGCCAACGACCTGGTCGCACGCGGCATCGTGCACCCGACCTTGTCCCGGACCTACCCTCTGGAGGAGGTCGGGCAGGCCGCGCTCGACGTCCACCGCAACGCCCACCAGGGCAAGGTCGGCGTGCTCACCCTCGCTCCCGAGACCGGGCTCGGGGTGAGCGACCCGGCCAGGCGCGCCGGGTTCGAGTCGGCGATCAACCGGTTCCGCGGCACCTGAGGTCCCCGGCACCTGCTGCCGCTCCCAGTTGGCGCCGGGCCCGTCCCCTAGGGTGTGGTCCGGAGGTGAGCGATGTTCGAGCGGTGGGCCGAGTTCCGGCGGCGCCAGCGCGCCGTCCTGGTCGCGAGCAACCATCCGCACCAGCGTACGGAGGGCGCCGCCGGGACACCCTCGAGCGCCGAGGCCGAGCAGACCCAGCTGGCTGACAGCACTGCGGCTGCGGCTGCCACCGCGCCGGGGTCCACCACCCGGCCAGGTCTGGGGCGTCCCGACCGCCCCGACCGCTCCGAAGGCGCCGACGGCTCCGGTCCCGCGCTGGACTGGGCGAGCTCCGGGCACACGCCCCCCGCGCAGGACGCACCCGGAGCGGGCGCTGACGACGGTGCGCGCTTCGGTCGGGCCGGCAAGCCGTGGAACCGCCAGTCGCCGTTCTACATCGGCTTCCTCGGCGCCTTCGGGGCGCTGATCGCCATCGGACTGTGGCACGCGCTCGGGCGGCTCACGACCACGATCACCATCCTGGTCATCGCCCTCTTCCTCACCCTGGCGCTCAACCCGATCGTCGAGTGGTTCACCCGGCGCGGGATGCGGCGCGGCTTCGCGGTGCTGTCGGTGTTCATCGCGCTCATCGGCGTCTTCATCCTGCTCGGCTTCGTCGTCGTCCCGCCGGTCGTCACCCAGGCCAGCGACCTGACCCAGGCCGCCCCCAGCTACCTCCAGCAGATCCTCGACGCCGACTGGGTCAAGGACCTCGACAAGAACTACCACGTCATCGAGAAGCTGCAGAGCGAGTTCACCAAGAAGGTCCAGGACCCGGCGTTCCTGTCGCAGGTCTTCGGTGGCGTGCTGGGTGCCGGGCGGGCGGTGGCCACGGGAGTGTTCGAGATGTTCACCGTCCTCATCCTCACCCTCTACTTCCTGGCGTCCCTCCCCCGCTTCAAGCAGGCGGCATACCAGATGGTCCCGGCGACCCGGCGGCCGCGGTTCATCTCGCTGTCCGAGGAGATCATGCGACGGGTCGGGTCCTACGCCATCGGCCAGGTCGCCGTCGCCACCGTCAACGCCGTCGCGTCGTGGGTCATGATGACGATCGTCGGGATCCCGTATGCCGCGGTGCTGGCCGTCGCCGTCGGCTTCCTCGGGCTGATCCCGATGGTCGGGGCGACCCTCGGCGCGGCCGTGGTCAGCGCGGTGGCGTTCTTCGACGAGCCGCGCGAGGCGATCATCGCGATCAGCTACTACCTCGTGTACCAGCAGCTGGAGAACTACGTCGTCGCCCCGCGGATCATGCAGCGGACCGTGTCAGTGCCGGGGGCCATGACCGTCGTCGCCGCGCTGGCCGGAGGCACCCTGCTGGGGATCCTCGGGGCGTTGCTCGCGATCCCGGTGGCAGCCGGGCTGCTCCTGCTCTACGAAGAGGTGCTCGTCCCGCGCCAGCGCCAGCACTGAGGCTCGCGACCCGGGGACCTGTGCCCTCCCCTGACCTCGCGGTCGGGGCGTCCCGGTCGGGGCGTCCCGGTCGGCGTTCCCCAACGCTCAGCGGATCGGTCCGAGCGGTCGGCGCCGCTCGCGGTGCTGCCAGCAGACCGAGTGCCAGTGCCGCCGGTGGGCAGCCCCGCCGACCCCGTCGGCGGGCCACACGACGACGTGCGCGGTCCCGACGCGGATCTCCTCCTCGCAACCGGGGCACAGGTAGCCGCGCGCAGAGCCTGCTCCGGTGAGCGCCCGGACCAGCCACTCGCCACCGGCATACCGGACGCTCGTCGGCAGGCTGCCCCCGACCGCCCTGGGCTCCTCGCGGCGTCGACGGTTGGCCCTGGGCATGGCGACATTCTCGCAGTCCCCTCCGCCGACCTGCGCCCGCACGTGCGGGAACGGGAGCCACGGCGGGAAGGTGCGGCACCGGACCGGCGCAGCACCGCTCGGTCAGGTGTGGGTGCGGAACCCGCGTCCCGTCTTGCGGCCGAGGTACCCGGCGGTGACGAGGTGCTCCAGCAGCGGCGCGGGCGCGAAGCCGGGCTCCCGGAACTCCAGGTACAGCTCGCGCTGGATGGCGAGGGACACATCCAGACCGACGACGTCGAGCAGCTCCAACGGCCCCATCGGCAGGCCACAGCCGGTCTTCATCGCGGTGTCGATGTCGTCGGCGGTGGCGTAGTTGCTCGACAGCATCTTGACCGCGTCGTTGAGGTAGGGGAACAGCAGGGCGTTGACGATGAACCCGCTCCGGTCGCCGCACGTCACCGCGTACTTGCCGACCCGGTCGCACAGGGCCTGGGCGGTCGCGACGACCTGCTCGTCGGTCGACACGGTGTGCACCACCTCGACGAGCTGCATCACCTGGGCCGGGTTGAAGAAGTGCATCCCGACGACGTCCTGCGGGCGGGCGGTCACCGTGGCACAGTCGATGACCGGCAGCGAGCTCGTCGTCGTCGCGAGGATGGCGCCGGGCTTGCAGATCGCATCCAGGTCGGTGAACAGCTCCTGCTTGACGGCCAGGTCCTCGGCGACCGCCTCGATGACCAGGTCGACGTCGGCGAGCGCGGCGCGGTCGGTGGACCCGGTGAGCCGCGCCATCAGCCCGTCGGCGTCCTCGCGGGTCGTCCTCCCCCGCTCGATCGCCGTGACCTGCGAACGCTCGACCCCCGCCCGCACGCCATCCACCCGCTCCTGGCTGCGCGCGACGCACGTCACCGGGAACCCGGCCTGGGCGAAGACCTCCGCAATACCGGTCGCCATCGTCCCGGACCCGACAACCCCCACGGTCCGCACCTCGCGCAGGCCCTCGGTCGAGGCGTCCACGTGGGCCGGCGTCTGGGCGTCCGGGACGACCTGGGAGCTGCCGGGCCCGGCATACGTGTAGAACCCGCGGCCGGTCTTGCGGCCCTTGAGTCCGGCGCTGACCATCTGCTTGATGACCGGCGTCGGCGCGTGCAGCCGGTCCCGGCCCTGCTTGTACATCGTGTCGAGGATCTCGTATGCCGTGTCCAGACCGATCAGGTCCATGAGGGCGAGCGGGCCCATCGGGTAGCCGCAGCCCAGGCGCATCGCCGCGTCGATGTCCTCGCGGCTGGCGTACTTGGTCTCGTACATCGACACGGCGTGGTTGAGGTAGCCGAAGAGCAGGGCGTTGGCGATGAAGCCGGCCTTGTCAGCGACGATGACCGGCTTCTTGTCCAGCTTCTCGGCGAGTGCCTTGACGTCCTCGAAGACGTCGTCGGCGGTGATGACGGTCTTGATCACCTCGACGAACTGCAGGACCGGCGCCGGGTTGAAGAAGTGCATGCCGACGACCCGCTTGGGGTTGGCCGTGGCGACCGCGATCTCGGTGACCGGCAGCGAGGAGGTGTTCGTCGCGAGCACCGCGTCCGGGCGGACGACGGCGTCGACCTTGGCGAAGGTCGCCTTCTTCAGCTCCAGGCTCTCGGGGACCGCCTCGACGACGAGCTGGCAGCCGGCCAGCTGCTGCAGGTCGGTGGTGAAGGTCACCCGCGCGAGGAGGGCGTCGGCCGACGCCTGGCTGATCTTGCCGCGACTGACGGCCCGCCCGGTCGAGGAGTCCAGATGGCCCCGGCCACGCTCGAGCGCGTCGTCGTCGATCTCGACGGCCACGACGTCGATCCCGTTGCGGGCGAACACCTCCACGATCCCGGCACCCATCGTGCCGAGTCCGATCACACCGACGCTGGTGAACTCGCGAGACATGCCGCGAGTCTGGCAGAGGCCGTGTGCCACACCTAGCCGGACCGGGCGTGAACCGCGCCACCCCCCACCCCCCGCGTTCACAACTCCCCAGTTGCTACGGCGTGAACGGTAGCAACTGGGGAGTTGTGAACGTCGGGAGCCCGTCGCGGCGGCTGGTCAGCACGGCCCGCTCGGCTGGGTTGGTCGCGAGGGCGAGGGCACGGTCGTATGCCGTCCTCGCCTCCTGCACCCGGTCCAGCCGCCGCAGCAGGTCGGCCCGGACCGCGTGGAACGCGTGGTAGTCCGCCAGCGCCGCCGCCAGCGGGTCGGTCGCGGCGAGCCCGGCCTGGGCACCCTCGAGCTCGGCCAGGGCCACGGCCCGGTTCAGGGTGACGACCGGGGTCGGCGAGAGGGTCAAGAGCTGGTCGTACAGCGCGAGCACCTGGCCCCAGTCGGTCTCCTCGGCGGTGCGAGCGTCGGTGTGGACCGCCTGGATGGCGGCCTGCAGCTGGTACACCCCGGGGCGGCCCCGTCGCAGGCACCACCGGACCAGGTCGTGGCCCTCGGCGACCAGGGCCCGGTCCCACAGGCCGCGGTCCTGCTCGGGGAGCGTGACGATGGTGCCGTCGGCGACCCGCGCCGGACGTCGCGCCTCGATGAGCAGCATGAGCGCCAGCAGGCCCGCGACCTCGTCCTCGTCGGGCATCAGCTGACGCAGGATCCGGCCCAACCGGACCGCCTCCACCGCGAGCTCCGCGCGCCCCAGGTAGCCCTCGTTGAAGACGAGGTAGACCGTGGCGAGCACCGCGCGCAGCCGACCCGGCAGCTCGGCATCGCGGGGCACCCGGTAGGGGATCCTGGCTGCCGCGATCTTGGCCTTGGCCCGGGTGATCCGTTGGGCCATCGTGCGCTCGGGCACGAGGAAGGCCGCGGCGATCTCGGGGACGGTGAGCCCTCCGAGCAGCCGCAGGGTGAGCGCCACCTGGACGTCGGTCGCCAGCGACGGGTGGCAGCAGGTGAACACCAGCCGCAACCGGTCATCCTCGACCGAGCCGTCATCGACCGGGCCGGACGGATCGAGCGGGTCACCGGAGGTCTGCCCGTGCAGCATGAGCGCCTCCTCCTCGCGGACGTCACGGGTGGACTCACGGCGGATCCGGTCGATGCCGCGGTTGCGGGCGGTGGTCATCAGCCAGCCACCCGGGTTCGGCGGCGTCCCGTCGGCGGGCCAACGGCGCACCGCCTCCACGAAGGCCTCCTGGGCCAGGTCCTCGGCGAGGTCCAGGCTGCCGAAGCGACGGGTCAACGCCGCGACGAGGCGGCCGTACTCCGCACGGAACAACCGCTCGGCCGTGTCGCCGCCACCAGCGCCGCCGCCACCAGCGGGCCCGGCGCGGGGTGGCCCGGCGCCGGGGACGGCAGCATCCGGCATACCCGCTAGCCCTGGAACGGACGCACCTCGACCCGCTCACGGCAGGCCGCGGACGCCTCGGCAGCGAGGGCAAGGGCCGCGTCGAGGTCGGGCAGCTCGACGATCCAGAACCCACCGAGCACCTCCTTGGCCTCGCTGAACGGGCCGTCGGTCGTGACGACCTCGGTGCCGCGTCCGTCGACGACGGTCGCCGTGCTCGCCTCGTGCAGGCCGCCGGCGAAGACCCACACGCCGGTGCCCTGGATCGTGGCGTTGAAGGCGCCGGTGGCGGCATAGGCAGCCTCCCGGTCCTCCTCGCTCACGCTGGGGTGGCCGTCGGCGTGCCACACGGACATCAGGTACTGGGTCATGGTCTCTGCTCCTTGGTCGGGGTGGGACCGGCCGGTATGCCGTGCCCTCATCATCTCCACGAACGGCTGCACCCCGATGCGACAGTTCGGCTCAGGACTTCTTCGCGGGGCTCTGGGGCGCGTCGGGGTGGGCCGCCAGCCACCGCTTGCGACGGGTCACCGATGCCCGGGCCAGCCAGGCGTCCTCGATGGTCTCGGCCAGCACGTCGACGGGCAGCTCGGCGATCCGGCTGGTGCGCAGCAGGACGGCGCGGTAGCCGTCGAAGTGGGGGGTGGTGAAGAACGGCAGGTCCGGGTCCTGGACCAGAGCCTCCTTGTCCTCCAGGGTCTGGGTCCAGATGGCGACGACGTCGGTGTAGCGCTCCCCCGTGTCCGGGTCGACGGCGTCCGGTCGGGGGTTGCGGAAGAAGACGAACGACTTGCCGCCGACGCTGAAGACGGGGTTGCCGTCGCTGCCGTCGTCCCGGACGACGTCGGGCATCGCCATCGCCAGTCCCTCGATGTCGGCCACGGTCGCTGCGCGGGCTCGCTTGGTCATCCCGACAGGCTAGGCCCGGTCAGGCGACCACCCGCGGTCACGTCTTCAGGGCGGCGGGGACGGCGCCGAGGGCGGCGTGGATCGCATCGGCCAGGGCCAGGGCCGCCTGCGCCGTGAGCTCGAGGGCGACCCGGTCACCCGGCGCGCCACCCTGCGGCGCCAGGTCGATGTTGAGCGTGTGGTCGGCCATCGCATGGACCGGGTGGTCGAAGTAGACCGTCGCCGTGTCCACCCGGGTCCACCGGCCCGGGCCCTTGCCGCTACCCGTCACCTCGACGCGCTCGGTCGTGTACGTGCACATCAGCGGCCCCAGCCCTGCGGCCGGCCCAGGTGCTCGCGATAGAAGTCGGCGACCCGCTCCCAGCCGTCGACTGCCGCCGCGACCCGGTAGGAGGGCCGGTCCACGGCGAAGAAGGCGTGCCCGGCTCCGTCGTAGGAGTGGAACGTATGCGGCGTCGCCTGCGCGGTGAGGATCTGGTCCAGCTCGGCCACCTCCGCCGGCGATGGGTAGGAGTCCTGCGCCCCGAACAGGCCGAGGACGGGCGCCCGCAGGGTGCCGAGCCGGTCACGCAGGCTCGTCGACGGCCTGTTCATCCCCGCCGGCGGGTCGGTCAGCATGAAGGCGCCGTAGCAGCAGACGACGGCGTCGAGGTCCAGGCTCGTGCCGGCCAGGACGCTCTGTCGGCCGCCGGAGCAGAACCCGATCGTGCCGACCCTGCCGTTGGCGCCCGGAACGGCCCGCAGGTGCTCGACCGCCCCGGAGACGTCGCCGAGCAGCTGGGCGTCGGGGACGCCTCCAGCCGCGCGGTTGGCCGCGGCGGCGTCGTCCGACGCCGCGCCCGGAGCGTCGCGGTGGTGCAGGTTGGGCGCGACCGCGGCATACCCCCACGACCCGAAGCGCCGGACGATCTCCTTGCTCGCCTCGTCGAAGCCGGGCATGTGGTGGATGACGACGACGCCCCCGGTCCCCGTCGGAGCCACCGGGGTCGCGGCATACGCCTCGATGACGTCGCCACCGTGCCCCCTGATGGTCGTGGAGCCGGAGCGGAACTCGTCAGGCATCGGCGGAGCCTTCCTCGGAGACCATGGTGTCGGTGAGCCGGATGTCGGCGAGCTTGCGCAGGACCGGCACGGCGCGGGCCAGCGACGCCCGCTCCTCGTCGGTGAGCAGGGACATGTCGTCGAGCAGCTGTCGGGTGCCGGCGTCGCGGACGTTGGCCAGGGTCAGCTCCCCGATGGGGGTGATCCGCAGGAGGTAGGCGCGGGCGTCGTGCGGGTCACGCTCCCTGTCGACCCAGCCCGGCTCGAGGAGCAGCTCGGTGAGCCGGGTCATGCTCGGCGCACTCATCCCCATGAGAACGGCCAGGTCACCCTGGCGGATGCCGTCGGGATGCTTGGCCAGGGCGCCGAGGGCGGCCAGCCGGGTGGGGGTGAGCCCGGACCGGGTCGCCGGTGTCCGCAGGTGGTAGGCCAGCCGGTTGACCTCTGTCCGCAGGGCGCCCGCGAGGCACAGACCCGCCGATGCGCCGGCCGGGGCGGTCGCTGCGGGGGTCATCGGACCGCCGCCTCCAGCGCGTCGGCCTCGGCCTGCTGGGTCTGGGCGTCGGGCCCTTCCCCCTCCTCGAGGTGGACGTACTTGCCGCCGCGGAGCCAGGACGCGCCGGCTGCCACGAGACAGGCGAGGATGGCGAAGCCGAAGGCCACCGTGAGGCCGTTGTGGAACGGCTGGGAGATCAGGTGGGGGAAGAACGACCGACCGGTCAGGTATGCCGCGTCGCTCGCGGGCAGCTGGTGCAGCACGGTCGGGCCGAGGAGGGACTGGATCGGGTTGTAGCCGAGCAGCGAGGCGAACAGGACCGCGACCGGTGGCAGCGCAGCGAGCTGGTTCGCGGCGGCCGCGGGCACGCCGTGGGCGGTCAGTCCCGACGACATGGCCTGGGGAAGGGAGGAGGACAGGCCGACGATCATCAGGCTGAAGAAGATGCCGATCGACAGCACCATCGAGGTGTTCTGGAACGTCGTGCTCATCCCGGCACCGACCCCGCGTTGCGCGGCGGGAAGGGCGTTCATGATCCCGGCACGGTTGGGGGAGGCGAACAGTCCCATGCCGAACCCGCTGAGGAACAACGCGCCGGCGAAGCCCTCGTAGGAGAAGTTGACCGGGAGGGCGAGCAGCCAGACGAACGACAGGGCCGCGATGACCATGCCGCCGGTGGCGAACGGGCGGGCGCCGTAGTGGTCGGACAGCCAGCCCGACAGCGGTCCGGCGACAAGGAAGCCCACCGTCATGGGCAGCATGAAGATGCCGGCCCAGAGCGGGGTCTGCTCGAAGGAGTACCCGTGCTGGGGTAGCCAGATGCCCTGCAGCCAGATGATCAGGATGAACATCAGGCCACCACGTCCGAGACCGGAGAGCAGGCTGGCCAGGTTGCCGGCCGTGAAGGCCCGGATCCGGAACAGGTCGATGTGGAACATCGGGTCCGACACCTTGGTCTCGATCACGCTGAAGACGACGAGCAGGACGGTGCCGCCGATCAGCCCGGTCAGCACCAACGGGCTCGTCCAGCCCATCGTGTGGCCCCCGTACGGCTGGATCCCGTAGGTGATGGCGACCAGGATGGCGACCAGGCCGATCCCGAAGGTGAGGTTGCCCCACCAGTCCATGGAGCCGTGCCGGCGCGGCGACAGGTCGTGCAGCTTCGCATAGCCCCAGACCGTGCCGAGCAGGCTGAACGGCACGGACACGAGGAAGACCCAGCGCCAGTGGACCGGCGCCAGCACCCCGCCGACGACCAGGCCGAGGAAGGACCCGGCGATCCCGGCGACCATGGACAGGCCGAGGGCCATGCCGCGCTTGTTCGCCGGGAAGGCGTCGGTGATGATCGCCGTCGAGTTGGCCATGATGAGCGCGCCGCCGACACCCTGCAGGACGCGCATGACGATGATCCACATCGCCCCCGGGGTGCCGGTCATCCAGGTCACCGAGAGCAGCACCGAGAAGGCCGTGAAGATGGCGAACCCGGCGTTGTACATGCGGATCCGCCCGAACATGTCACCGAGCCGGCCGAACGTCACGACGAGCACGGCCGTGACGACCAGGTACCCCATCATCATCCACAGGAGCAGGCTGGAGTTCCCCGGAGCCAGCGGATTGATCTTCAGCCCCCGGAAGATGTCCGGGAGCGCGATCATCAGGATCGAGGAGTTGACCGTCGCGATGAGCACACCGAGGGTGGTGTTGCCCAGGACGGTCCAGCGGTAGCGGGGGCCAGGTTGGTTGCTCATTTGCTTCAAGCGTACTAACTAAACCCAGGCTCTGCCAAGCAGCTCCCTGCCCGGCATGCATGGCCGGCCCAGCCGGTCCCGCTAGCGTGACAGGGTGAGTCTGATCGGAGCGCTGCTCGCGGCCGTGGCCTACGGCGTCGCGACAGTGGCCCAGGCCGTCGGTGTGCGCCGCCTCGCCGCGCTCCCCCGGCCGCGCACCACCGCTGCAGTCATCCGCACCGGCTGGCCGTATGCCGCCGGGCTGGGTCTGGATGCGCTCGGCTTCCTCGCCTCCATCGCCGCACTGCGCCGGCTGCCCCTGTTCCTCGTCCAGAGCGCCATCGCCTCCAGCATCGCGGTGACCGCCGTCACCGGCGGGCTCGTGCTGGGCGGTCGCCTCGCGCGGCGCGAGTGGCTGGCCGTCGGCGCGGTCGTCGCGGGGCTGGCCCTGCTCGCCGTGACGGCAGCCCAGGGCCCCGCCACCCGTCCGGGTCGCGGGTTCGGGACTGCGGTGGCCGCAGCGCTGCTGCTCGTGGCCGCGTTGCTCGGCTGGGGTCTGGCCCGGCGCCGCCACCCCACCTCGGTCGCAGCCCTCGCGGCAGCCGCGGGGCTCGGCTTCGGCGTCGTGGGGGTCGCTGCGCGGACCCTGTTCGTGCCGCACCCGCTCTGGCAGCTGCTGCTGCACCGGCACGTGTGGGTGCTCGCTGCGGCCGGGGTCCTCGGGACCATCGCGTATGCCGCGGCACTCGAGCGCGGGTCGGTGACGTCGGTCGCGGCGACCTGCTTCTCCGTGGAGACCCTGCTGCCGGCGGCCGTCGGGCTGCTCTGGCTCGGCGACCGGGTGGGGCACGGCCTGTGGCCGCTCGCCGCCACCGGCTTCGCGCTGGCCCTGGCCGGCGCCCTGAGCCTGGCCGGGCGTGCCGAACCGGCTCCGGACAGTGCCGCTGGAACCGGGCCTACCAGTCGTGCCCGCGCAGGGTGAGGGTCGACTCGAGCTCGAAGCGCTGCCGTTTGGTCAGGCCCCGGACACCGGGGGGCGTCGGGATGTTGAGGCTGCGCGAGTACTCGCGCAGGGCGTAGTCGTAGGCCAGGGTGCACGACGCGATCCGCTCGGCCTTGGACGGCTGGACGGTGTCCTCGACCGCGCGCAGCTCCTCGGCGATCCGGCGCAGCTCCAGCGCGAGCAGCACCGGCGGCATCGGCTCGGGCTTGGGCCGCGAGCGCTCGAAGACCACCTCGATCCGGTGCACGACAGGGGTGACCACCTTCGGCGGCCGCCCGGTGGAGAACCACCGGACGACGAGCAGGATGGTCGCGATCAGCGCGGCGAAGCCGACACCGTTGACAATGGCGACCTCCACGGGGCAGCACCTCCTCCAGACCAGTGTGCGCTGCGATCTGCCGCCTCGCAACGGGCCTGTGACTGCGCCGACCCGCCGCCCACTAGAGTGCCCCCCGTGCGAGTGGTGATTGCGACCTGCAGCGTGGACTACGACGGACGGCTCACCGCACACCTCCCGCTTGCGACCCGGCTGCTGCTCGTCAAGGCCGACGGATCTGTGCTCGTGCACAGTGACGGCGGCTCCTACAAGCCGCTCAACTGGATGGCCCCGCCCTGCGCGATGGCCGAGGTCGAGCCCGACGAGGCGGAGGCTGCCGACGGGGTGACCGGGGTGTGGGTCGTCCAGCACGCCAGGAGCGAGGACCGCCTGCGGGTCCGCCTGCACCAGGTCCACCACGACAGCGCCCATGACCTCGGCGTCGACCCGGGCCTGGTCAAGGACGGTGTCGAGGCCCATCTGCAGCGGCTGCTCGCCGAGCACATCCAGACACTCGGGGAGGGGTGGACGCTCGTCCGGCGCGAGTACATGACGGCGATCGGCCCCGTCGACATCCTGTGTCGCGACCACACGGGCGGCACGGTCGCCGTGGAGATCAAGCGCCGCGGCGAGATCGACGGCGTCGAGCAGCTCACCCGCTACCTCGAGCTGATGAACCGCGATCCCGCGCTCCGGCCGGTCAGGGGCATCTTCGCCGCCCAGCAGATCAAGCCGCAGGCGCGCACGGTCGCCGAGGACCGCGGCATACGCTGCGTCGTCCTGGACTACGACGAGCTCAAGGGCATCGACCACAGCGAGCATCGCCTGTTCTGAGCGCCGGCAGCTGCTCAGCGGGCCGGGCTGCCGCTCGAGCGGGGCCAGGACACGACCCGCCACCCCTCGTCGCCGACCTCGAGGACCGCTGGGTCGGCAGGCGGGACGGGCTTGTTGTCCGCCAGCGAGTCGGGCGTGTTCGTCGCGAGGCGGGGTATGGCCAGGGACATGACGCCGCTGTGGCTGAAGACGAGCACCTGTTCGCCGCGGAACCGGTCGGCCACCGACTCGACGGCCTCGCGGAACCGCGCGATCACCTCGGCGCCGGACTCGGCGCCCGGCACCCGCACCTGAAGGTCTCCCGCCGTCCAGGCGTCGTAGACGTCCTGGAACGACCGGTCGCCCCGGGGCCGGCCAGCGCACTCGCCGACGGCGATCTCGGCCAGCCCGGGCAGGACCTCCAGGCCGACCGACAGGATCGACGCAGCAACCCGGCCGGACTCCACGGCTGGCTCCCGGGGGCTGGTCTGCACCGCGGCGATGCGGTCGGCCGTGAGCGACCTCGCGCACGAGCGGACCTGCTCGCGGCCCCGCTCGGTCAGCCACCCTCCCTCGTCGGACAGGACCCGGGCCTCGTCGTGGTCGGCGGCACCGTGGCGGGCGATGTACAACCTCGTCGGGCACTGCAGCGACATGCCCCTGAGTATGCCGTCAGCTCCGGCCGCGCGAGGTGACCCGGCGCCTGCAGACCTGTCCCGGTCGGCGCGCTCCACCATGTGCGCACTGACCTCGGCTTCGCGCTGACGCCGGGACCCGGCATACCCGGCGCCTGTCGCTCAACGGTGCGGCAGGACCGGTTCGAGCGGCGCCAGACCACGGCCGGCTCGGACGATCGCCACGAAGCGGGCGAGGATGTCGTTGAGCCCGAAGTCCTTGGGCGTGAACACCTCGGCCACGCCGAGCGACCGCAGCCGGGCTCCGTCGGACTCGGGGATGATCCCGCCGACGACGACGGGGACGTCCGCAGCGCCGGCGGCGCGCATCCGGCGCAGGATCTCGGGGACGAGGTCCATGTGCGCGCCGGACAGGATGGAGATGCCGACGAGGTGGACGTCCTCGGCGACGGCCGCTGCGACGATCTGCTCCGGCGTCAGCCGGATGCCCTGGTAGACGACCTCGAAGCCGGCATCTCGTGCTCGCACGGCGATCTGCTCCGCGCCGTTGGAGTGGCCGTCCAGACCCGGCTTGCCGACGAGGAGACGCAGCCGCCCGCCCAGCTCCGCGCTCGTCGCCGCGACCGCCCGGCGCACCGCCCCCAGCTCGGCGCTGTCGACGCTGGACGCCCCGACCGACCCGGAAACGCCCGTGGGGGCGCGGAACTCGCCGAAGACGGCCCGCAGCGCCTGGGTCCACTCCCCCGTGGTCACCCCGGCTCGAGCACACTGCAAGGAGGCCGCCATGAGGTTCGTCGAGGTGGCCGCGTCGGCTCGCAGGCGGGCCAGGGCCGCTGCGGCCCGCTCCCGGCCGACCGGGTCGCCGTCGCGGGCGCGGCGCCACTGCCGGACCGCGGCCGCAGCCTTGGCCTCGACGCCGGGGTCGACGCTCTCGATCGCCGTGTCGAGGTCCTCGGTGAGCGGGTTCGGGGCCGAGGACGTGAACCTGTTCACCCCCACGACGACGTCCTGACCGGCCTCGATCCGCTGACGCCGCAACGCGTGGGAGGCCACGAGGGCAGACTTCATGTAGCCGCTCTCGACGGCGGCGACCGCACCACCCATCTGCTGGACGCGGGCCATCTCGGCCCTCGCGCCGTCGACGAGCGCGGCGACCTTCTCCTGGACCACCAGGGAGCCGGCGAACAGGTCGTCATACTCCAGCAGGTCGGACTCGTGGGCCAGGACCTGCTGGATGCGCAGCGACCACTGCTGGTCCCACGGCCTGGGCAGGCCGAGCGCCTCGTTCCACGCGGGCAGCTGGACTGCCAGCGCCCGCGCGTCCCTCGACAGGGTGACCGCGAGCATCTCCAGCACGATGCGCTGGACGTTGTTCTCCGGCTGGGCCTCGGTCAGGCCGAGGGAGTTGACCTGGACGCCGTAGCGGAACCGGCGCTGCCCGGGATCGCTCACCCCGTAGCGCTCGCGGGTCAGCTCGTCCCACAGCTGCACGAACGCGCGCATCTTGCACATCTCCTCGACGAACCGCACTCCGGCGTTGACGAAGAACGAGATGCGCGCGACGACGTCGCCGAACTCGTCCTGGTCCACCTGGCCGGAGTCACGCACCGAGTCCAGTACCGCGATCGCAGTGCACATCGCGAAGGCGAC
>JAICMC010000036.1 GCA_025929465.1 Nostocoides sp.
AAGGAGATCAACGAGGAGGGCGTCACCGTCCTGCTCGTCGAGCAGAACGCTGCCCAGGCGCTGGCCCTGGCGGACCGCGGCTACGTCCTGGAGACCGGCGAGATCGTCCTGTCCGGCACCGGCAAGGACCTGCTCGCCGACGACCGGATCCGGGCCGCCTACCTCGGCGAGGAGATCGCCTCCTAGGACCCGTCAACCGCGAGGGCGTGGATCGCGGCCAGGACACGCTTCTCGGACACCGGGTATGCCGTGCCGAGGGCCTGCGCGAACAGCGAGACCCGCAGCTCCTCGACCATCCAGGCGATCTCCCGGACCGGGTCGCTCGTCGCCTCCGGGCTGCCCGGCCCGAGCAGTTCGAGCAGGTCGCCGTAGGCCGTCTCGACCCGGTCGACCCGCTCCTGCAGCTCGGCCTCGCGCGGGTTGCTCACGGCCCGGTCCAGCCGGGCGAGGATGGCGCGCAGGTAACGCTTCAGGTCGGGCAGCCGGGCCACTCCCGTGTCGGCGACGAAGCCGGGCCGGACCAGGCTCTCGTGCTGGGCACGGACGTCGGCCAGAGTGGCCGGCAGCCACGGGCGGGGCGCCGCCTTCGCCAGCGCCGCACGGGCGCGGGTCACCTCGGCCGACCCGGCGAGGACCGGCTCGACGGACGCCACCACCTGCAGGACGCGAGCGGCCACGTGGGTCCGGACACTCGTGCGCGCGACCTCGAAGGCGGTGACGTCGCGGACGGCGTCCACGCCCACGTGCTCGGCGACGATGGCGTCGACGGCTGCGGCCAGACAGTCCTGCAGGAGCGCGGGCACGCTGCCGTGCGGGTTCTGGGCGAGGGACAGCTTCTGGGCGTTGGACAGGCTCGCCAGGACGCGCTTCCACGGCGGGGCGGTGCCCAGCAGCAGCAGCCGGCGCACCCCCCGCCGGGTCTGGGTCCGGGCCACCGCCTCGTCGGGCAGGACCCGCAGGTCCACGGAGCTGCCCTTGTCGAGCAGGGCGGGGAAGCCCTGCACCGTATGCCGGCCCGCGCGTCCCTCCCAGGTCTGGGGCAGCGTGCCGAAGTCCCACGTGGTGAGCCCGCTGCGCTCGATCGCCGCACCGGCGTGGGACACCCGGTCCTCCACCGCGGCCGCCAGCTCCTCCTTCAGTGCGTCCAGGTCCCGGCCGGTGCCGACGACACGCCGCCGCTGGTCCTCCACGACGAACCGCATCCGCAGGTGGTCCGGGAGCCTGCTGACGTCCCATTCCCCCGGCGCGACGGCCTGCCCGGTGAGCGCCCGCAGTGCACCCGCGAGCTCCTCGGTGAACGGTCGGTCGGAGGGCTGGACGACGGCGAGCACCGATCGCGCCGTGTCCGGCGCGGGGACGAAGTGGCGACGGGTGGCCTTGGGCAGCGACCGCAGCAGGGCCACGGCAAGGTCCTCACGGAGCCCTGGGACGAGCCAGTCGAATCCGGTGGCACGCACCCGGTTGAGCACGGCGAGCGGAACGTGGACGCTCACCCCGTCGTCGGGTCGGCCGGGCTCGAACTCGTAGGTGAGCGGCAGCTCCAGGTCACCCTGACGCCAGGTGCGCGGGTAGTCGGTCGCCGAGACGGCCTCGACGCCGTCGCGGGTGAGCAGGTCCTCGGTGAGGTGGAGCAGTTTCGGGGTGCTGCGTGACGCGGACTTCCACCACGTGTCGAAGTGGCGGGCCGACACGGCCTCCGGCGGGATCCGCTGGTCGTAGAACGCGAACACGACCTCGTCGTCGACGACGAGGTCGCGACGCCTGGCCCGTTCCTCCAGGTTCGTCAGCCGGCGGAGCAGCTGCTCGTTGCTGCGCCAGAACGCGTGCTGGGTCTCCCAGTCACCCTCGACGAGGGCGTGCCGGATGAACAGGTCCCGCGCAGCCTCGGGGTCGATCCGCGAGTACTGCACGGTGCGGTCCGCCACGAGCGTCACGCCGTAGAGGGTGACCCGCTCGGTCGCGAGGGCGGCCCCCTCCTTGCGCGACCAGCGCGGCTCGGAGTAGGAGCGGCGCACGAGGTGGGCACCGGCTTCCTCGGCCCAGGCGGGGTCGATGCGTGCGTTGGTGCGCGCCCACACCCGGGTCGTCTCGACCAGCTCGGCCGCCATGACGTAGTCCGGCTGCCTGCGGAACAGCGTCGAACCCGGTGAGATGGAGAACCGGGCGCCCCGCGCGCCCTGGTAGTCGCGGCGGACCTCGTCGCGCAGTCCGACGTGCGAGAGCAGCCCTGCGAGGAGGGCACGGTGCACGGCGACGAGGTCGACCTCTGCGTCGGGTGCGGCGGTCCGGCGGCTGGCGTCGAGCCGGACGTCCTTGGCGGCGGCCCGCAGCTGGGCATGCAGGTCCTGCCATTCCCGCACCCGCAGGTAGTGCAGGTACTCCGCCTTGCACATCCGGCGGAAGGCGCTGCCGCTCATCGCCTTCTGCTGGCCGCGCAGGTAGCGCCACAGGTTGAGCAGGGTGGCGAAGTCGCTGTGCTCGTGCTTGAACCGGGCGTGCTGCTGGTCGGCCTGGGCCTGCTTGTCCGCCGGTCGTTCGCGAGGGTCCTGGATGGACAGGGCAGCGACGATGACGAGGACCTCGCTGGTGCAGCCGAGCTCGTCGGCGGCGATGAGCATCCGCCCCAGCCGCGGGTCGAGCGGCATACCGGCCAGCTGGCGGCCGATCCGGGAGAGCTGCAGGCGTTCGCCCCGCTGTCCCCGGAGGGCTCCGATCTCCTCCAGCAGCTTGGTGCCGTCAGCGATCTGGCGCGGGTCGGGCGGCTCGAGGAACGGGAACCGGCGGACGTCGCCCAGGCCGAGCGCGGTCATTTGCAGGATGACCGACGCGAGGTTGGTTCGCAGGATCTCCGGCTCGGTGAACTCGGGGCGGGCCTCGTAGTCGGCCTCGGTGTAGAGCCGGATGGCGATCCCGTCCGACACGCGACCGGAGCGGCCCGAGCGCTGCTGGGCGCTGGCCCGGCTGATCGGCTCGATGGGCAGGCGTTGCACCTTGGTCCGCTGGCTGTAGCGGGAGATACGGGCGGTGCCCGTGTCGACGACGTAGCGGATGCCTGGCACGGTCAGCGAGGTCTCGGCGACGTTGGTGGCCAGCACGATCCGCCGCCCTGGTGCCCGCCGGAACACCCGGTGCTGCTCGGCTGCCGACAACCGCGCATAGAGCGGCAGGACCTCGGTCCGTGGCAGGTCCAGGGCGGTCAGGGCATCGGCCGCGTCCCGGATCTCCCGCTCCCCTGAGAGGAAGACGAGGATGTCCTGGTCGCCGCCGAGCGCGCCCTCGGTCCACAGCTCCTCCACCGCCTGGACGATCCCGGTGACCTGGTCGAGCTCCTCCTGCTCCGGCCGATCAGGGTCGACGAGCGGTCGGTACCGGATCTGCACCGGATAGGTGCGGCCGGACACCTCGATGATGGGCGCGGGTGTCCCGTCAGCCGCCGCGAAGTGCTCTGCGAACCGTCCGGGGTCGATGGTCGCGGAGGTGACGATGACCTTCAGGTCCGGACGCCGGGCCAGCAGCCCCTTGAGGTAGCCGAGGATGAAGTCGATGTTGAGGCTGCGCTCGTGGGCCTCGTCGATGATGATCGTGTCGTAGCGGCGCAGGTCGCGGTCCCGTTGCAGCTCGGCCAGCAGGATCCCGTCGGTCATCACCTTGACCTGGGTCTGGGTGTCCGAGCGGTCGGTGAACCGGACCTGGTAGCCCACGGCCGTCCCGAGCTCGACCCCCATCTCCTCCGAGATCCGCTCGGCCACCGACCGGGCGGCGATCCGGCGGGGCTGGGTGTGCCCGATCCGGCCGGTTCGTCCGCGGCCCAGCTCCAGGCAGATCTTGGGCAGCTGGGTCGTCTTGCCGGAGCCGGTCTCCCCCGCGACGACCACGACCTGGTGGTCTCTGATCGCCGCCGCGATGTCGTCGTGGCGGGCCACGACCGGCAGCTGCTCGGGGTAGTGCAGCTCCGCTCGGGTCCACTCCCGCAACGCGATCGGCGGTGCGGCAGGCATGCACGGCATCGTATGCCGCGCGCCGCCCCGCAACCCACCTCCTTCACGGGCGCGAGGCCGGGCACGCTCTGAGGGTCAGGAAGGGTCGTCGTCGCGCACCGTCCGCCAGGCCCGGACCCGACCCACCGCCTCGGAGGTCTTGAGGGCGGACTGGACGCCCCACCCGGCGTAGAGCAGCTTCTGGGCCTCCGGCCCGGCCCGTAGCGCGAGCCGGTAGTCGACCAGGTAGCGCTGCTCGACCGTCTTGACGGCCACGTCACGGCCCGCGACCAGCGCGGCAGACCCGCGGCGGTTGGCCTGCTGCCCCCAGCGCACGATCGTGGTGTCCGACAGTGGGTTCGGCCGCCTGGCGTGGCGCCCGGCCCGAGGGACGGTCACGCCGGGCCCGGCCGGCCCCACGTGGCTGCTGGGGCGCCATGCCGTCAGCTTGTCGCGGGTCTCGGCCTGCGCCCCCCGAACGAGCCGGCTGCCCAGCCCGAGCCGCTCCGCCGGTCCCAGGGCCGGCACCCCGGCCCGTGCGGCGTAGGTGAGCGCCCGGCCGCCCGACCCCACCGCCGACAGCGCGGCGTTGCCGCCGATCTGCCGCCAGCTCCCTTCGCCGTAGATGACCTTGTCAGCGACCATCGCGGCGGTGGAGATGCCACCGGCGATGGCGCCCACGGCCTTGGTCCACGGTGTCGGCGCCATCCCGACTGCCGAGACGCGGGCGCCCTCCCGCTGCGCCGTGTGCAGGGCGGTGTACTGCCAGGAGTCGGTGAGCTCGTCGTGCGAGGCCGCCTCCAGGAGGGCGGCACACCGCGCGTCGGCCGCACGGTACTCGTGCAGCGCGGCATACCACGAGGACTCGGCATCGGTGCGTGCCCGGTCCCACGCGGCGTACTGCGCCTGGCGGCGGGCACCCTCGAATGGGTCGGCCGCCGCGCCGACCTGCGGGGCAAGCACGGCCAACGTGTCGCAGGCCCGGTCGAAGCGCTCGGCGGCGTGCGCCGAACGGGCCTGCGCCGCGGCGAAGGCGTCTGCATAGGCGTGCAGCGCCTGCGCTGCGAGCCCGTAGCGACGGGCCAGGGCAGAGAACACCCTCGGGGGACCAGCCACCCGCGCGGCGAACTGCTGGCCCGCCGGGCTGTCCCACGTCGCCTCGCGAAGTCCGTAGCAGACGTCGGTGAGGGCACCCAGCTGCTCGCCCGCCGCGGCGAGCGCCTCGGCCGTCTCGTGGATCAGGCCCGGGTCGCCGGGCAGCTTCGCCAGGGCGCTCACGAGCCCTCCTTCGTGGTCACGAGCGACTGCACCGTCTCGTCCTCCACCCGCAGGTAGGCGGCGCCGGCATCGACGGCCGCCTGTCCGAGTGCGGCCACCGCCCTGGCGCTCTCGTGCCGCACCTGCAGCCAGTTGCCGAGCACGGCGTCCAGCGCCCCCCGCGCGCGGCCCGGTGGCAGGCCCTCACCGGCACCGGCACGCATCGGCACCGCAGCCAGGTCGTCGGCCACCCCCAGCAGCGCCGCACCCAGTGCGCGGATGTCCGACGCATCCACCCTCAGCTGTGTCATGGACGGCACGCTAGCCCGGGATGCCGACACGGCCTCCAGGTTTTCCACAGCCTCGCCGCCGGTCGCCGGGTCCACCCTGACGTGCGGGTCACCCCGGCTCGCTCGCGGGAATGTCGTCCCTGAGCGTGTCGTCCGAGCAAGGGACCTGCAGACCGCACAGGATGAGGGCGATGACCGATCCCGAGGCGTACGACGCCACCTTCGACCTCGCGGGTCTGCCCGGCGGGGACGTCCTGTTCTCCGACCCGACGGCGATGTCGTATGCCGAGCCGTCACCGACCCAGGCCGTGCCCGCTCCCGGTGCCAGGGTGTACCAACCCGACCGTGCCCCCGTCGCACCGGCTGCACCGGCTTCGGCGCGGCGCCCGGCACGGCGCCCTGCACGGCGCTCAGCACCCATGCCGCCGCTCGACGGCCGGGCCCCGTCGCACGGCCCGGCCGCCCGGACCGCCGGTGGGCGGGCGATGCTCCTGCGGCGGCCAGGTCCGGCCGCAGGGCGCCGGCGCAAGGGCCGGCAGGCCTGGCCGCTCGTCGCGCTGCTCGTCTGGGCCGTTCCCGTCACGGTCCACCTCGTCCTGGGGTACGACCAGGGCTCGGGGACCGGCTCCTCATCCTCGGAGTCCGCCGCCGTCGACGTCACGCCGGTCCACGCCGGAGACATGACGTACCTGCACCCGCACTCCGTCGACGCCAACAGTGGCAGCCTCACCATCCACATCGACGCACCCGCGTCCGGCAGCTACACGGTCACCGAGTCGGGTACACCGCTCGAGGACGACGTCACGGCGGCCTACGACCTCGACCTGGGCGGCACGATGATGGCCGACAGCCTGGTCGTTGCCTCCTCGGCGGACTCGGCGAGCATCCGCTGCGAGATCCGGAACGCGACCGGGCAGGTGGTGGCGACCGGCGAGGCGACCGGTACCCTCGACTGCGCCTACGACCCCGACATCCTGCTGGAGTGACATGACCGCCTCGTCCGACGCCTACGACCCGAGCCCCACGGGATGGGTCCGCGACCAGGTCGAGGCCATCCAAGCCGCCGGCACGACCGATGTCGTGCACATCATGGACCGGCCGGTCGTCATGCTCACCATGCGCGGGGCCAGGTCGGGCCGGCTGCGCCGGGTGCCGCTCATGCGGGTCGAGCACGACGGGACCTATGCCGCGGTGGCGAGCAAGGGGGGCGCCCCGAGCCACCCGCAGTGGTACCACAACCTGCGGGCCAACCCCTCGGTCACCCTCCAGGACGGCACGACGACGACAGCGGTGCGGGCCCGTGAGATCTCCGGAGCCGAGCGCGACCAGTGGTGGCCCCGGTGTGTCGCGGCCTACCCGCCCTACGCCGACTACCAGACCAGGACCGACCGGCTCATCCCGGTCCTGCTGCTGGAGCCCGCGCCGTCCTGAACCGGCGCAGCCACCACAGGCCGAGGATCGGCAGGACGAGGGGGACGTACCCGTAGCCGGAGCCGAAGTGGGACCACACGGTCTTGTCCGGGAAGAGCCGCGGCACGGCATACGAGAGCACGCCGATGAACAGCACACCGGCCAGCTCGATCGCGCACGACACCGTCGCGATCCGGACCGCGCGCCACCCGCCGCGGATGATGGCGACCGTCGCCACGAGGTAGATGAGGGCTGCGACTGCGGACAGGACGTAGGCGAGGGGGGCCCGGGAGAAGTACTCGGCGATCTGCACCGAGGACCGTCCGGTCGCGGCGAGCGCCATCACCGCATAGAGCGCGACGATCACCCGACCCGGCCCGGTGGCGGTGTGGTCGGGCGCGGTGGGCTCAGCCACGTGCACCCCAGATCTGGTCGAGCCGGACGGTCATGACGGCGACAGCGAAGGCGCCCACCCCGATGGTCACCATCGCCCAGCGGGTCTTCTCCTTGATGGCGAGCAGCGTCGTGAAGGGGGTGATGAAGGGCAGCGAGAACAGGTAGGCGGCGAAGGTCGCCCGCTCCGCCGGGAGCTGGCCGATCCGGGCGACACCGACGAAGGCCTGCACGATGAGCGCGACCTCCAGGAGGGCGAGTGCGGCGAGCAGCCCGTCGTTGACCAGGCGGTCCAGGAGGGCATACACCGCCGCGACGAGGAGGACCCCGACCGAGACGACGATGACGGCCGTCGAGAGGGGTGCGAGCACCCGCCGATGCTACTTGGGCACCGGTCCGGCCGACGCCACCGGCATGAGCAGGTAGGCCTGCGCGCCGAGGATGACGACGACGGCCGCCCACCTGGCCGGAGCCAGGTGTATGCCGTAGTGCAGCCGGTCCAGCAGGAGCAGTCCCACCTGGAGCAGCACGATCCAGCCCAGGGTGACGATGGCGAGCTCCGCGTACTGAAGCGCGGAAGCGTAGACCCAGAACAGCACGGCGGAGCTGGTCAGGCCGACCGCGAGCATGACCGGAGACCGATCGAGGGACCACTGCTTGGCCGCGTAGGCGCCGAGCAGGTCCAAGGCGGCGAGGACGAGCATCGCGCCGGCCGCGGTGACGACGAACGGCCAGGACGAGGGCACACGGATCAGGGGGAACAGCTCGGCGGTGCGCATGCCCCTAGGGAGCCACCGGCCGGGCGGGGAGATACTTCGCGTGGCCCAGGACAGCCGGTCAGCCGCCGAGCGCCGAGCGCAGGCGCGCGGCATACGACCTGGCCTCGGCGTCGTCGGCATAGCGGGTCCGCGGCCAGAAGAAGCCGCGCAGCCCGTCGCCCTTGGTCCGGGGCACGACGTGGACGTGCAGGTGCGGGACGGACTGGCTGACCGTGTTGTTGACGGCCAGGAAGCTGCCCTGCGCGCCGAGCCCGTCCACGACCGCCCCGGCCGCGCGCTGGGCGGCACCCATGAGCGTGGCCAGGCCGGGGGCCGGCAGGTCGGGCAGCACGCCGACGTGGTCGCGCGGGACGAGCAGGACGTGCCCCTTGAAGACCGGCCGGGTGTCCAGGAAACCCAGGACGTCGGGCTCGTCCAGGACGACGTATGCGGGTCGCTCACCGGCCACGATGCCGCAGAACAGGCAGCCATCCAGCCGGGCCACCTCAGGCGGGCTCGTCGGTCCACACCGGCCGGAGCCGGTCGACGACGCGCGCGGCCTGGGCGCGACCGGCAGCCGCGGCGCCACCGACCTTGCGCAGGTCGAGCAGGTCGTAGCCCATGGCGTGGGAGGCGGCCCGGTCCGGCACCACCACGGCCGACCGCACCTCCGGACCCAGTCGGGCCAGCAGCTCGGCCGGTCGGTCGGTGCGCTTGACCGCGAACGGGATCGGCGCCAGCACGACGACCCGCTCGTGTCCTTCGGCCAGGTCGGCGTTGGTGACGGTGCGCAGGCCCCCGTCGACGTAGGCGCGGCCGTTGATGTGGACGGGAGGGTAGATCCCCGGCACCGCGCAGCTGGCGGCCATCGCCCGCTCGAGCGGCACGCCGGAGTCGTTGTCGAAGACCACGGACTGGCCGGTGCGGGCGTCGACGGCGGTGATGACCAGGCGACGCTCGGGCCAGGGCCTGCCCGCGAGGTCGTGCCCGATGGCGGCCACCCAGGCCTCCTCCGTCGAAGCGCCGGTCAGGGATGCGGCCCGGATCGCTGCGCGACCGAGCATCGCCCGGCCCCGACGGGCACCGCCGGGCACCACCTGGGCGGCCACGAAGCGGGCCGCGTCGCGGGTCCGGAACGATCCCGCCGGGACCGCGACCTGGCCACCGAGGAAGGAGGCGAAGGCCGCCTCGAGGTCGTCCCCCCCGCGGGCGTTGGCGGCCACGACGGAGCCGGCGGACGTGCCGATCATCGTATCGGCGTCGATGAGGTCGAGCCCGAGATCACGCAGTCCCATGAGCAGGCCCCCGAGCCAGGCGATCCCCGTCGCGCCACCCCCGCCGAGGACGAGCGCCCGGCTGCCGGGCTCGGGCGGCGGCACCCACCGGCGCAGCCCGCTGGCCGTCAGCCGGCGGTCGGCGCGGTCGGCCGCGCCTCGGCCCACGAAACGCTTCACCATGAGGAGCTCCTCTGCATACTCATGGGTAATGATGTCACCCATGACCGCGGCCGATCTTGGTGACCTCACCCTGGAGTACGACGTCCACGGCGAGGGTGAGCCGCTGGTCCTGATCATGGGCCTGGCCACCCAGATGATCGCGTGGTCGCAGCCGTTCGTGGACCGGCTCGTGGGTCATGGCTACCAGGTGATCCGCTTCGACAACCGGGACATCGGGATGTCGAGCAAGACCCAGGGGCCGCCGCCACGCCGCCAGAACGTGCTGAAGTCCTTCGCGGGCAGACGGTTCTCGACCCCTGACTACCTGCTGTCGGACATGGCTGCGGACACCGCGCGTTTGCTGGACCATCTTGGTCTGCCCGTCGCGCACGTCGTGGGAGCCTCGATGGGCGGCATGATCGCCCAGGAGCTGGCGATCGGTCACCCTGACAGGGTGGCCAGCCTGACCTCGATCATGTCCACCACCGGCAGCCGCCGGTACGGGTCGGCGGCGCCGTCGCTCGTTCCGGAGCTGCGTCGCACGATGCTCGCGCCGCCGCCCACGTCGCGCGCCGAGATGGTCGAGCGCGGCGTGCTCGCGCTCCGGCAGATCGCCGGTCCGCACTACTGCGAGCCCGAGGTCCGGGCCATGGTGCTCGCCTCGACCGAGCGCTCGACCGACGTCGTCGGGCGGGTGCGGCAGCTCCTGGCCATCAACGCCAGCCCGGACCGCACAGCAGGCCTGCGCGGTCTGACCGTCCCGACCCTGGTCATCCACGGGATGGTCGACCGGCTGGTCTCGATGAGCGGCGGCATCGCCACGGCCAGGGCGGTCCCCGGGTCGCGGCTGCTGCTGCTGCCGGACATGGGGCACGACCTGCCGATCCCCCGGCGCGACGAGATCGTCGACGCCATCCACGTCAACGCCCAGCGTGCACCGATCCGCACCCACTGACCCGCCGGCCCACGGACTGACCCGCCGACCCCACTGGCTCAACCGGCCCGGCGGACCCATGCGGAGGGGACGGTCAGTCGGCCACCCAGAACCCTCGACCGCCGAACCACGAGCCGTAGTCGCTGCCGAACGCCGACGACGACCCACGAGAGCCCAGGTAGGACCCCACGACTGCGGCACCGAGGTCGTCCAGCTCCGGCGCGACGACGCGGCCGTCGACCCGCCGGGCCATCGACTCGACGAACCGGGCCAGGCCGGGGTCGTCGCCGAGGCGGAAGAACGTCGTCTGGGCGCCGAGGCGGGCGCTGTTGTCCAGCTCACGGACCGACCGGGCAATGGTCGCCGGGTCGGGCGGATAGCAGAAGAACACCTGCCCGTCCGCCTCGAGGTGGGAGGTGGGCTCACCGTCGGTGACGATGAGCAGCACCGGCTGCGCAGAGGGGTGCTTGCGGAAGTGCCGGTTGGCCAGCAGCAGCGCGTGGTGGAGGTTGGTTCCCTTGTCCCACATGGCATCCAGCGCTGTCAGCTGCTCGATGTCCATGACCTGCGCGTGCGGCCCGAAGCCGATGAGCTGGAGCGCGTCGCCGCGGAACCGGGTGCTGATCAGCTGGTGCAGGGCCAGGGCGGTGCGCTTCATCGGCACCCACCGCCCGTCCATCGCCATGGAGAAGCTCGTGTCGACGAGGAGCGCGACGGCGGCCTGGGTGCGTGCCTCGGTCTCCAACACCTCGACGTCGCGGACGTCGAGGCGGACGCCGTGGGCCGGGTCCGCCCCCTCAGCCACGGTGCGCCGCACCGCGTTGGTGAGGGTCCGGGTGACGTCCCACGGCTCGGTATCACCGAAGGCCCACTCCCGGCTGGCTCCTGACCGCTCGCCGGCCGCGCCGGCCCGCCGCAGGTCCCGCTGGCCCTGGCGACCCGACATCCGGGTCGCCACATCACGCAGCAACGCCTTGCCGAGCTGACGCATGGCCTTCGGGCTGAGCCGCAGCCGTCCGTCCGAGCTGCGTCTGAGATAGCCGGAGTCGCGCAGCGAGCGCTCCACCTCCGCCAGGGTCCGAGCATCGACACCAGCCTGCGCACCGAGCTGGCGAGCCAGCTTGTCCAGGTCGACGTCGTCCAGCCGTGCGCCGTTGTGCTGCTGGGCCAGCTGCTCGGCGAGGTCGTCGAGGTCGGCCAGGTCCTGCAGCACGCCGGTGCCGTCGCCGAGCCCGAGGCCCTGCTCTCCGTCGAAGCGCTCCTGCCCGCCCCAGTCCTCCCCGGGCCGTAGGCTACGCAGGTTGGCGTCGAGCTCGGCGAGCGACTGCATCAGCTCGGGGCTGCCGAAGGCCTGCGCCGCAAGGGAGTCCAGCTCGTCGCGCTGTTCCTGGGTCATCGAGTTGCGCATCCGCTGGGCGGCCGCGGCACGTTGGGCAAGACTGTCCAGCAGCTCCTCCATCGACTCGGGCCGCTCGGGGAAGAAGTCACCGTGCTTGTCCATGAAGTCACCGAACTGCTCCCCTGTGTCCTCGCCGCGCGCGTGGGCGGCGAGCAGGTCGTTGAGGTCCCGGAGCATCTCGGCGACCCGGGACCTGTCCTCCTCCGTGGCGTTCTGCAGCGCCCGCTTCATCCCCTGGAACCGCTGGTCGAGCATCTCCCGGCCAAGGAGGTCCTTGATCTGCTCGTATGCCGCACGCGCGTCGCTGCTGCGCCAGGAGTAGTCGGACAGCTCCTTGACGGCGGCCGCGGTCGACGGCGGGAGGTTCTCGATCCGCATCTCGTCGAACCGGGCGTCGTCGTCCAGGTCACGGGCCAGCTGTTTGCGCTCGGCGAGGACCGCCTTGTCCAGCAGCTCCTTGACCTCCTGCATGGTGCCATCCAGCCGGTGCTGCTTGAGCAGCTCCTGGCGGCGCCTGGCGACCCGGGCGGCCAGGTCGTCCAGACCCTCCTGCCCGCGACCCCCCCGGCGGAGGAACTCGCGCATGGCCCGCTCCGGGGAGTACCCAGCCATGACGTCGTTGCCGATCGCCTCGAGCGCCTCGGCCAGGTCGACCGGCGGCGCGAGCGGGTCCGGCCCGCCGGCATACCGGCCGTAGCGGGTCCGATGGATGTCGCGTCTGGCCATCAGCCGTAGATCGTCTCGCGGCCGTCGGTCTCCTTGCTGATCTTGCGGGCGAGGAACAACCCCTCCAGGGCCAGCTCGATGGCGCTGGCCCGTTCGCCGTCGGTCGACGCGCCGAGACGGTCGGTCACCTGGTCGTAGAGGTCGGACTCACCGAGCACGGGCAACCCGGTCAGGAAGTCGCGCGCCGTCACCTGCTCTCCGGTCGTGACGAGGGCCCCCGCCTCGACTGCCCGGACGAGGACGGCGAGGTCGATGCCCCGGAAGTGCTGCCGAACGGTCTCGGCCACCGAGGTGCGCAGCAGGTGGCCCAGCACCTCGCGCTCGCGCCCCTCCCCGGTGCCCGCTCCGCGGCCACCGTGGGCCCACTCACCCGACTCGAACTCGATCTTGCCGCCGAGCACGTCCACGGCGGTCTCGAGGTCGACGACCCGGGCCACGGCCTCGTCCTCGTGCTGGGTCGTGGCCCGGTGCAGCGCCGACGCGGCGATGGTCTCGGCGCCGGCGATGGCGAAGCGGGCGCTCACGCCGGAGCGCTGGTCGACGGCGTTGGACCCGCGCAGCGCGTCGGTGAACCGGGCCAGGATCTCCACCAGGTGGTCAGGGACCGCGGCGACGAGGTCGGCCTCCTGGCGGATGACGGCGATCTCGTCGGCGATCTCGGCGGGGTAGTGGGTGCGGATCTCGGCGCCGAAGCGGTCCTTGAGCGGGGTGATGATCCGTCCGCGGTTGGTGTAGTCCTCGGGGTTGGCACTGGCGACGACGAGCACGTCGAGCGGTAGGCGCAGCACGTAGCCACGGATCTGGATGTCCCGCTCCTCCATCACGTTGAGCATGGCCACCTGGATCCGCTCGGCGAGGTCAGGCAGCTCGTTGATCGCGACGATTCCGCGGTGGCTGCGTGGGATGAGCCCGAAGTGGATGGTCTCGGGGTCCCCGAGGCTGCGGCCCTCGGCCACCTTCATCGGGTCGACGTCGCCGATCAGGTCCGCGACGCTCGTGTCGGGGGTGGCCAGCTTCTCGGCATACCGCTCGCTGCGATGACGCCAGGCGACCGGGAGGCTGTCGCCGAGGTCGGCGGCACGTCGGCGACTGCCCACCGTGATCGGGTCGAAGGGGTGCTCGCCGAGCTCGGACCCGTCGATGACCGGCGTCCACTCGTCGAGGAGGCCGACGAGGGTGCGCAGGATCCGGGTCTTGCCCTGTCCTCGCTCGCCGAGCAGCACGACGTCGTGGCCGGCGATCAGGGCCCGCTCCAGCTGGGGGATGACGGTGTCGTCGAAGCCGTGCAGGCCGGGCCACGGGTTGTCGCCTGCCGCGAGCCGGGACAGGAGGTTGTCGCGGATCTCGTGCTTCAGGCTCTTCAGCTCGTGCCCGGAGGCCCGCAGCTGGCCGACGGTGGCGATGGCTGGTGCCGGGGTGTCAGTCACTCCCCCACCCTAGGCACGCGTATGCCGTTGCCCGCAAGGGTGTTCCGAGCGCTGGCCCGAGGCCATCGCCCCGACATGCGGCGGCGGTCAGGCGTGGCGGTCAGGCGCGGCGGTCAGGCGGCGGTCACGCTGCGGGCACGCGGATGAGCAGGTCGACGGGGACGGCCAGGATCCCGTCGGCGACCCGGACCTGGTGACGGGTGCGGCCCAGACCCTCCACGACGCCACGCACGCCGTGGTAGCGCCCCGGCGCGGTGATCTGGGCCAGGTCACCGAGCACGAGCGTCGGCGCGCCGGCGCGGGGCCAGACCGCCGTGATCCCGGGAACGCGGGCGGGCGTCGCCGTCGAGCGCAGCTGCTCCAGCTCGGCGAGGTATCGCGGGTGCATCGAGGTGCGCCGCCCCCGGTAGGTCCAGCTCATCAGGTGCTCGAGGCTGAACCGGCTCAGGCAGCGCGAGCAGGAGGTGACCCGAGTGGGTCGGCGGTGGCGGGTGGTCTCGTGTCCGGCCGGACACACCCCGACCCAGTCGCCGCTGATCCGAGGGGACTGGGAGGACACACATCGCTCGCCGGAGGACCCGATCTCCAGCGCCTTGGCGCGCCACACCCGGTCATGACCGTGCTGTGGCCCGACGAGGGCGTGGGCGATCTCGTGCAGGACGGTGTCGCGGACCTCGGCCTCGCTGTGCACGGCGGTGAGCGGCTTGCTCAGCCCGATCGAGCGCTCGGCGAAGCGGCAGACGCCGGCCCTCGTCTTGGCCCGGTCCAGCCGCACCGACCAACCGTCGAGCCCGTGCTCGCGCACGAGCCGGCGAGCCATCGCCAGGGCCTCCCGCACATCCATTGCCGCCTCCCGTCGTCGCCTTCGGTCTCGTCGGTGAAACGCTACGCGCAGGCACCGACAACGCCGGCGCGGCACGCGCCGGACCGACATCCCCCGTCGGCGACGAGGTGTCGGCACCGGGACGAACCGGGCCGGGTCGGGTCGGCCGGGTCGGCCAGACCGGGCCTCGTCGGGTCGGGTCGGGTCCTACTCGAACAGGTAGATCCGCGACTCCCAGCCGGCGAGCTCGACCGTCTCGGACGCCAACGACCGATCGGCCTCGACCCCGGAGCCGAGCAGCAGGCCGGCCCCCACCCAGTCCTGTCCCACCCGGAGCGTCCGCGGGTCGCGCCCGGCGTTGGCGAGCACGAGCAGCCGCGCCCCACCCAGGGACCGGGTGTACGCCCAGATCGCAGCGTCCTCGGCATACTCCTCGATGGCCGCGAAGGACCCCAGGGCCAGGACCGGG
Organism: Nostocoides sp.; assembly: GCA_025929465.1. Classification (GTDB taxonomy): domain Bacteria; phylum Actinomycetota; class Actinomycetes; order Actinomycetales; family Dermatophilaceae; genus Nostocoides. Next base: position 15,300 of record JAICMC010000036.1, read on the forward strand.
ACCGACCTGCGCAGGCCGATGAGGGCCCGGTAGTGCTCGAACACGGAGCCGGCGACGCCCACCTGCGCGGCCGCGTTGAGCCAGGCCGTGTTGGGGTTCGCGGGCAGCCACGGGGAGACGGCGCTGAACCCGCCATACCGGCCGTCGTCCCACTGCATGGGGGTGCGCGCGTTGTCCCGCGTGATCTTGCCGATGCCGTGCAGCGCGGACTCGACGTCGACCCCCTTGGACGGCAGGCCGGCGAGGTAGTTGACCACCTCCACGTCCCGCAGGTCGGCACCGGAGGCGAACGGGTAGTTCGTCATGCCGATCTCCTCGCCCTGATAGACGTACGGCGTCCCGCGCAGGCCGTGCAGGATCGTCGCGAGGGTCTTGGCCGACGCCTGCCACCACTGCGGGTCGTCGTCGCCGAACCGGGAGACGGCGCGGGGCTGGTCGTGGTTGTCCCAGTACAGGCTGTTCCAGCCGGTCTCGCCCAGCGCCTCCTGCCAGCGGTAGAGCGAGGCCTTGACCGCCGCAGGGGCGGGGGCTGCATACGTGAACTTGTCAGTGGGGCTCTGGTCCAGGCTCACGTGCTCGAACTGGAAGACCATGTCGAGCTCGGCGCGGCGCGGGTCGGTGTAGAGGACCGCCTGCTCGGTCCGCACGCCGGGAGTCTCCCCCACGGTGAGGAACTGACCGGGCCGCCCCGCGAACACCTCGCGGTGCATCTCGGCGAGGAACTCGTGCATCCGCGGCCCGTCGGCGAACATGGCGAAGGCATTGACGAACTCCTGCCCCTCGGAGGGTTGCGCGTCGGGCAGCCCCTCGACCTTGGAGATGAAGTTGATGACGTCCATCCGGAAGCCGTCGACACCCTTGTCCAGCCACCAGCGCATCATCGCGTGGACGGCGGCGCGCACCTGCGGGTTCTCCCAGTTCAGATCCGGCTGCTTCACGTCGAAGAGGTGCAGGTAGTACTGGCCCGTCGCCTCGTCCAGCTGCCAGGCGGAACCGCTGAAGAACGAGCCCCAGTTGTTCGGCTCACGTCCGTCCCGGGGGTCGCGCCAGATGTACCAGTCCCGTCTGGGGTCGGTTCTGCCGGAACGGGACTCCACGAACCACGGGTGCTCGTCGGACGTGTGGTTGACGACCAGGTCCATCATCAGCTTGATGCCCCGAGCGTGCAGCCCGGCGAGCAGCTCCTCGAAGTCGCCCATGGTCCCGAACAGCGGGTCGATGTCCTGGTAGTCGCTGATGTCGTAGCCGTTGTCGGCCTGCGGCGACCGGTAGATCGGCGACAGCCAGACGACGTCGACGCCGAGTGCCGTGAGGTGGTCCAGGTGGTCGATGATCCCGCGCAGGTCGCCGACCCCGTCGCCGTCGGCGTCGGCGAACGAGCGCGGATAGATCTGGTAGACAACGGCACTGGTCCACCAGGCCGGTTCGGTCGCGTATGCCGAATGCGCATCGCCGGCCGCCGGGGCGGGCACGACGGGTGGCTGCTCTGTCGTGTCGGTGGTCACCCGCATCAGCCTAGGCGTCCTCCTGGGCGAGCCGGGTCGTGAGCAGGTTGCGCTCGACGGGGTTGGCGGCCAGTTCCAGGGCCCGACGGTTGGCGGCGGCCGCCTCCTCTGTGCGGCTCAGCGCCCCGAGGAAGGTGGCGCGGCTCGCGTGGTAGAGGTGGTAGCCGTCGAGCCGGTCCGCGAGGGGGGCGATCTCAGCGAGCCCGGCGGCCGGTCCGGCATACGCCGCGAGTGCGACGGCTCGGTTCAGCTGCACGACGGCAGACCGGTCGTGGCGCAGGAGCAGGTCGTAGAGCGTGAGGATCTGCAGCCAGTCCGTGTCGGCCCAGGTCCGGGCGCCGGCGTGGCAGGCGGCGATGGCGGCCTGCAGCTGGAAGCGGCCGGGGCGCCGCTGCACGGCAGCCCGGGCCAGGAAGCCCTCGGCGCGGGCGATCTGGTCGGTCGACCACAGCCGGCGATCTTGGTCCTTGAGCAGGACGAGGTCTCCGGTGGGCGTGAAGCGCGCCCCGGCTCGGGACTGCTGGAAGGTGAGGAGGGCGAGCAGTCCCCAGGCTTCGGGCTCGTCCGGCAGCCGCGCGCAGACGAGGTCGGCCAGCCAGAGAGCCTCGACCGCGAGCGTCGTGGCCGGTGCCTCACCGGTCGGTGGATCGAGGAATCCGGCGTTGTAGGTGAGGTAGACGACGGTGAGGACGTCGTCAAGGCGCTGCCTGCGGTCGTCGGTCGGGATCGTGAGGGGTATGCCGGCCTCGACGATCTTGCGTTTGGCCCGGACGATCCGTTGGGCCAAGGTGGCCTCCGGCACGAGGAACGCCGCGGCGATCTGCGGCGTCGTCAGACCGACGACCGCCCGGAGCGTCAGGGCAAGCCGGGCTTCTGGTGCCAACGAGGGGTGGCAGCAGCCGAACAGCATGTCCACCCGCTCGTCGGTGGCGGCGGCCTCCAGATCTGTCAAGCCGTCGCAACGAGCACCGCCATGGTGGCCGCCGCCCTCGTCGAGGTCGCCACTCACGGACGCCGTTGCGGTCCGCTGCAGCTCGGCGAGGGCCTCGGTTGCGCGCCGCTCGCGCCCGCGGGCACGCAGCAGGTCGACGGCTCGCCGCTTGGCCACCGTCGTGAGCCACGCACCCGGCCGATCCGGCAGCCCCTCGAGCCGCCAGGCACTCAAGGCCGAGACCACGGCATCCTGGACTGCCTCCTCGGCGATGTCGAAGTCCCGCGTGAAGCGACGCAACGTGGCAGTGACCAGTCCGGCCTCTGCCCGGACCGCCTCGGCGATCTGCCCGTCGAGGGGTCCGGGCCACGCGCCGGGCGTGCTGGCTGGGGTGCCCTTCACATGTCCGTGTCGTGCGCGACGATCGGGCGGACCTCCACGGCGACG
>JAICMC010000086.1 GCA_025929465.1 Nostocoides sp.
ACCGGCGCGACGACCTTGGCCGCCACGATGCCGAGCGAGGCCGCGAGCAGCGCCGGGACGGCCAGCGCGACCGGACCGCTCACCTGGCCGGTGAGCACCGCGACGTATGCCGTGGCACCGATGGCGACCACGACGCCCTCCACCGTGCCGACGGCCGCTCCTCGTGCCCTGGCCGGTACGGCGCGCAGCAGGCTGGCGATCGGTTGCCGCGACGGCCGGAGCACCGACACCGACGCGAGCACGAGGACGAGCAGGACCGCGCCGGCCAGTGCCCAGCCGTCCGCCGGGGCGACCGAGAACCCGGGTGAGCCACCGAGCCAGACGTGGCGGGCGGCATACGATCCGGCGGCCGCCAGCACGACGCCCCCCGCCGCACCCAGGGCGAGGACCGGGAGCGTCTCGGCGAGCAGCAGCCGCCGGGTCAGCCCGGGGCTGCGCCCACGCAGGCGGGCGACGGCGATCTCGGGCCGGCGCTGCTCGCTCAGCGCGACGAGGACCAGCCAGAGCACGCAGAGGAGGAGGAACACGAGCTGGCCGATGACCACCGACACCGTCACCGTGGACTGGTGGCGGGCGATGCTGAGGTCGCCGGCGATGTCGACCAGCCCGGAGTACGCGCTGTAGACGCGCAGCGGGTCGCTGACCTGCTGTCCGGGCACGAGCAGGCCGCGTGGGTCGGTCAGGAAGCCCGGCAGCTCCGCGATCCGGCTGAGGAAGTCGCTGACACGAACCTCGCCGGGCCGGACGCCGTAGGTGAGGACGGTGTCGGTCTGGAGCTGGACGGTCGTTCCGTCGGCGGCGCGCACACCCTGGGCGATCGTCGCCCGTGGGGTGAGGACGGTGTCCAGGACCGGGTCCTTGGACTGCGCACCACCGGAGGACAGCACCGTCCCCGACCAGTACGGCCCGGACACCTGGACGTAGCTGCCGACGACCGTCATCGGCACGTCCACCTTCGAGCCGGTGTCGAACAGGGCGAAGGACGACCCCGGCGACCAGCCGCGCGCCGTGGCGTCAGAGGCCGAGACGAGCGCCTCGCCAGCGGCCGTGGGGCAGCGACCCGCGACGACTCGCACGTGCCGGCACATCCCGTCCCGGAACAGGAGCCGTCCGGAGGGCGCCGGTCGCTGCCCGCCGACCAGCGTGACCGTGACCCCCACCTGCTCCACCGGGGCGGTGAGCAGCGACCTGACCCGGGCCGGCACGAGCCCGTCGATCGCCTTCGGGTCCGGCGGCGGCAGGCCGAGCGGGTCGGCGGACGACGCGGTGACGACGAGCCCGGCCTCGGGCGGGTGCTCGCTGACGAGGACGGTGTTGAGCACCGACTGCTCGATGGCCCGCTGGAGGGTGGGCCCGAGGATCGCAGCCGCGCAGATGAGCGCCGTGAGCCCGGCGACGACCAGTGCCTCGGTCCGCCGGTACCGTGCCGCCGCGTTCATGCTGCCCCTTCCACGCACCCCGGCCGGCTCAGCGAGCCCGGCTCAGGTGTCCTTCGTCCAGGTGCCACTCGGCATCGGCCTGGTCGGCGCACCATTGGTCGTGTGTGGCCATCAGGACGATGGCTCCCGCGTCGGCCTGGAGCCCGAGCAGCGCCACGATCGTCTCCCGGGTCCCCGCGTCCAGGTCGCTCGTCGGCTCGTCGGCGAGCAGCACCCGGGGCCGCAGCGCGAGCGCTCGGGCGATGGCGACCCGCTGCTGCTGGCCGCCGGAGAACTCCTCGACCAGGTGGTTGGTGGATTCGGCGAGACCGACCTGCGCCAGTGCCGCCTCGGCGCGCGCCCTGGCCTCGGCCGGTCGGACGCCGTGGGCGAGGAGCGGGACGACCAGGTTCTCCAGACCGGTCATCGGGGTGACCAGGGCGTTGCCCTGTGCGATCACCCCGATCCCGTCGGCGGCAGCACGAGCCCGGTCGATGACCGGACGCCCGGCGAAGGTGACCGTGCCCGTCGTCGGCGCCAGGGCTCCGGCCAGGACCCAGATGAGGGTCGACTTGCCCGCCCCCGACGGGCCGGTGAGCGCCGTGAAGGTACCGGGCTCGAGGTCGAGCCAGACATCGTCGAGCGCCAGCATGGTGCCCCGGTCGACGGTGACCCCCCGGGCACAGAGCGGCCCGTCCACCTCGCGCAGGTCGACCTCTGCGGTGGGGCGTGGGGTGGACAGGCCCTCGGTGCTCACCATTGGTCCTCCTCCTCGAACGCCTCGTCGCGGGGCGCGTGACGGGGAACCCATCGTTCGTCCTCGCCATCGTGACCGTCCGCACCGTGCAGCTGCGGGATCAGCCGGTACTCGGTCCCGTTCTTCTCCAGCCGGACGAGGGTGCCCGGCGGCAGGTCGTCGCGCGCGTGCGCGGGCAGCGGCAGGAAGCCGTCCGCCGTGACGACGGCATACTCCTGGCCTCCGCGCCCCTCTCCCCCGATCTTGCCGTCCCGGATGGTCACGGTCCGCGGGAGACGTGCGGCGACCTCGGGGTCGTGGGTGACCACGACGATCGTGGTGCCCTGCTCGCGGTTGATCCGCAGCATGGCGTCGATGATCCGCTCCCGCGAGACGTGGTCCAGGGCGCTCGTCGGCTCGTCGGCGAGCAGGACGCCCGGCGCCGGCGCGATCGACACGGCCAGTGCGACCATCTGCAGCTGGCCCTGGGACAGGTGGCCGAGTGGGGCGTCGGCCAGGGAGCCCACGCCTACCGACTGCAGCACATGGCCGACGTCGGGGACGTCAGCGCCGTGGCGTCGGGCGGCCTCCTGGGCGAAGGCGACGTTCTCGCGGGCCGTGAGGTAGGGGATCAGGTTGCGTCGGGCGCCCTGCAGCATGAGCGAGGTCTCCCTGGCGTGGAACTCGTCCAGCTCGGTCGGGGTGAGCCCGGACAGCTCGCGGTCGCCGACGTAGATCTTGCCCGCGCTCGGCCGGAACAGCCCGCCCACGAGCGACAGGAGGGTGGACTTGCCCGACCCGCTCGGCCCGAGCAGGCCGACGACCTCCCCGGCGGCGACGGCGAGGTCGACCCCGGACAGCGCGGCGACGTCGTGGCCCTCCGCCCGGTAGATGTGCACGAGGCCGACCGTGGTGATGGGCTCTCCGCGGGTCATACGGTGTCCCTCAGCCGGTCCAGGGTGGAACGCTGGGCGACCCAGCGGCTGGCGAGGGCACCGACGAGGACGAGAACCAGGACGCCGACGGCGGCCGCCGAAAGACTGGACCCCCAGGCCGGACCGAGGTCGACCGGCCAGGTCGGCGGCGGGCTCGGGAACAGGGGGACCAGCCGCATGGCGGCCTGGGCGGCCACGAGCCCGGCGAGGACGCCCGCAAGGCCGCTCCCCGCGATGACCGGCACGTTCTCGTTGACCGCGACCGCGGCGACCCCGCGGGGGGTCAGGCCGGCCATCCGCAGTCCCGCGTAGTCCCGGCTGCGTGCCCGCCACGACGTCGCGACGAGGACGACCAGGGCGACCGCGGCGACGAGCAGGGCCATCAGCCCGACGACGAGGGCCAGCTGCAGGCTCCAGGCGGCGGCCGTCGCGTCGTACATGCGTTGCCGGCCCGCTGGGTGGCTGGTGGTCGTGACGCCGATCCCCTTGTCCCCCAACGCTCTGGTCACCGATGCCAGGTATGCCGGGTCGGCCGTGTCCAGGTAGGCCTCCATGGTCGTGGCTCCCCGGCCCTGCCAGCCTCTGGCCAACAGGTTCGCGAGGTTGACGACGCTCACGTTGGCCGAGCCGCCGGGCACGAACGGCACTCGGCCGGCCTCGGTCAGCGAGAAGGACTCGCCGTCGACGAGAGAGGCCGGATAGGTCGACGCGACGGTACCTTCGCCGCCGGCCAGTGCGGTCGCGGTGAGCAGGGCGGGCGCCTGGACCGGGATGGACACGTGGCGAAGGAAGAGCTGGCTCAGGCCGCCGTTGCTGAAGGAGAGGTCGAGGCCGCCCGGCACCGAGGCCAGCCGAGCCTGGGTCGGGTCCTGCTCGTCCGCGGCGTCGGGGTCGGTGACCGGCACCCACTGGCTCCCGGCGCCGAGGTCGACCGGCCGCCCGTCGACGGAGAACCCGGACAGCACGGCGTTTCCGCTGACGCTCGGCGACCCCCGCGGCGCCATCAGCCCGATGCCGGCGACTCGGCAGCCCTCCCGGCACGTCACGGTCGCCGTCTGGTGCCCGGTGGTTCCGGCCCTGGCCAACGGGGTGAGCGGCAGACCGTCGAGGGACCCGTCGGGACGGACCACCTGCAGCGCCAGGCTCAGCGGCTCGGCCGACAGGACGACCGCGTGGCCATCGGGGTCGACATCGGTCGTCGTGAGCGGGCTGGCCGTCAGGTCGTAGGACACCGTGCTGCCCGTGATCTCGACCGGCCGGCCGGGAGGTCCGGTCAGGCTCCCCCACGGCAATGTGCCGACGTCGACACCGGGCCACAGGGCGATCCGTCGGAACGCGGCGGGGACGACACCCATCGTCGTGGGAGCCCCGGTGTTCGGGGGGCGGACGACTGCCACCGGTGTGACATGACGGCCGGTGGGGTCGAACGCGGTGACCGTGGACGCGACGAGCGCGGCGTCGACCGAGCCGAGCACGAGGACGGTCCGGGCGCCGACCTCCGCGTCCGCCCGGCCGGTGCGGTTGCGTGCGCCGATGGTCATGGCGTCGGCGGCGAAGACGACGAGGCACAGGGCCACGGTCACGACGGGGACGAGCCATCGGGTGGTGCCCCGACGCCCGGCCTGGAGCAGGGCGGCCGCACTGGGCGCTCGTCCCCGAGCGAGCAGCCGGTGGCCGAGGAAGCCGAAGAGCGGCGGGACGATGCGTGAGCCGACGACCCCGACGGCGACGGCGAGCAGGGTCGGCGCGGCGAGACCGACGGGTCCCTTCACCGACCCGGTTGCCAGGGCGATGAAGGCCACCGTCGCCGCCGCGACGAGCATCGCCTCGACGGCGCCCAGGGCGAAGCCGGCTCCCCGGGACGACACGCTGCGCACGAGGCTGGCCACCGGCTCCCGGGAGACCCGTCGCACCGACAGCACGGTCAGCCCGGTCATCCCGGCCAGAGCCAGGCCGAACGCGGCATACGTGAGCGGTGGCGCCTCGAACGGCGGCGAGGTGGGCAGCACGACGTGCCGGGCGAGGTAGGACAGCCCGACCGCGACGAGCACGCCGACCGGCGCCCCGAGCAGGACGGGGGGCAACGTCTCCCGCAGCAGGAGCTGCCGCGCCCCGACCGAGCCGCGACCTCGCAACCTGGCCACCGCCACCTCGGCCCGTCGTTGGTCGGTCGCGGCCACCAGGACGAGCCAGAGCACACACGTCAGCAACAGCGCGAGCTGCGCCACGAGCAGCGGCACGGTCACCTGCGCCTGCGCGCGACCGGCCACCATGTCCCGCGCGATGAGCGGGAGCCCGCTGGAGCCGAAGACCGGCAGGGATGCGTTGAGCTCCGCGGCGTTCCTCGCGGTCGGGGCCCAGGGCACCTGGACGAAGGTGCTGACCTCCGGGCCGAGCGGGATGATCTGGTCGATCCCGGTCGTCGCCGTGCGCAACGGCAGGTCCGCGACGTTGTGGACCTCCTCCAGCGGCGCGCTCAGCTCCATCGACCCGCCGGAGCCCGCGGTGAACGTCGCCTCCGGCGTGAGCAAGGCGTCGAGGTCACCGGACCCGGTCCGCCCGGTCAGCCGGTTCCCGAACCAGTAGGGGTCGTCGGCGGGTTGGGTGTACACGCCCACGACGGTCACCGTGAGGCGCGGCGCCTGCTCGACCTGGGTGACGGCGTCGTCGTACTCCCCGAGGCGCACCCGGCCTCCGGGCACCCACGCCGGGCGGGACCGCTGCTGACCGGTCGAGACGGCCACCTCGCCGGCCCCGGTCGGGCACCTGCCGGCGACGATCCGGACGTGTTGGCAGAACCCGTCACGCCAGACCAGCTGGCCGTCCGGCCGGTCGGCCAACGGCACCTCGCGGACCACGACGTAGCGTCCCCGGATCGGCGACTCGTAGTGCGCCGCGAGGGCCGGCGGCACGAGCTGCACGAGCTGGTCCGCAGAGCGCACCGTCGCCTGGTTGACCGCGCTGTAGGAGGTGAGCGACAGGCCGCTGGTCTGGGCCGGCTCGGCCTGCAGCCGGACGGTGACCATGGCCTGCTGGAGCGCACGGTCGTACATCGGCGCGAAGACCAGGCAGGCGGTGACGAGGGTGGACAGGACGAGCACGACGAGCGCCTGGGCACGCCGGTAGCGCGTCGCGTGCAGCATCGGGCCTCTGCCCTCCTTTCCCGGACGGGACGGTACCCCTGCTCACCGGGAGGGCTGGTGGCTGCGGCGCAACGATCCGGTCACGACGGTTGCGCAGCGGATGTCGTATGCCATACGCGCGGCCGAGCCGCAAAAGTTGCGCTCAGCGCTGCTCGGCGTCGCGGACCTCGCCGACGAGCTCCTCCAGGACGTCCTCGAGGAACACGATGCCGATGACCTCGCCGGCGGGGCCGACGACCCGCGCCAGGTGGGACCCGGTCCCCTGCATCGTGCGCAGCACGGACTCGACACCGTCGTCCGGGCCGACGGTGGCCAGCCGGCGGACCCGCTTGCGCTGGACGGGCTCTGCCCGCACGGTCTCGTCGGCGTAGAGGATGTCCTTCAGGTGCAGGTAGCCGAGGAGGGACCCGGTGTCATCGGTCATCGGGTAGCGCGAGAAGCCGTGCCGGGCCACGAGGTGCTCGATGTCGTCCGGGGTGTTGGACAGGCCGACTGTCACCAGGTCCGCGAGCGGAACCGCGACGTCGGCGGCGTCCGTGTCGCGGAACTCCAGGGCAGCGCCGAGGCGTCCGAGGGTCTGGTCCTCGACGAGCCCCCCGCGGTGGGACTCCTCGATGATGTGGTGGACCTCCTCGGCGGTGAACTCGTCCTGCAGCTCGTCCTTGGGCTCGATGCCGCCGAGGCGCACGAGCCCCTTGGCGAGGAACTCCATGCCGGCGATGACCGGACGGAGCACGCGGGTGATGGCCAGCAGGGGCGGCACGAGGATGAGCGCGGCCCGGTCCGGTCCGGCGAGGGCGAGGTTCTTGGGGATCATCTCGCCGACGACGACGTGCAGGTAGACGACGAGGAGCAGCGCGAGCGCCAGGGCCAGCCCGTCGGTGAGGCCGGGCGGCATACCGAGCCGTTCGAGCGGTCCGGCAAAGATGTGGTGCAGCGCCCCCTCGGAGAACGCACCGAGCAGGACCGAGCAGACCGTGATGCCGAGCTGGGCGCAGGCCAGCATGGAGCCCATCCGCTCCATCCCGGCCAGGGTGCTCCGGGCCCGGATCGAGCCCTGCGCGGCGAGCGGCTCCAGCTGGGAGCGCCGCGCAGCCATCGCCGAGAACTCGGCGCCGACGAAGAAGGCGTTGACGAGCAGCAGCAGGAGGGTCACCCCGAGGACGATCACGAGGCTCGCCCTCCCCGACCCCGCTCGGCCGGGTCCTCGAGCGCGGACTCCGGCAGCTCGACGGGCTCGGGATGCCGGGTGAACCGCAGCCGGTCGACCCGGAGCCCGTCCATGTCGATGACCTCGACCGACCAGCCGGGGACCTCCAGGAGGTCTCCGACGCTCGGGACGCGGCCGAGCGCGGCCATCACGTAGCCGCCCGTCGTCTCGTATGCCGGCCCGTCCGGGATGGGTGCACCGATCCGGCTGCGCACCTCGTCGGGTCGCCACAGGCCGGGCACCGTCCAGGTGCCGGAGGAGACCTCGCGCCCGGTCGTCGCACCGCGGTCGTGCTCGTCGGTGACGTCGCCGACGATCTCCTCGACGACGTCCTCGAGGGTGACCACGCCCGAGGTGCCGCCGTACTCGTCGACGACGACGGCCATCTGCATCCCGCTGCCACGGAGGAGCAGCAGGAGGGGGTCCAGCCGGATCGTCTCCGGGACGCGGAGCGGGGGGACCATGAGCGCGGAGACCGGCACGTCGGCCCGTCGCCCGTGCGGTACGGCCATCGCCCGCTTGACGTGGACCATGCCGTCGACGTCGTCCCAGTCCTCGCCCAGGACGGGGAACCGGGAGTGGCCGCTCGACCTGGCCAGGTCCAGCACGTCCTCGGCGCTCGCCGTGCGGTCGATGGCGGTGGCTCGCACGCGCGGGCTCATGACGTCGGCAGCCGTTCGCTCGCCGAAGCCGAGGCTCGCCGTGACGAGGCGCGCCGTGGCCTCCTCCAGGGTGCCCGCGGCGGCGCTGCGACGGACGATGCTGGCCAGCTCCTGCGGGGTGCGCGCGCCGGACAGCTCCTCCTGCGGCTCGACACCCACGCCCCGCAGGAAGCCGTTGGCCGAGCCGTTGAGGACCGCGACGAGCGGGCGGGCGACGACCGCGAACATCCGGACCGGACCGGCCACCACCTCCGCCGTCCCCATCGGCGCCGAGATCCCGAGGAACTGCGGCAGCAGCTCACCGAACAGCATGGAGAACAGGGTCACCAGGACCAGCGCCAGGACCCTGACGGCCATGTCCAGGGTCGTGCCCTCCAGGCCGAGCGCGCCGAGCGGCGTGCGCAGCAGGTCGCCGACGGCCGGTGTGGTGAGGAAGCCGAGGACGAGGGTCGTCAGGGTGATCCCGACCTGCGCGGCGGACAGCTGCGTCGACAGCCGCCTGAGCGAGGCGAGCACCGAGCCGGCCTTGGCGTCGCCCCGGTCGGCGGCCTTCTGCACGGCGGACCGGTCGAGCGCCACGAGGCTGAACTCGGTCGCGACGAACAGGGCGGTCCCCGCCGTCAGCACGAGGCCGGCGAGGACCAGCAACCAGTCGGTCATAGTCCTGCGATCCTAGGTGGGCGGTGGGCTCGGGGGAGAACCCGACGAGCCGCCGGAGCCCGGTCTCACCGGGCCGCTCCGAGGATCGCGATCTCCCTCGCACGGCGGAGGATGATCAACCCCCCGGTTGACCCTCACCCCGCGTGCGGCCCCGACAATGGTGTCCATGAGCCAGGAGACGACTCCCCGATGACCACGCCGGACGCGGCCGGCGCCCGCATCTCGATCCGCAACCTCACCAAGTCCTTCGGCGCCTTCAAGGCGGTCGACGACCTGTCCTTCGACGTCGAGCCCGGCCGGATCACCGGCTTCCTCGGTCCGAACGGGGCCGGCAAGACGACCACCCTGCGGATGCTGCTGGGCCTGGTCCGCCCGAGCAGCGGCACCGCCACCATCGCCGGCCAGACCTACGCCCACATCGCGCACCCGGTCACCATGGTCGGTGCGGCGCTGGAGGCCACCAACTTCCACCCCGGCCGGAGCGGGCGCGACCACCTGCGCACCCTCGCCGCGACGGCCGGGATCCCGGACAGCCGGGTCGACGAGATGCTCGAGCTGACCGGCATACCGGCAGCCGCCCGGCAGCGCGCCGGGGGCTACTCGATGGGTATGCGCCAACGGCTCGGGCTCGCGGCCGCCATGCTCGGTGACCCGCAGGCCCTCATCCTGGACGAGCCGGCCAACGGGCTGGATCCCGAGGGCATCCGCTGGCTGCGCGGCTTCCTGCGGCACCTGGCCGGTGAGGGCAAGACGATCCTCATCTCCAGCCACATGCTGCAGGAGGTCGAGCAGACCGTCGACGAGGTCGTCATCATCACCAACGGACGGCTGGTCAAGGCCGGCTCCATGGAGGACCTGCACGGCAAGGCGACCACCTTCGTCCGCACCTCGGAGCCGGAGCGGCTGGCCGGCGCACTGCGCGTCGCCGACGTGACGACCACCTCGCAGGAGGACGGCGGGCTGCTGGCCGAGACCGGCGACCTGCGCCTCGTGGGCGACGTCGCGCTCCGGGCCGGGCTGCCGGTCTGGGAGCTCCGCAGCCAGGGCAGCGACCTGGAGGCCCTGTTCTTCGAGCTCACCGAAGGCACCAACCGCAACCTCGGCGACGGCGTCCCATCTGCCGCACCGCCCGAGCGAGATGCCATCACCGGTGGCGAAGGGAGCAACGACTGATGGTCGGCGCAATCCGTTCCGAGCTCCGCAAGGTGTTCTCGACCCGCCTCTGGTGGGGGCTGCTGCTCGCGGTCGTCCTGCTCGACGGCCTGATCTCGTTCGGCTTCTCGTTCCTCGTGGGCCATGACTTCGGAGGGGGCGACTCGAGCCAGTCACCGTTCCTGCACCCCAACGCCGGAACGATCCAGGCGGTGTTCTCGGCCGGCTTCCTCTATTACCTCACCCCGATGATCCCGCTGACCCTGGGCGTCCTGCTCATCACCAGCGAGTTCCGGCACAAGACCATCTCGGCGACCTTCCTCGCGGTGCCCCAACGGGTCACCGTCGTGGTGGCCAAGCTGGTCGCGGTGGTCGTCACCGGTGCGATGTATGCCGTGGCGCACGACCTCGCGGTCGTCGGCGCGGGAGGCGGCACCTTGGCCGTGCGCGGCCAGCCCACCTTCCTCGGTGACGGCCGGGTCTGGCAGACCCTCGGCATCAGCCTGCTCGCGTTCGTCTGCTGGGCCCTGCTGGGCTTCGGCTTCGGCATGCTCATCCAGAACCAGGTGGCGGCGCTCCTCGCCGGCATCGGGGTCGGCTTCCTCGCGCAGATCATCCTCGGCATCGTGTTCGGGATCCTGCACTGGGAGGGTGTGAGCCGTTGGCTGCCGGGCAACCTGTCGGTCGGGATGCTCATCACCCAGGACCCCACCAACGGTCAGGACTCCTCCGGCGCCAGCCCCTACTTCACCTGGTGGGTCTGCGCCCTGCTGCTCACCGCCTACGGCCTGGCCCTGTCCGGCGTCGGCTCCTGGCTGGCCGCCCGCCGCGACATCAGCTGAGCTCGGCGGCTCCGTGGGAGGTCTCGCCGTCCGGCGGGACCTCCCACTGCTGCCGTATGCCGGCCGCGAACGTGTCGTAGGTGGCCACCATGTCAACGTGGGCGGGGTCCTGCAGCCACTGGACCTGCAGCCCGTCCATGACGGCGATGGTGAGCCGGGCGATCGCCTCGGCGGGAGCGTCGGCGCGCACCGTGCCGGCCGCCACACCGCGCCCGATGGCCTGCACGATGTCCGCTCGCGCCGTGGCGTGGTGTGCGGCCAGCCACCGGTGCCCGGGGTGGTCGCCGCTGCGGTCCGGGTCGTCCGCCTCGCCGAGCACCATGGTGAAGAGCCGGACCAGCGTCGAGCGGCCGGTGTTGGCGACCACCACCGCCCGCAGCCGGTCCAGGACGGCGAAGCCGACCGGCGGTCCGGTATCTGCGCCGATCGCCTCGCGGTCGGCCCGGTCCCGTTCGGCGAGCAGCGCGGTGAGCAGCGTCTCCTTGGTCGGGAAGTGATGGAGCAGCCCGGTGTGGCTGAGGCCGGCCGCCTGGGCCACGGCCGCCATCGAGGTGCCGTGGAACCCTCGCTGCCCCAGGACCACCGCGGCAGAGGCGAGGACCTCGCGGCGGGTGTCGGCCGGGTCCCTGCCCGGCGGGCGGCCCGCCGGCCGGGGCGCCGCGCGACGACGGCTGGCGTTACCAGCGCGGCTTCGCCGATCTCG
>JAICMC010000098.1 GCA_025929465.1 Nostocoides sp.
ACCCACCCCGTCGCGAGATCTACCCAAAGTCGACCGGTCCCGTCGAAGGGGCACGCGACTTTGGGTAGATCTGGACACGGCGGCATACTCGGTATAACGTGCTCCCAGTAGCGCGACATACCGAGTATGCAGGGCGGTGAGGACGGTGTCGGTCAAGCTGGGGCTGATGGCTCTGCTCGCCGAGCAGCCGATGTACGGCGCCCGGCTCCGGGCCGAGTTCGAGGCCCGCACCGGTGGCACCTGGCCGCTCAACGTCGGGCAGGTCTACACGACCCTCGGCCGGCTCGAGCGCGACGGGTTGGTCGAGCAGGCCGGGCCGCCCGACACCGAGGGTCGGATCTGCTACCGGCTCACCGACGCAGGCACGGCCGAGGTGAGCACCTGGTGGACCCGGCCGGTCGACCGCGACAGCACCCCGCGCGACGAGCTGGTCATCAAGCTGGCCCTGGCCGTCACCGCGCCAGGGGTCGATGTCCAGGCCGTCGCCCAGAGACAGCGCACCGCCACGCTGGTCCACCTGCGCGACCTCACCCGGCTCAAGCAGCGCGCCCTGGACAGGATGCAGGCCGACGGGGCAGAGCACGACCTGGCCTGGCTGCTCGTCCTGGAGAACCTCATCTTCGGGGCCGAGGCGGAGGTCCGGTGGCTCGACCACGTCGAGACCCGCCTCGCGCAGGAGGCGATCGTCCTGCAGACCGGCCGGCGCACCCGGCATACGAACACCCCTACCACCTCCGGCGACGAGCACGCCCCGAGCGGCATCCACACCACAGCCTGACCACGCGACCCACTCAGCAAGGGGGAACCACCGATGTCCGAGCCCACCCTCGTCCTGGACCACGTCTCACGCACGCACGGCACCGGCGAGAACGCCGTCCACGCCCTCGCCGGGGTCAGCCTGGCCGTCCAGCCCGGCGAGCTCGTCGCCGTCATGGGCCCGAGCGGCTCGGGCAAGTCGACACTGCTCAACGTCGCCGGCGGCCTCGACCGCCCGACCGCCGGGACGGTCAGCATCGCCGGGGAGGACCTGACCACCCTCTCGGCCAAGGGCCTGGCCCAGCTGCGCCGACGCCGGGTCGGCTTCGTCTTCCAGGACTACAACCTCATCCCGAGCCTCACCGCGGCCGAGAACGTCGGCCTTCCCCTCGAGCTCGACGGCCAACGGGCCCGTCAGGCGCGGCGCCTGGCCAAGGATGCGCTGGACACGATGGGTCTGCTCGACCTCGCCGACCGCTACCCCGACGCCATGTCCGGCGGCCAGCAGCAGCGGGTCGCCATCGCCCGTGCGCTGGTGGGCGGCCGCCGGATCGTGATGGCCGACGAGCCGACCGGCGCCCTGGACAGCCACACCGGCGAGGAGGTGCTCCGGGTCCTTCGCCGGCGCTGCGACGAGGGCGCCTCGGGCCTGCTCGTCACCCACGAGGCCCGGCACGCCGCCTGGGCCGACCGGGTCGTGTTCCTGCGCGACGGCGTCGTCGTCGACACGACCGGTGCCGCACCGCGGCTCGAGGACCTCCTCGAGGGCGCCGCGGGTCAGCGATGACCACCCTGAGCCGGCGGGAGGCGGCCACAGGGGGCCCGCCTCCCGCCGTCGGACGCTCGCGTATGCCGCCCGCCTCACGGCTGGCGACCTGGCGCGGGTCATGGGCCGTTGCCCTGCGGATGGCGCGCCGGGACGTGCATCGGCACAAGGGGCGCAGCACCCTCGTCCTGGTCATGGTCGGGCTGCCGACCCTGCTCCTCGTGCTCGGCCTCACCTGGTACCCGACCAGCTCGATCACCGGGGCCGAGCAGATCCCGTACAAGATCGGCTCCGGGGTCGCCCTCCTCGACGCTCCGCAACCCAGCCGCGTCCACCAGTCGCCCGGCCTCGACGGCGGCAGCTCGTCGAACGACACCCCCGCCACGGCTGTTCCCGGCTACGACCCCGATGCGCCCCTGACCCAGCAGGCCGCGGCCATGTCGACGCTCCTGCACGGGACGGCGGTCCCGATGCGGTCGACCGAGGTGAGGGTCCAGCGCGGCGCCAGCCAGCCCCGCCAGACCCTGCTCGTCGCGGACGGCCGCGGCGGCCTGGGCTCGGTCCTGGAGCTGGTCAGCGGCCGATGGCCGGTCAACTCCTCGGAGCTGCTCGTCACTGCCGACAGCGGGCTGCCCACGGCAGGGACCATCGAGGTGGTGACGGGCGCCTCGACCACGACGGCAGCCGTCGTCGGCGTCGCCAAGGTCCCGTATGCCGGTTCGGCCCAGCTCGTCGCGCTCACCGACTTCGGTTCGCTGGTCAGGTACAACACCCCCCAGTTCCTCCTCAAGCGGTCCACGCCGATGGGATGGAACGAGGTCCAGCGGTTGAACACCTACGGGATCACGGCGCTGTCCGCCGCGGTGCTGCGCGACCCGCCGACCGCGGCCCAGCTGAGCCCGGAGGTCCGGCAGATGTCGGCTCCCGCGCAGGTGCAGACCCGGGTCCTCGTCGGCGCCGGCGGCGCGATCCTGCTGCTCGTCACGACCCTGCTCGTCGGTCCGGCCTTCGCGGTCAGCGCGGCCCGGCAACGCCGGACCCTCGCCCTCGCCGCGTCCAACGGTGCCGAGACCCGGCAGCTGCGGCATACGGTCCTCGCCCAGGCCGTCGTGCTGGGCGTCCTCGCGGCCGGTGCCGGTCTCGTCCTCGGGATCCTCGCCGTTCCCCTGCTGGCGCACGTCGTCCTGCCCCGGTTCACCACCTTCACCGTCGGGCCACTGGACATCCCGTGGTTGCAGGTCCTGGCCGTGACCGCCATCGGGATGCTGAGCGCCGTCATCGCCGCGCTCCTCCCCGCCCGACGGCTCGGCCGCCTGGACATCGTCGGCGTCATGAAGGGCCAGAACGTCTCGCCCCGGCCGAGCCGGGTCCTGCCCGTCATCGGCCTCGTCGTCGCCGGCGTCGGCGGGCTGGTGCTGTTCACCTCGGTCGTCAACCGCAGCCGTGAGGTCCCGGTGGTCCTCGGCGCGATCGGCCTCATCGGCGGGTCGCTGCTCCTCGTCCCGATCGCCCTGGTGACGGTCGCGCGGTTCGCCCGTCCGCTGCCGGTGTCACTGCGGATGGCCACCCGCGACGCGGCTCGCCAGCGGACCCGCTCGGCCCCGTCGGTGGCAGCGATCGTCGGCGGGGTCGCGGCGCTCACCATGCTGCTCGTCGGGCTGACGAGCGACACGACGCAGCGGGCTCGCGAGTACCAGCCCGAAGGGCTGCGGGGCGAGGGCCTGGTCAGCCTCGACCGCGACGTGACACCGCCGGCCGCCATCGCCGCACGCGCTGCCGCCATCGGGTCGGCGATCGCGCGGGTCGCACCCGGCGTCGTCGCCACCCCGTACTCCGACCTGCCGCAACGGTGGGGCTTCGACCCCTCCCAGGGCACGGGAGCGGCCGCCTTCGTCGCCTGGGTACCCAACGGGTGCACGGTCAAGGAGGCCGTCGCGTCGACTGACTACCAGCCGTCTGCCTCCGGTCAGTCACCGAGGTGCGCACGCCTGGGCAACATGGCCCAGGTCAACCACTCGGGTGTGACGACCATGCCCGCCGAGGCCCTCGCTCGTCGCCTGCACCTGTCACCGGCCGACACGAGCCGGCTGCAGGCAGGCGCGGTCGTCCTGATGGGCACCGACCTGCCCACGACGGCCACCTTCGCGGCCGGCACGGCCGAGCCGGACACCGGGACGAACCTCTACTCCCGCAACATCGTGGTCACCGGGCAGGTCACCCTCCCGGTCATCGCCATCGCGCCCGGCCGCGCCAACGCCCTCGCGCTCGGCAACGAGTACGGCGTGGCCACGACCCCTGAGGTCGCCGCCAGGGCAGGCTGGCGGACCCAGCCGGCCGGCTACTTCCTCACCGACTCCAGCGGCACGGTGAGCAAGGCCGACCAGGACCGGATCGACGCCGCGGTGGGCTCCAGCGGCTACGTCTACGTCGAGCGGGGATTCCAGCGCGACGACGTGCTCATCATGGGCATCATTGTCGCGATCTTCGCCTTCCTCCTGCTCGTCGTCACCTTCACCTCGACCGCCCTCTCGCTCGCCGAGCAGCAGACCGACCAGGCGACGCTCGCCGCCGTCGGTGCGACCCGCGGCACCCGTCGGGCGATGGCCGCGGCCCAGTCGCTCGCCATCTGTGGCATCGGCGCCGTCCTCGGGGTCGCGGTCGGCATGGTTCCGGGGATCGCCATCGCCTATCCGCTCACCGCGAGCTACGGCGGCAGCTGCGACGACTTCACCGGCGTGTGCACCGACTCCGCACCACCGACCAAGGTGGTCATCGACATCCCCTGGCTGTGGCTGGCGGTCGTCGTCGTCGGCATCCCGCTCATCGCCGCGGGCCTGTCCGCACTCGCCGTCCGTCGATCCCCGGACATCACCCGTCGCGCCACCTGAGCCCCGACCACCCGCCCCAGCCCTGTTCACAACTGCACAATTGCTACGGTGTGGACGGTAGCAATTGTGCAGTTGTGAACAGGGTGGGACGCACGGAGCGCGGATGATGACCGTATGCCGCGCCGCGTCCTGCCCTCCCTCGCGCCGGCGCGACGTCGCCTGCTCGGCGGAGTCGCCATCGCGCTCGTCGTGGCGGTGGTTGCGGGAACGGGCTGGGCGCTGGTCCGCAACCGCGCAGCCGCCGGCACCGTCGTCGAGCAGGCCGTGCCGGGGCCGGTCCTCCTCGTCCCCGGCTACGGCGGGTCGACCGCCTCGCTGCAGGCCCTCGCCGGCAGGCTGCGCGCGACCGGACGCGACGTGACCGTCGTGACCCTGCCCGGAGACGCGCTCGGGGACCTCGCCGCCCAGGCGACGGCACTGGGCGCCGCGGTCGACGCGGCCCGGCGACGCACCGGGGCCGCATCCGTGGACGTCGTCGGCTACTCGGCCGGCGGCGTCGTGGCCAGGATCTGGGCGCTCGAGGACGACGGCGCGACGCACCTGCGGCGGTTGGTGACCCTGGGCTCCCCGTTCAACGGCACCGCGCTGGCCCAGCTCGGCGCGACGATCGGCGGCGCCTGCTCGGTCGCCTGCCAGCAGCTCGCCCCGGACAGCCCGGTCCTCGACCAGCTGCTCAACACCGCGCAACCCACCGGCCCGGCCTACCTGTCGATCTGGTCGACGGCCGACGACGTGGTCCTGCCGCCGGACTCCGCCGTGCTCCCGGGTGTGCCGAGCCCGTCGCTGCAGAGCATCTGCCCGACCTCACGGACACGGCACAGCGACCTGCCCGACGACCGCCAGGTCATCGCCATGGTCACCGAAGCGCTCGCCCCGACACCGGTCCCGACCTGGACGTCGGCAGACTGCGCCCGGCTCAGCTCGTGACGTCCTTCGTGGCGAAGTTGGCCCACCCGGCCCCGAGCAGGACGACGACGTAGATCGCCTGGAGACCCACGCCGCGCTCGATGCTGCTCAGCAGGACCGGGTCGCGGTACAGGTCGACGAAGGACAGCCAGTAGCGGGTCGGCAGATAGGGCTGCAGCGGGCGGGCGGCATCGACGGTGAGCAGGAGCGAGGACCCGATGAGCAACGCCATCGCGCCGAGCGAGGCGGTCTGCGGGGAGTCGGTGACGGTGGACAGGAACAGCGCCATCGCGGCCACGCCGAGCATCGAGAAGGTGACGAAGGCGATCGCCACGACGGTCCGCCAGGCGATCTGCCCGGGGGTGAGGACCGTCCCCGACACACTGATCATGGCCTGGCTGATCGGGGCGTTGCCGAGGGCGAGGCGACCGACGACGAAGCCGACGACGACGACGGTCAGCACCGAGAGGAGGACGAACACCGACGCCGCGACGAGCTTGGCCACGAGCAGCCGGGTCCGCCCGACCGGACGGATGAGCAGGTAGCGCAGCGTCCCGGCCTGCGCCTCGCCCGCGACCGACTCCCCCGCGACCACGGCCACGGCGACCGGTAGGAACAGCGGCAGCACGATGGCGAGCGCTGCGATGGCGAAGAGCGACCCGTTGGCCTGCACGGCCGCCAGGAACGCCGGCCCCTGCCCCGGCCGGGGCGCGATCCCGGTCACCGCGAGCAGCACGGCGACGATCGTCGGCAGGAGGTTGAGCAGGCCGACGGCGATCCAGGTCCGTCGCCGCCGGAGCAGCTTGACCAGCTCGACACGGATCATCGGGCCACCTCCCCGGCCTGGCGCTCGCGGGTGCGGGCGGCCACCACCTCTTCCAGGGTCCGGCGCTCGGGGCCGAGCTCGACGACGCGTATGCCGGCCGCGACCAGCCGGGCGTTGAGGGCGGCAGCATCGGTCGTCTCGACGAGCAGCCGGTCGCCGGCCCGGGTGGCCACCCGCCCGTCGAGCAGGGCGTGCGCGGCGTCGGCGTCAGGGGTGACGACGAGGGTCCGGCCGGTCGGTGCGCGCAGGGTGGCGACCTCGTCCTGGAGGACGAGCCGGCCGCGGTCGAGCAGCCCGATCCGGGTGCACAGCTGCTCGACCTCGGCCAGCAGGTGGCTGGACAGCAGGATCGTCGTCCCGGTCCGGTTCAGCTCGACGAGGAGCTGTCGCACCTCACGGATCCCTTGTGGGTCAAGGCCGTTGGTCGGCTCGTCGAGCACGAGCAGCTCGGGTTGGCGAAGCAGTGCGGCCGCGATGCCGAGCCGCTGACGCATCCCGAGCGAGTACGCCGAGACCCGGCGTCGGCCCACCGCGCCGAGCCCGACGACGTCCATCGCCTCCGACACGCGGGCCCGCCGGGCGGCACGACCCCGCCCACCGCTCCCGGGACCGGCCGGCAGCCGGGCGCTCGCGTCGAGGAGCATCAGGTTGGTGGTCCCGGAGAGGTGCCCGTATGCCGCGGGGCCCTCCACGAGCGCCCCCACCCGGTGCAGGACGTCACCGGCAGAGCGGGGCATCGCCCGCCCGAACAGCTCGATCTCTCCCGAGGTCGCCAGCACCAGGCCGAGCAGCAGCCGGACCGTCGTCGTCTTGCCCGACCCGTTGGCGCCGAGGAACCCGTAGATCTCGCCGCGCCGGACGGTGAGGTCGATCCCGTCGACCGCCCTGACCGGACCGAAGTGCTTGACGAGGGCCCGCGTCGCGATGACCGGTCCGGAGCCGGTCACGAGCCGACCCCGTGCTGGACGGCAGAGGCGTCGGCCGCCAGCTCGTGCGCGACCCCGGCCAGACCGGCCGACGTCAGGGTGCCGGTGACCAGCCAGGACCGGCCACCGGTGACGTCCGGGTCGGTGAGCAGCAGGCCGAGCGGCCCTACCGACACGGTGATGCCCTCGGGCAGCTTCGTGGCGCCGATGGCGACCTGCAGCTGGTCGCGCAGCTCGGCGGCCCGCCCCCCCGGCAGGGCCGCGACGGCGACCTGGGTGACGCCCCGTCCGTAGAGCCCGACGCCCTGCTCGAAGGGGACGAACGGCTGGCGCGGGTACCCGAGGAGGGACGCCGGTGGCGTCCCGACGGCGAACCGCTGGAGGGACGCCACCAGGTCCGGGCGCGCACCCGTGCGGATCCTGGCCCCCGGCGGTGGGGAGAAGCTGAGGTCGGCGGCGGCCGGCCGGGTCGGGCTGAAGTCGAGGAAGGTCGTCGTCAGGCCGGGACGGCTGGCCCCGGCGGCAGACACCTCCACGGTCACCGGGATGCCGGACGCCCGGTCGGCCCAGACGTCGACCTCGGCGATGCTGCTGTCCGGGTCCCGAGGCCGCAGACGCAGCCCGTCGGCCGGTCGCCCGGCGACCCGCCGTGACGGCAGTGAGCTCACCTCCTCCGGGGTGGCTTCGGACAGCAGGCGGGCCGCCAGCTGGGGGGCGAGCAGGTCGCCGGCACGCGGCATACGGACCGGCTCGTCCGCATCGCCGGAGGTGACCGTCGCGCGGTCGTCCTCGAAGTCCCACTGCCACGTGCCGGTCGGCAGGCTGCGCAGGCTGTCCTCCCCGAACGGGCTCAGGGTGTCGACCCGCCAGGTGTGGTCGTCGGCCCACCAGACCCGCAGCTGGGTGCGGTCACCGAGCAGGTCGGTGACCGAGGAGAAGTCGCCGGACACGGGCAGGGCCAGGTAGCCGGTGGACTCGGCATACCCCTCGTAAGGTCGGCCGCGGGCCGCGTCGATCCGGGAGAGGAGGGCGGCCGCGTCGTTCGGGGCACCGGGGACGGGCAGCACTGCGAGCACGAGCGGCACCGCGGCGAGCGCGACGGAACCGCCCAGGACCACGGACCAGCGCCAGGGGCGGCTCATCCGGTCACGCTACGTCAGCGTCCTGTCCGGCACGACACACCCGAACAGAACCTGGGTAAACCGGCGAGTAACTGGCGTGCCCAACCTACGGCGCCGTAAGTTGGGGGGACCAGCCCGTATGCCAGCCGGCATCCGTGGCCCCGTCGACGGGAGTCCCTCATGACCGCCACCGCCTGGACCCAGACGCACCTGCTCCGCGAGCTGCAGCCCGTCGTCGAGGGCGAGCTCAACCGGCACCTCGGCGTCGCCAAGGAGTGGTTCCCGCACGACTACATCCCGTGGAGCGACGGCCGGAACTTCGACGGGCTGATGGGCGGCGAGCCGTGGGCCCCCTCCGACGCGCCGCTGTCCGACGTGGCCCGCTCGGCCCTCATCGTCAACCTGCTCACCGAGGACAACCTGCCGAGCTACCACCACGAGATCGCCCTGATCTTCGGTCGCGACGACGCCTGGGGCGAGTGGGTGCACCGCTGGACCGCCGAGGAGGGCCGCCACGGGATCGCGATGCGCGACTACCTGCTCGTCAAGCGGATGGTGGACCCAGCTGAGCTGGAACGGTTCCGGATGACCCACATGTCGACGGGCTATGAGTCGGCCCACTCCGGCGAGCTCATGCACTCCCTCGCGTACGTGTCCTTCCAGGAGCTCGCCACCCGGGTGTCGCACCGGAACACCGGACGGTTCACCGACGACCCGATGTGCGAGCAGCTGCTCGCCCGGGTCGCCGCCGACGAGAACCTGCACATGATCTTCTACCGCAACCTGCTCGGCGCCGCCCTGGCCCTGGACCCCAACCAGGCCATGAGCGCGGTGCGGGACGTCATCAAGGGCTTCCAGATGCCGGGGACGGACATCCCCGGCTTCCAGCGCAAGGCCGTGGAGATGGCCGTCGCCGGGATCTACGACCTGCGCATCCACCGCGACGAGGTCGTCGCGCCGGTCCTGCGGTTCTGGAAGGTCTGGGACGTGGAGGGCCTGTCCGAGGAGGGCGAGTCGGCCCGTCAGGAGATCGCCGACCTGATGGACTCCCTGGACAAGCAGGCCAAGCGCTTCGAGGACAAGCGCGACACCCTCAAGGCCCGGATGGGGATCGCCTGACCGTCCATACCGTCCGTCGCGGTGGTGCAGGATGAGGGGATGAGCGAGCACCCCCAGCACTCCGGCCAGCGCCCGACCGACGCCGAGCAGGACGCGCAGCCCGAGCAGGGCGTGCCGGCCACCGTCACGAGCGACGGCCAGCGGATCACGGTCGTCACGCCAGACGGCATGGGCGTCGCGGACCATCCGCAGGCCGTCCAGCAGGAGGGTGCGGAGCGCCCGTCCAACCCCGCCGACCTCGTCGAGCAGCCGGCCAAGGTCATGCGGATCGGCTCGATGGTCAAGCAGCTGCTCGAAGAGGTGCGCAGCGCCCCGCTCGACGACCGGGGCCGCGCCCGGTTGGCCCACATCCACGACACCGCCGTCGCCGAGCTCAAGGAGGGCCTGGCCCCCGAGCTCGACGAGGAGCTCGACCGGCTCGTCCAGCCGTTCAAGCAGGAAGCCCCCAGCGACGCCGAGCTGCGGATCGCCCAGGCCCAGCTCGTCGGCTGGCTGGAGGGCCTGTTCCACGGGATCCAGACCGCGCTCGTCGCCCAGCAGATGGCCGCCCAGGCCCAGCTGCAGGAGATGCGCCGCGCCCTACCGCCCGGACCCCCCGCCGGTGGCACCGCCCCCGGAACGCCGCACGGACCGGGCGGGATGCCGGGCCCCATGCCGGGTGAGGGCACCGGCCAGTACCTGTGAGCCGGGCCCCACATTCCCGACGAAGTCTGCACCTCAGTCGGTGACCGGCTCGACGACCATGCGGGGCAGCGGCGAGAGCCAGGCGAACGCTGCGGCCAGCACCCCGAAGCTCACCATGACAAGCATGGCCAGGCGCAGGCCGAAGACCGTGGAGAGCGTGCCGGCGACGACCGCACCGAGGGACCAGCCGACCCCGAACGACAGCACCCGCCCCGCCGTGTTGACCCGGCCCTGGAGGGCGTCGGGCGTGACCTGCTGCCGGTAGGAGATCGAGTTCATGACGACGGTCTGGTAGGCGATCCCCCAACAGCCGAGGAGCACGGTCGCCACGACCCAGCTGGACGCCAGCGCCGTGAGCACCCCGAACAGCGCCGAGAACGGGATCGCCCACACGGTGAGGCGCAGGGTCGAGGTCCTGCGGAGCAGCCGCGGAGTGGCGGCGGCCGCAAGGATCCCGCCGACCCCCCACACCGAGAACAGGACACCGAAGCGCCAGCCGCTCGTCCCGACGTGCAGGAGGCGATCGGCATACGGGACGAACAGGGCCATGAAGCCGGCCCCGGCGGCCGACTGGAGGGTCCCGATGACGGTGTTCGCGCGGACGCCGACGTGCCGCCACAGCCACTGCAGGCCCTCGCGGACCTCGCCGACGATCGCGGCGCCGTGGAAGGGCGGCGGGGTATGCCGCGGGTGCGATAGCGGGCGCCCGATGGTCAGGACGAGCAGGGCGGAGCCGACGTAGGAGCACGCGTCGAGGAGGAGCAGGGTCGCCGGGTGGAAGATCGCCAGCAGCGCC
>JAICMC010000008.1 GCA_025929465.1 Nostocoides sp.
GACACGTCCTCGGCGGCCAGGTCCTGCATCTCGTCGATGAAGATGGCGACGCCACGGCCGACGTCGGCTGCCAGCCCGCCGACGTCGGTGAGCAGCTCGACCAGGTCGATCTCGATGTCGCCGGAGTCGGCCCGCCCGGTCACTGCCGGCGCGTCGATGCCGGGGTTCCACCGGTCCCGCAGCCGGGTGCCGCTCGCCCCCCGGGCGTTCGCCCCCCCGCCGTTCGCCCCCCGGCCGGTTGGCCCCCGACCGCTCGAAGCGCCGATCTCCTTGGCGCCGAAGGCTCGGATCACACCCAGGACGTGGTCGACCTCGGAGCCCGCCGGATGGCCCAGCTCCCGGACCGCCTGGTGCAGGGCGGACGCGAGGGGACGACGCAGGCCCTGGTCGGGCCGCGCCTCCAGCTTGCCCGTGCCCCAGTGCGACCGGACGGCGGCCGAGCGCAGCGCGTTGAGCAGCACGGTCTTGCCGACCCCTCGGAGTCCGACGAGCAGCAGGGAACGCTCCGGGCGTCCGCGCGCCACCCGCTCCAGGACGATGTCGAACGCGGTCAGCTGTTCGTCGCGCCCCGCGAGCTCGGGCGGGCGCTGGCCGGCGCCGGGGGCATAGGGGTTCCTGATCGGGTCCACGATCGCATCGTATGCGGCTCTCTAGCGTTCACGACATACATCCGAATAGCACGGTAGGCGTGTCGCGCCGGACCGCCTCAGAGGATCCGCGGGGCGGCGCCGCCCTCGGCGACCAGCGGGCGGCCGGCGGACTCCCACCCCTTCATCCCACCCGTGAGGTTGACGACGTCGAAGCCCTGCTGGACCAGCCAGGCGACGGCGCGGGAGGACCGGCCCCCGGTGCGGCAGACGACGGCGACCGGCGCGGCGTCGGTGTCGGGCAGCCGGTCCAGCGAGCCGGGCAGGTCGCCCAGCGGCACGTGGACGGCGTTGGGCGCGTGCCCGGCATCCCACTCGTTCTGCTCGCGCACGTCGACGACCACCGCATCGTCGGGAAGGGACGTCTGGTCGATCTCGGGTACCTCGCTCATGGCCCCATCATGGCAAACGGGCTATTTGAGGAACTTGCTGGTCCGCCGGTCGGCGAGCGGCTTGCCGCCGGTCTGGCAGGTCGCGCAGTACTGCAGCGAGGAGTCGGCGAAGGAGACCTCACGGACGACGTCGCCGCACACCGGACAGGCCTGTCCGGTCCGGCCGTGGACCCGCATCGCGGACCGCTTGGCGTCCTTGAGCTCGGCGGCCGGCTTGCCGGAGGCGGCGGCCACGGCGCCGGACAGCGTGGTCCGCAGCGCCTCGTAGAGCCGGGAGACCTCCTGCGGCCCGAGCGAGGCCGACATCGCGAACGGGGACATCCGGGCGACGTGCAGGATCTCGTCGGAGTAGGCGTTGCCGATCCCGGCGATCGTGCCCTGGTCACGCAGCAGCCCCTTGACCTGCATCCGTCGGCCCGCGAGCAGCTCGGCGAAGGCCGCCTCGGTGAAGGAGTCGGCGAGCGGGTCCGGGCCGAGGGTCGCGATCCCCGGCACGTCCGAGGGCGAGGCCACGACGTATGCCGCGAGCCGCTTGCGCGTCCCCGCCTCGGTGAGGTCGAAGCCGGACTCGTCGGAGAAGCGCACCCGCAGGGCGATGGGCGACTTGCCGGGGCGGAGCACGGTGTGGGAGAGCGCATCGGACCATCGCAGCCAGCCGGCCCGGGCCAGGTGGAAGACCAGGTGCGTCCCGTCGCAGTCGATGTCGACGAACTTGCCGTGCCGAGACACGCCGTCGACCGGCGCACCGACCAGCGCCTGCGGCGGCGGGTTGAACGTCTTCAGGACGGAGATCGAGCCGAGCTCGACCCCCGTGACGGCGAGCCCCTCCAGCCGGACGGCGAGGAAGTCGACCAGTGCCTGCACCTCGGGCAGCTCAGGCATCCTGGCCTCCCCCCAGGGCGACGTCGACCAGCCGGGCCAGGGAGTAGCCGTCGGAGGCGCGGCATACGGGGACCTCCATGGCCCGCCGCCGGACCGGGCTGAGCTCGTCGTTGGAGACCGGCAGGACGTGGGACAGGACCTGCTCGGTCGTGGAGAGCTGCCGGATCGCGATCGCCCGCACGACCTCCGGGCGGACCTCGGCGAAGTCGGCGTAGACCGACGGGTCGTGCTGCCCGTCGTCGCCCACGAGCAGCCACTGGATGTTCGGCAGGTCACGGGCCAGCCGGTGCAGGCTGGCCCGCTTGTGCTCCCGCCCGGACCGGAACCACCCGGTCGAGGTCGGCCCCCAGTCGGTGAGCAGCATCGGTCCGAGCGGGAACCCGTTGCGGCGCAGGAACCGGGTGAGCAGCGGCGCGGTGTTCCAGGCTCCGGTCGACAGGTAGACGATGGGAGCACCAGGGTGACCCGCGAGCAGGTCGCGGAAGAGGGTGGCCATGCCGGGGACCGCGCGGCGGGTGGACTCGGCCCGGATGAAGGTGTTCCAGGCGGCGACCATCGGCCGGGGCAGCGACGTCGAGAGCACCGTGTCGTCGATGTCGCTGACGATCCCGAAGGTCTGCTCGGCCCCGACGATGAGAACCGCCGCCTCGACCCCCCGGGCGTCCGGGGAGCAGATCCGCACGGTGTGCCAGCCGGCAGCCAGCCCGTGGCCACGGACGATGACGTCGACCAGGCCCGCCCGGTCGGTGCGGTTGTGGATCACCCGGCCGTCCACGGTCACGGTGATCGGCACCGCCATGGCCGGGGCCGTCATGAAGGCGCGCCAGCCGCGCTGCTCGTCCTCGGCGGCCCGCAGCTGGTTCGCGGAGGCGTCGGCGTCGGCAGCGGCGAGCCGCAACGGGTCGCGGCTCATCAGCACGCGCGCCATCACCCGGACGAAGCCGGCCGAACCGTATCCGGTGAACGGGACGATCTTGGTCTTCCACCCCCGATCGGCGAGGGTGCCGGTGACCCGCCTGTTCCACGCGTCCCCCAGGACGGCTGCGGCGTGCGGGCGTGCCATGACGGCACTCTAGGACAGGCCTGAGACGTTCAGCGGTTCCTTGATGTCGGGCCGAAGCACGAGCCGGTCCGGTCCTTGGCGAACGCGATGACCGGATGCACGGTCCTGACAGTCGTCAAGACCGTCCGGACGGCATCGGGCCGCCGCCCTACAATCAGACCCATGACCAGCGTCTCGGCGGGTGCGAGGCAGCAGGACGACGCCTCGTCCTCGGCGCGGCGGCGTCGGGGGACCGGCTCCTACGACGAGCGCCGCGACCGGCTGGCCGACTCGGCCCTGGTCACCCTGGGCAGCCTGGGCTACGCGCGCACCAGCCTGCGCGAGATCGCCGCCAACTCCGAGTTCACCCACGGCGTCATCCACTACTACTTCCGCGACAAGACCGAGCTGATCACCTACTGCGTCCGCTACTACAAGGCCACCTGCGTGAAGCGCTACGACGGCGTGATCCGCGACTCCACCACGGCCGAGGAGCTGGTTCAGGCCTTCGCCGACAAGCTCGTCGAGACGATCAGCACGGAGGCGCCCATGCACCGTCTCTGGTACGACCTGCGCACCCAGAGCATGTTCGACGAGGCGCTGCGCGAGGACGTCCTGTTCATCGACGCCACCCTGGAGACGATGATCTGGCGGGTCCTGGAGCGGTATGCCGCTCTGACCGGCCGGCCGGTGCGCCTGCCCAGCTCCACGGCATACGCCATGCTGGACGGCGTCTTCGAACGGGCCCTGCTGCGTCACGTCTGCGGCGACGCCCGGGCGCTGCAGGACCTGCATGCCACCGTCCTCGGTGCCCTGCCGCTGCTGCTCGCCGACGCCTGACCGAACGGCTGCCGCACGCCTGGCCCTCACGGCATCGGGGTGCGGCTCGCGGGATGCCGGATCAGGGTCCGAAGCAGCGCCAGGGCACGATCGGCGGCCGGGTTGGCCGCGCCCGTCGTGCGGACCAGGGCGGCCAGGTGGCGCACCGGCTCGGGACCTGCGAGCGCCACTCGTCGGACCTCGGGGGGCAGCGGCGTCGCGGCGAGCCGGGGGATGACGGTGATCCCGACACCGGCCGCCACGAAGGCGATCGCCGTGTGCTGGTCCTGCGCCTGGACGCTGAACCGGGGGGTGAACCCGGCGGCGGCACACGAGGCGACGACGATCCGGTGTCCGACGCTGCGGACCAGGTCGTTGCTCACCCAGGTCTCACCGCGCAGCGCGGTGAGCTCGATGCGTGGCGTCCCGGCGAGCGGGTGGTCGCGACGCAGGACGACGACGAACGGGTCGTCATGCAGGTCGGTGCGCCGGTACCCGGGTCGCGCCGGGGTCCCGGGCGCTTCCACGACGACGTCGAGGTCCGGGCTGCTCCCGCGCGGACCGTCCTCGGTGAGGACGAGCTCGAGGGTGAGGTCGGGCAGCTCGGTCGACAGGGCCTTGACGAGCGCGGGCATCCAGGCCGGCCCCGCGGACGGGAAGTAGCCGATCGTGAGGCGGCCGGACCGGCCTTCCCGCAGGTCGGCCACGACGGCGTCCAGCCGGGTCACCTGCGACATCAGCTCGTCGCTCTGGGCGTCCAGGATCCGGGCCGCCTCGGTGGGCGCGATGCCCCGCCCGGCCTTCTCGAACAGGACCAGTCCGGTCTCCCGCTGCAATGCCGTCAGCTGTTGGGACACGGCGCTGCTGGTGAGCCGCAGGTTGTCGGCAGCGGCCTGGACCGAGCCGCTGGCGATGACCGAGCGGAAGACTCGTAGACGGCGCGGATCGAGCATCCAGATAGTTTAGCGCGGCTAACCTACCCGTTAGTAGAACAGCCTTGTGCTGAATAGTTGAAAACACGATGATTGACCCATGCGAAAGAGCCTGCACACCGCCACCGCCCGACTCCACACCCTGTCCCGGCGCACCGACAACCAGCCCCGCGGCTGGTACAACGGTCCCGACCGTGACGCCGACCGGACCTCCCTGGACATCCTCATCCTGTCCCAGATGCGCCAGCAGGACCGCTGAGCCCAGCTGGGCGACTCGCTGTCCCAACTCGTCGTTTCGGCTGGTTGGGTGACTAGTTGGGTGACTCCGAGCCCGAGCGGACCGACCCGGGCAGCGCCCCGAACGTGCGCAACACGGTCCGCTCCCGTCGCAGCAGGTCACGCACCAGCCGCAACCGCTCGGTCGTCGTCCGGGCCTCCAGCACGGCCTGACGGTCCCCGAGCGTCAACCCGGCGGCCGCCGCCGCCCGGTAGGCCAGCGCGTCACCGCCGCCCGGCAGCGGCACCTCCTTCGACCTGAGCGCCCGCGCGTATGCGGTGAGCTCGGCTCGGACCTCCGTCTCCAGGACGTAGGTCGCCGGGTCCTGGGCCGGAGCACCGAACGCTGGGTCCTCGTCCGTGCGGCGCCCGAGGGTGACCTCCCCCATCAGGTACGGGGTCGAGGAGCCGGCCGCCACCGCGTCCAGCCGGAACCGTCCGGTGCCCACCGCGAGGACGACGTACAGCTCGACATCGGCCTGCGGATGCCGCTCGACCGACAGCAGCCTCGCCACGCAGCCCACGTCGGCGAGCTGGCCGGACCGCCCGTCGCCCACCTCGTGGCCGTGCCGGATCGCCACGAAGCCGATCTGCCGGCTCGTCGCGTCCTGGTCGCCGAGGTCGGCGAGCAGCCGGAGGTAGCGGGGTTCGAAGATCTGCAGCGGCAGCGGCTCCCCCGGATAGAGCACGGTGTTGAGGGGGAACAGCGGCAGCCTGGCCCGCAAGCCCGGCTCGTCGCCGAAGCCGTCATCCACGACGGCGATCTCCTGGCCCCGGGACGGCTGTCCGGATCCGGCCTACCGGGCAGACATCATGCTGCTCGGCGCCGGCAGGACACCGTCCCGCCGTGCCTCCTGGACCGGGGCCGGCTGGACGAGGGCGCGGGTGTCGGCGATGCAGCGTCGCAACAGGGCCACGAGCCGCTCGTCGGGGTCCATGAGCACCGCCGAGGCGATGCCCCGGCCGGAGAAGGCGACGATCCGCGGAGCCGACACCCGGCGGAACAGCCGCGGGTTGACCTCGGCCGTGCCGTCGGTGAACTGCACCGCCCACGAGGCCGCGTCGGGGACCAGCTCCATGACCTCGGCGATGTCGCGGCGCAGCGCGGGGATGCTCGGGTCGAGCAGGGTGGCCGCGACCCGGTCGGTGGTGAGCAGGCCGACGGCCAGCGCCCGCTGGTAGTCCATCGGGGCCACGGGCAGCGCAGCCATCGCGCAGCGCGCGGTCAGCGTCACGTCGATGACCAGGTCGTCGCCGGTCAGCCCGACGACGTCGGGGATGAGCGGTACGAGCGTCGCGCGGTGCTCGCTGTCGACCAGGTCGTTGACCGTCCGGGCGATACCCGCGAGCAGGGGGTGGGTGCACTCGGGGTGGTCGCTCCACCGCTCCCCGGCGAGGTAGGAGGCGAACTCCATGAAGCAGGCGCCCTTGCGGGGCCGACGGTGACGACCTGCGGAGAGGACGGGAACTCCGTCCGGAACTCGGTTCTGGCGCATGACCGGCCTTTCTTCTGCTCATCCCGCCGACGCTGATACCTCCAGTCTGCGCCGGATGACGCGAAGTCGCTAGGGGTGGGGCACGTTATCGTCGGCGACGACGGACCCCCCCGGCAGCAGCCGGCCCACCGGCATACGACACAAGGATGCTCATGCAGGCAAGCACCTTCACCCTCCCCGCCCCGGACGGGACCGAGGTCTTCGTCCACCGCTGGCTGCCCGACGGGCCGCCTCGGGCGGTCGTCCACATCGCGCACGGGATGGCCGAGCACGCGGCCCGCTACGCGCGCCTGGCGCAGGCGCTCACCGACGCGGGGTACGCCGTCTACGCCGAGGACCACCGCGGCCACGGCCGGACCGCCGGCTCGCTGGACAGGGCCGGCTTCCTGGCCGCCCGCAACGGCTGGGACACCGTCGTCGACGACATGCACCGGCTCACCGGCAGGGCCCTGGAGGAGAACCCCGGCCTGCCCGTGTTCCTCCTCGGCCACAGCATGGGATCCTTCCTCGCGCGCTCGTATGCCGCACGCCACGGGTCGGTCCTGGCCGGCCTGGTGCTCAGCGGCACGGCCGGTGACCCCGGCCCGCTGGGCAGGGTGGGGGTGGGGGTCGCGGCGGCTCAGGCCCGGCTCCGTGGGGCCCGGCGACCCAGCGGGCTGATGAACACGCTCACCTTCGGCCGGTACAACGCGGAGTTCAAGCCGACCCGGACCGACTTCGACTGGCTGTCCCGCGACGACGCGGAGGTCGACGCCTATATCGCCGACCCGTGGTGCGGCTTCGTCTTCACCGCCGGTGGGTATCGCGACGTGCTCAGCGGACTCGCGGCGGTCAACTCCGACCGGGTCGTCTCGACCGTGCCCAGGACGCTGCCGGTCCACCTGGTCGCCGGGGACATGGACCCGGTGGGCGGCAAGCACGCCGCAGGCCCGCGGGCGGTCGCCGACCAGCTCCGCCGGCTCGGCGTGCAGGAGGTCACCCTCACGATCTGGCCCGGCGCGCGGCACGAGATCCTCAACGAGACCAACCGCGAGGAGGTCACCGCGGACATCGTCGACTGGCTGGACACGCACCTCCGGACCACCTGACGGCGCACCCCTGGGCGCTCAGGAGGATGCCGGCCGGCTCGACACCAACGCCCCGTTCGAGGACGGTGCGGGCGCGCGCGGAGGAGCGTCCGACGGCTCGGGCGCCGAGCCGTCGAGGTCCGCGGCGGGGGCAGCGGGCTCCGTCGGTGGGGCCGCGACCTCGACCCGGTTGCGGCCGGACCGTTTGGCCACGTAGAGCGCCGAGTCCGCGAGCCGCTCGAGCTGCTCGGCGCCCGTCGCGTGCACCGGGTAGGCGGCGACGCCCACGCTCGCGGTGACCCTGAGGTCCAGTCCGGGCAGGATGATCTCGGCGATCGTGGCCCGGATCCCCTCGGCGACGACCTCGGCTCCGAGCAGGTCGGTGTCTGGCAGGATCACGACGAACTCCTCGCCGCCGTTGCGACCGGCGAAGTCGCTGGCACGCAGCGAGGACCGCAGCGCAGCCCCGACGTTGGCCAGCGCTTGGTCCCCCGCGGGGTGGCCGAACCGCTCGTTGATGTCGCGGAAGTGGTCCAGGTCGAGCATGAGCAGGCTGAGCGGGCTCCTGGTTCGAAGCGCCTGGGCGAGCAGTCGCTTGAGCGAGTCGGCCGCCGCCCGCTTGTTGGGCAGCCCGGTGAGGGAGTCGGTGGCGGCCCGCAGCTCGGCGATGGCCAGGTTGCGCAGGTTGGCCAGCACCGGGGCCGCCTGGCCGACCGAGTCCCGGATGCGCTGGAGGTCGACCATCGTGTATGCCGCGGGGCGGGTCACCAGGACCGAGCCGATGACCTCCCCGCCGACCGTCAGCGGGGTGCAGGTGGAGCGCCCCGGGCAGCCTGCGCAGACCGAGCAGCCGAGCAGGGAGGCGGTGTGGTCGCCCTCCTCGTGGGCCCTGCCGGAGCGTACGGCCAGGCACGAGCGGGGCTCGGCATGCCGGAGCCCCTCGTGCAGGGGTGAGCCCTGGGGCAGCTCGGTCACCGCCTCCAGCCGGTCGGCGCTGTTGTTGCGGTTGAGCACCGTGACGCTCGCGCCGCTGACGGTGCGCTCGAGGTGGCAGCGGAGGAGGCGGTGCGCCTCGCCCTCGTCCTCGGCGAGCTGGAGGGTGTCGGTGAAGTCCACCTGCTCCTTGGCGGGCTCGATGGCCCGGCGCATCGCCCGGCTGCCCGCCCACCCCGCGCCGACGGCGGCGAGCAGCGCGACGGCGACCGAGGCCAGCAGCGCCCAGGTGATCCGGCTGTTGAGCGCACTGGCGGCCTTCTGGTTGGCCACCGCGTCGGCCTCCTCCCGTTGGAGGAGGCTGTCCACCTGGCTGTCCAGCGGGTCGAAGACCGCGACGAGGCCTCCGTCCAGCCTGGCGCGGTCGCTCGCGGGAGCGGCATCACGGATGTCGTTGAGCACCGCTCGCATGCTCGCCCACCGGCTGGCCAGCAGGTCGATCTCTGCGTTCTCCCTGTCGCCGTTGTCCGCATGGCTGGCCCGTACCGCGGCCAGGTCCGCCTCGATGGTCGGGATCTGGTGGTTCGCGAGGGTGTCGACCAGCTGGGCCCGACGGGCCGGGGTACTCACGAGGGTCAGCGTCCGCCCGGTGAGGTAGATCGCGTCCAGGTCACGCCCGAGGCCGGCGGTGAGGGTGAGCGTCGCCACCTCGTCGGTGGCGATCCGCTCTCCGGTCCGGGTCGCCGAGCTGGCGCCGACCCATCCGACGACCCCGATCGTCGCCGCGAGCAGACCGAAGAACGCGCAGCCAAGCCACACCATGAGGCTGACACGTGGGTTGGCGCTGGACATGGCGCCTCCTGTCGGGGGTCGGCCGCGCCCTGCCTCTTGCCTCGACCGTGGAACCCGTCACGACCACCGTGCAGCGGCACCCAACGAGCAATGGACACGTACTTCGGGCCCCATCGTAGCCAACCGACGGTGTCCGTGCCGTGTCGCGGCTCCCCGGACGGGGTATCTGGCCACGGAGCAGTCGCCAGGGTGGCACTGCGCCCGCGTTCGGAGGAGCCTGACCCCATGACCAAGGACGACGCCGGGACGACGAGTCCCCCAGCCGGGATGTCCGCGATGGGCGACAGCCATCGGGTCCCCATCGGCGACTACGGCTTCATCTCCGACGGCGAGGTGACGGCTCTGGTCTCGCCGGCTGGCGAGGTGGACTGGATGTGCCTGCCGCGGATGGACTCGGCCAGCACCTTCGGCGCATTGCTGGGACGGCACGCAGGCACCTTCCGCGTCGCACCCGTCGACCTGATGGTTCCCGCTGCGCGCCGGTACCTGCCCGGGACGATGATCCTGGAGACGAGCTGGGGCACCCCGGGCGGCTGGGTGATCGTCCGGGACGCGCTGCTCATCGGACCGTGGCGGCACGAGGAGCACCGGTCCACGACGCACCGCCGGACGCCGACGGACTATGAGGCCCAGCACACCCTGCTGCGGACCATCCGGTGCGTCTCCGGGGAGGTCCAGATGGTCCTGGACTGCGAGCCGGTGCCGGACTACGGACGGACCCACGTCCGCTGGGAGTACACCGAGCACGGCTACCACCAGGGCCGGATCCAGGCAGCCGGCGACCACGTCCCGCTCACCCTCACGACCGACATGCGGCTGGGCTTCGAGGGCGGCCGGGCGACGGCCCGGACCCTGCTCAAGGAGGGCGACGTCCGCTACGTCGCCCTCACGTGGGGGTCCCAGCAGCCGCCGATGAGCTATGCCGACGCCTACCAGCAGCTCGTCTGGACCGCACACCACTGGCAGCACTGGCTGGCCCGCGGACGGTTCCCCGACCACCCGTGGCGCAGCTACCTCCAACGCAGCGCGCTCACCCTCAAGGGCCTCACCTACGCCCCCACCGGTGCCATCGCCGCGGCGTCGACGACGTCGCTGCCCGAGACCCTCGGCGGGGGCCGCAACTACGACTACCGGTACACGTGGATCCGGGACGCGACGTTCGCGCTGTGGGGCATGTACACCCTCGGGTTCGACTGGGAGGCCGTCGACTTCTTCTCCTTCATCGCCGATGCCGCCGAGCGCGACGAGGACCTGCAGATCATGTACGGGATCGGCGGGGAGCGGGAGCTGGAGGAGTACGAGCTGGACCACCTGCCGGGGTATGCCGAGTCCCGGCCCGTGCGGGTCGGCAACGCGGCATACGCCCAGGTCCAGCACGACGTCTGGGGTGCGCTGCTGGACTCGGTCTACCTGCACTCCAAGGTGGCC
Source organism: Nostocoides sp. (assembly GCA_025929465.1). Classification (GTDB taxonomy): domain Bacteria; phylum Actinomycetota; class Actinomycetes; order Actinomycetales; family Dermatophilaceae; genus Nostocoides. Next base: position 10,767 of record JAICMC010000008.1, read on the forward strand.
GACCACCTCGACGGCCGGATCTGGCCGATCCTCACCAAGCAGGTCCAGGCGGCGCTGAAGAGCTGGCGCGAGCCCGACGCCGGCATCTGGGAGGTCCGCGGCGACGCCAAGCACTTCACCTCCTCCAAGATCATGTGCTGGGTCGCCGTCGACCGCGGCGCCCGGCTCGCCACGATGATGGGCCAGACGGCCGAGGCCGAGCAGTGGGAGCTGGCCGCCGAGGAGATCAGGGCGGACATCCTCGAGCACGGTGTGGACGACCGCGGGGTGCTCACCCAGCACTACGACACCACCGAGCTGGACGCCTCGCTGCTGCTCGCGCCGCTCGTGCGCTTCCTGCCGCCGGACGACCCCCGGATCCGGGCCACCGTGCTGGCGATCGAGGAGGAGCTCACCGTCCACGGGCTCGTCCTGCGCTACAAGGTGGAGGGCACCGACGACGGGTTCTCCGGCGAGGAGGGCACCTTCACCATCTGCTCGTTCTGGCTGGTGTCCGCCCTCTGCGAGATCGGGGAGACCGACCGCGCCCGTAGGCTGTGCGCCAAGCTGCTCTCCTTCGCCGGCCCGCTCGAGCTGTATGCCGAGGAGATCGATGCGGGGTCCGGCCAGCACCTCGGCAACTTCCCGCAGGCCTTCACCCACCTGGCGCTCATCAACGCGGTCATGCACGTCATCGCGCACGAGACGGGGCAGGAGGCCGGCCCCGGTTGAGCGCGGCCGGCCGGCCGCGAGAGTGGTCGGCGACCCGGGGAATGACAGCACCCCCGACCGGGTTGCTCCCCTGATGTGACCAGTCCCGCGATCGAGCGCTCGGCCGTCGGCCTGCGCTCCGAGCGGGGGCCGGTGCTGCTGGCCGTCATGCTGGCGACCGGGCTGGTCGCCATCGACGCGACGATCCTGGCCACGGCGGTCCCTTCGATCGTCAAGGACCTCGGCGGGTTCTCCCAGTTCCCGTGGCTGTTCTCGGTCTACCTGCTGGCCCAGTCGGTGAGCGTCCCCCTCTACGGCAAGTTCGCCGACCTCGTCGGGCGCAAGCCGATGATGCTGCTCGGGATCGCCCTGTTCCTCCTCGGCTCGGTGCTCTGCGGTGTCGCGTGGAGCATGGTGTCGCTCATCGTCTTCCGTGCCGTCCAGGGCCTGGGTGCCGGCGCGATCCTGCCGATCGGTCAGACCATCGTCGGTGACATGTACTCCGTGGCCGAGCGGGCCCGGGTCCAGGGCTATCTCGCCAGCGTGTGGGGGATCTCCTCGGTGGTCGGCCCGACCCTCGGTGGCGCCTTCTCGGACTACCTGTCCTGGCGGTGGATCTTCTACGTCAACCTGCCTATCGGGCTCGCCGCGACCGTGGCACTCGTGCGCCGGTTCCGCGAGGACGTGACGAGGCGACCACACACGATCGACTACGCCGGCGCGGGTCTGCTGGCTGTGGGTGGCTCGCTGCTCATCCTCGGCCTGCTGGAAGGTGGCGTCGAGTGGGCCTGGGCGTCCCCGACGGGGATCGCCGTCCTGCTCACCGCCGTCGTGCTCCTCGTCGCGTTCGGTGTCGTCGAGCGCCGGGCCGTGGAGCCGATCCTGCCGGTGTGGACGTTCCGCAAGCGGGTCCTCGTCGGGGCCAACGCGACCAGTCTGCTCGTGGGCGTGCTGCTCATCGGGCTCACCTCCTACGTCCCGCTCTACGCCCAGGGCGTCCTCGGCACGGGAGCCCTCGTGGCCGGGTTCGCCGTGGCCGCGCTGACCGTCGGCTGGCCCATCTCGGCGGCCCTCTCCGGCCGGGTCTACCTGCGCCGCGGCTTCCGCGACACCGCCCTGTTCGGCTCGGTGTTCGCCATCGGCGGTTCCGTGCTCCTGCTGTGGGTCGTCGGCGGCCACGCCACCGTGTGGGGACTCGCCGGTGCCTGCATGGTGATCGGGCTCGGGTTCGGGTTCATCGCCGCCCCGGTCCTCGTCGCGGCCCAGTCCTCGACCGACTGGTCCACCCGCGGTGTGGTCACCGGGACGAACATGTTCGCGCGCTCGGTCGGCAGCGCGCTCGGCATCGCCGCCTTCGGCGCCATCGCCAACGCCGCCGTCACCCGCCGGGTCGGGGGCACGCACCCCAGCCTCGAACACCTGCCTGCGGGCGTCCTGTCCCCCTCGATCCGCGAGGTCTACCTGGCCTCGGCCATCACCTCGGTCCTGCTCGTTGCGGCCATCGTCATCATCCCCCGACGGCTGTCGACCTCGGGCTGAGCCCCGACCGCACACCCCACCAACCAAGGAGACACACCGTGCAGCAACGCACCATCGGCGACATCCAGGTCAGCGCGATCGGGCTCGGCGGCATGCCGATGTCCATCGAGGGACGGCCCGACCGGGACCGCGCCATCGCGACCATCCACGCCGCCCTCGACGCCGGCGTGACCCTCGTCGACACCGCCGACGCCTACCACCTCGACGCCACCGACGACGGCCACAACGAGGAGCTCATCGCCTCGGCGCTCGCCTCGTGGGGCGGCGACGCCTCGACGATCCTCGTGGCGACCAAGGGCGGCCACCTGCGTCCGGGCGGTGGCGCGTGGACCGTCGACGGTCGGCCCGAGCACCTCGTGGCGGCGGCCAAGGCCTCGCTCGGCCGCCTCGGCGGGGACGCGATCGGGCTCTACCAGTTCCACCGGCCCGACCCCGACGTGCCGTATGCCGAGTCCGTCGGCGCGCTCGCCGAGCTGCTCGACGAGGGCATCATCCGGCGGGCCGGTATCTCCAACGCCTCGGTCGCCCAGATCGAGGAGGCCAACCGCGTCCTCGGCGGGCGGCTGGTGTCGGTGCAGAACCAGTTCTCCCCGGCGTTCCGGTCCAGCCGGGCCGAGCTCGACCACTGCGCCGAGCTGGGCATCGCGTTCCTCCCGTGGAGCCCGCTCGGCGGGATCTCCTCGGCCGGCGCGCTCGGCGACCGGCACTCCGCCTTCGCCGAGGTGGCGGCCGCCCACGGGGTCAGCCCCCAGCAGGTCGCGCTGGCCTGGGAGCTGTCCCTCGCCGACGTCGTCATCCCCATCCCCGGAGCGTCCCGGCCGGCCTCGATCGAGGACTCGGTCAAGGCTTCCGACCTCACCCTGACCGACGCGGAGCTGACCGCTCTCGGCGCGGAGTAGCGACCGACGCGGGGTCCGTATGCCGGGTGCGCACCCGGCATACGGACCCCCGCGCGTTGGACCAGTAGCAGTGGCCATCAGGTGAGCGCACGTTCGGTTGCGATGGTCCGGCCGCACGCTGACGGGCGAATGGACCTGGCCATGGTGTGACCAGGTTGGCGCCGGCCACCACTACCGGACCCGCCCCGATCCGGTAGTGGTGGCTGGCTGCATCGATGCTCGACCCGTCGGGTCTCACCTCTAACAAGTGCGCTTCCGTCGCTGGTTTGATCCACCCGCGTTGATCTTTTTCCTCACTCATCGGGCTGGACCAACTTGTGGGAGACTGTCGGCATGGGGGCGTGGAGCGCTCTGGCGGCCCGCAGGGGCGCCGTCTGATAGTTCCCGGACAAGGGATGGACATCACGGACGACTTCGCCGCAGGCTCGGGACTGCACGGTGGACGCCGGGCCTCCCGTGGCAACGGCCGCAACGCCGTCGCCTCATGCTCGGTGGCCCCGCATCCGGATGCTGACCTGCTGCGGGAGGTGCGAGCCGGGGATGAATATGCCTGGAGCCGACTGGTGGGCAGATACGAGCGGCTGGTGTTTTCGGTCGCGATGCGAAACGGGGTCGGCCCCGAAGATGCTGCCGACATCACCCAGCAGACGTTCATCGAGCTCTTGGAGTCCATCGACCGGGTGCGCGACGATGAGCGCCTGGCCTCCTGGCTGATGACCGTCGCCCGGCGGCTGGCTTGGAAGACCGCGCGGCGCGAAGCCCGCCAGTGGCGGGTGATCGAGCCCATCGAGCCCGTCCAGGACCTGATCGAGGTGTGGGAACGTGCCGCAGTGCTACGGGCCGCGCTTCTCAGGCTTGGGCATGGCTGCCGCCAACTGCTCGAGGCTCTCTACTTCGGAGAGGGCCGCTGTTCCTACTCCGAAGTAGCCGCATTGCTGGGCCGCCCAGTCGGCGGCATCGGTCCAGCGCGGGCGCGCTGTCTGCAACGCCTGCGTACCATCTTGGGTGAGGATGCAACGTGGTGACCCTTTCGCCGGACCGGCCGCCTGGCTTCGAGCTGCTCTTGGACTGGCTTGAAGGACGATTGAGCGCCAGTGACGCGGAGCTCGTCGCGGCGCAGGTGGCTGACGGAAACGCCCAGGTCCAGGCCACGGTCAACTGGTTGCGCGGCTTCTTGACCGTCTCGCACACCGTGGCAGTCGACAACCCACCTCCGATCGTTCACCAGTCGCTCATGCAGTACTTCTCGCGATGGAAGCGCGCGCGCGCCGCGATGTCCGAAGGGCCTGTCGAACTGATCGCTGAGCTGGTGTTCGACAGCCGACATGATCTCGCGGCGACGGGCGTGCGCGCTGGTGACAACCCCGACGAAGTCGTGCACTTGGCCTACTCCTGCGACGCCGGGGACCTACTGATCGACGTCAGCGAACTGGCGGGTCGGCTCGTCCTCGACGGGCAGGTCCTGCCCGTCGACTCGAGCCAAGCACCCATCTACGCAGCCTCGCTCGCCGGGCCGGGCTTTGCCGCCCTGACACTCGATGGTGACCACTTGGGCCGATTCTGCCTGGATGGGGTGCCGGCTGCCCGATGCCAGATTCGGGTCAGCAACGGCGAGATCGAGATGGTGGCCGACCTCGATCTGCGGACCGGGGTCGGACAGCCATGATCGGGCGCGACCAGGTGCTGTCCGAGCTCCTGGCAGTGTCAGGCCTTCCCGCCCGCGCGGCGCACCTGCGAGAGCGCAGCCTGACCGACGCCGCCTCCCTCAATGGGTTGCTCGAGCAGGGCGAACAACACGTGCACGGTCAACCCGAGGTTGCCGTCGCGGTTGCCAATGTCTGCGAAGCGGTGGGGCGCGATCAAGGTCTGCTGAGCGTGCGGGCCCGCGCGAGCTATCTCCTCGCCCGGGTGGCCGCTCAACGCGGCGACCTGGAGACAGCCCTGACCCTGATCGACGAGGCACGTCGGCGCTGGACCGAGTCGGGCGAACGGCTGGCCGCGTTGCGCACCGACCTGGGGCGCATGCAGGTTCTGGACGACCTGGGTCGCCATCCCGAGACCGGGCAGGTCGGGCACGCACTGTTGACCGCGCTGGCGGCCTTTGACGGACCCGCCCACGAGGTCGCACTCTGTCGTCAACTGCGGGCCACGGCATCGAACAACCTCGGTGCGATGTACTGCCTCCTCGGCGACCACGAGCAGTCCTTGGCCGCCTATGCCGTGGCCGAGGAGGCATACCGCGAGCTGGGGCTGCGCGACGAGCTCGCCCAACCACAGGCGAACCGAGGGATCGCGCTGCTGGCACTGGGGCAGCCACGTGAAGCCCTGGGTCCGCTCCGGAGCGCCTCGGCACTCTTCACTGAGTCCGGTGACCCACTGTGGGAGGCCAAGTGCAACGGCTACATCGCCCAAGCCCACCAACAGCTCGGCGAACTCCTCGATGCCCTCCGTATGCTCCACCGGTCCCAGGTCACACTGCACGAGCTGGGCGCCGACGCAGAGCTGGCCCGTAACCGACTCGCCACCGCCGGGGTGTACCTGACAGCCGGACTCCACCCCGAGGCCCGCGCCGAGGCTGAGGCCGCCGCGGCCGCGACGGCCGCACTGGGGCTGCGGCACGACAACGCCATCGCACGCTACACACTGGCGTTGGCGCTGCTGGGCGCGGGGGACCTGGATGAGGCCGAGAGCGAACTCGGCGTGGCAGCGGCAGCGTTCGACGCCCTTGGCGATCGGCAGTACCTGGCCCGGACCCGCCTCGCACAGGTCGAGCTCGCTGCGCTCGCTGGCGACCGCAGCGAGGCGGCCCGGCGCGCCACGGCGGTGATCGCCAGCCTCGAAGAAGGCGGCTGGCTGAGCCAGTTGGCCGGGGCCCTGCTGCAGCTGGCCGATCTCGCGCCACCTGACCGCACCGCCGCCGTGCTGACCCGGGCCGGCGCGCTGGTCGATGAGCTGCGCCTGCCTCAGCTCCGCTACGCGCACCGGGTACGACTGGCCCACCTGCGCCGCCGTGAAGGCAGATCCCAGGACGCCGAGCGCCTCTACCGCGAGTGCATCCAGGTCATCGAAGGGCTGGGTGCCAACCTCGGCGACCCGACACTGCACGTCGCCTTTCGCACCGGCAAGCTGGACGCCCACGATGGACTGGTCGACCTGCTCGTGGCTCGAGGCAGCCGCGCAGACCTGGTCGAAGCATGCCGGGTCAGCGACCAAGCCAAGGCTCAAACCCTCATTGACGTCGTCGACGGGACCCTGGGCGCGCACGCCTCGCCCTCCGCTGGAGCGGGTTCGGACCAGCAGGGACTCCTGGAACGGCGCCGGGCCGATCTGACCGCCACCTACAACGCCTTGGCCGCGGCCACCAGCCCGTCGCAGACAGCCGCCCTGCGTGCGCAGGCCGACCGCGAGGAGGCCGAGGTCGCCGCCCTGCGCATCCAGCAGGCCGTGGCCCACTCCGGCCAGGACGCCCGACCCGAGTCGGCATCACCGACATCCGGACCCGGCATCGACGCGACCCACCCCGCGACGCTCAGCTTCCACATTGTCGGTGACGACGTCATCGTCTTCGTCATCGGCACCGGGGCGGTCCAAGCCCGTCGTCTGCAGGGCGCGCGTCCCGCCCTGACTGCCGAGATCGGTCGGCTGGCCGTCCAATGGAGCCGGTTCCAGTTGGGTGGTGCCTTCCTGGCACGCAACGAGGATGCCCTGGCGGCCACCAGCCGGGACAGCCTTGAGACGCTCTACCGCCTCCTCATCGGCCCGGTTGAGGACCTGCTCGCGGACCTCTTGCCCGCCAGCGTCCCGGCGGAGAACGACCTTCGGGTGGTGCCGCACCGCATCCTGCACCAAGTCCCCTTCCATGCCCTCTATGACGGACACACCTACCTCAACGAACGGTGGACGATCGTCCTGTCGCCCATCATCGGGTCGGGCAGCAGCAGTGCCGAACAGCCGCAGGGCACGGCTGGCGGCACGCTCATCCTGGCCGTCCCAGACGAGCAGGCACCCGAGATCGAGGCCGAGGCCGAGGCCGTGGCCGCCGTCATGCCGAACAGCTACCTCGCACTGGGCGAAGAGGCAACCGTGCAGCTGTTGCGGGAACGGCTTCCCGGACCGGCATTCCTTCACCTCGCCTGCCACGGTCTGTACCGGCCGACCAACCCGATGTTCTCTGCACTACGCCTGGCCGACCGATGGATCTCGACCGCCGAGATCCTGGAACTGAGGCTGGACGGTGCCGTGGTCACCCTGAGTGCTTGTGAGTCGGGCCGCCCCGGCCGCGACACCGCCGAGCCGGTCAGCTTGGCCTGGGCATTCTTGGCCGCTGGCGCGTCCGGGGCGCTGGTGAGCCAGTGGATCGTCGATGACAGCAGCACCGCCCAGCTCATGGCCGACACCTACGCCCACCTCGCCACCGGACACCGACCCGCCGCAGCGCTACGCCTGGCTCGACGTGCGGCCGCCCACCGCTCCCCCCACCCGTTCCACTGGGCGCCCTTCGCCTACGTCGCCGCACCATCCATGCTCGCACGCCCAACCGCACCATCGCTCGGAGCTTCCTGATGACCAGTCCTCATCGCCGCACCGCCCGCACATTCGCCGCGTGGATCTCCGCTGGTGCCACCCTGCTGCTCGCCCTGACCGCCCCCGCCGCAGCCGGCGATTCGACCAGCAGTGTGGTCCTGTCGCTGCCCACCCAAGCCATGGAGGGCAGCCTCAAACTCGCACCGGGGGCTCTCCTGCGGGCCGGTTACAGCTTCACGATGCCCGGCGCCCACGCCTCGGCAACCCTCAGCATGGCCAACGCCGCAGTCACCTTCGCTGCCGAGTGCGCCACCGGTTCTGGTGGCGGGACCATCACCGTCCCCCTGGCCGCCGGCCCGTACACCGACCCGGCCGGTGCCAAAGCCTGGTTCCCAAGCGGCGACCAGAAGAACACGGCGAGCTACCAAGGTGCCCTCACCCTCCCCGACCTGTGCCAAGGCGGCCTCATGTCCCTCGCCAAGGGGGGCACATTCACCGCAGTGCTGCAAAGCAGCAACGGCACCGACCCAGTCAACATCCGTTGGCACTACTCCGGCGCCGGCTCGAAGGGCGGCTGGAGCGGTACCTACTCGGTCAGGACCGCAGCCCCCCAGCCCCCCAGTCCGCCGGCACCTTCGCAGATCGTTGTCAAGGTCGACATCGGCAACGGCTACACGATCAACGAGCTTCTCGCCCGATTCCCCATCCAGGTCGACAGCGGCGGCCTGGCCTCACGAGGCATCTACCTGGTCTCACCCACCGCGGCAGACGACCAGGACGACCCCGCCAAGCTCGCCAAGCTGGCGGGCGCGATCAAAGCCGCCACCGGGGTCATCTACGCACAGCTCAACTCTCCCATCCAGCTCGCGGACACCCACTTCTACGGCTGGTCGGACGGATCCCCGACCCCGATCGGGGACCTCCCCGACGCCTACACCACACAGGCCGCAGCCACAACGCTGCAACTGGCCACCGCACAGAGCCGCACCCAAGGCGCCGGCGTCGTAGTCGCCGTTCTGGACACCGGCGCCGACCCGACCGTGCCAGCCCTTACGGGCCGGACCGAGCCCGGGTGGAACTACGTCAATGACAGCGCCGACACCTCCGACCTCCCGATCACGGGCACCGACAACACCGCCGTCGGTCACGGCACCTTCGTCAGCGGCCTGGTCGCCCTGGTCGCGCCACAGACCCGGATCCTCCCGGAAAAGGTCCTCGACAGCGACGGGTTCGGCACCATCTACGGTGCCGCCGAAGGGGTCCTCGATGCCGTCCAGGCAGGGGCCAAGGTCATCAACCTCAGCTTCGGCACACCCATCCAACCGACCTGGAACCTCCTCCAGGACGCCATCCAACAAGCCCACAACGCCGGAGCAGTCGTCCTCGCCGCCGCCGGCAACGACGCCACCAGCACCAAGCACTACCCCGCAGCCCAAGCGCCGACACTCAGCGTCGCCGCCCTCGACACCTCAGGAGCGGCACTCACCTCCTTCTCCGACTACGGCGGCTGGGTGGCGCTCGCAGCCCCCGGCCAAGACGTGGTCGGTCCCCTGCCAGGCGGGGGCTACGCGACCTGGGAGGGCACCTCGATGGCAGTCCCATTCGTCTCAGGGCAAGCCGCGCTCCTCGAGTCAGCAGTCCCCGGCATCCAACCGGACCAGGTTCGCGACGCCATCCAGCAGTCCGCCCAGAAGCTCTCCCGCTCGTCCAACCAGATCCATTTCGGCGCCATTGACATCCCGGGCAGTCTCGACCGAGCCCACGCCCCGTGACCGGGTCGTGTTGGTCCAGGTGAACATCAACGGGTCAGCCCAGTCCGCCACCGCCACCGCGTTCCGCCGTGCCCTGGAGGACCGGCTCAAGGCCGAGGCGAAGTCCCGCGGTCGCTCCCTCGACAGCTGCGCCGTGGGCGCCGAGTACGGCCAGTTCCCGATCGGCAACCCCTCGTCCTGAAGAGCGCCGCCAGGGCGACGAAGCGTGAGCCTGCCCACCAACCGGCCCCGCCACCTTGGAGTCCGCCCCGTAGAGACCCGGGAGCCGCAAACCCACACTCGACGAAGCAGCCGAGCGAGCCCTAGCAGCTAGTGCAACGGGCATCCCCAACGTCGGAAGTCCCCGGCCGAGTTCAACCCCGGCCGGGGACTTTCGGGAAGAGATGGTCCCGACGATCGGGAACATCCCGCACGTGCGCGAGGGGGGATTTGAACCCCCACGCCCTTTCGGACACTGGCACCTGAAGCCAGCGCGTCTGCCGTTCCGCCACTCGCGCGTGAAGCCTCCATAGTGTGCTGCATCGCCGCCCACGATCGCAAACCAGCTGGCCGGGACGTCCGAGGCCCGGCGCACGGCATACCTGCCGCATTCCCGGAACCACCACACCGACCTCCCGAGCCGCACACGTTGCCCCGTTACGATCAAGGACCGAGACCCACCCCGCGAAGGAGGTGCATCCCATGGGAATCTTCGACCGCGTCGAGGCCCGCCTCGAGCGCGCCGTCAACGGCGCCTTCGCCAGGGCCTTCCGCTCCGAGGTGCAGCCCGTCGAGATCGCCAGCGCCATCCGCCGGGCGATGGACGACCGGGTCGCCGTGATGGGCAAGGGACGCAGCTTCGTACCCAACCTGTTCACCATCGAGCTGTCCCCCACCGACTACGACCGCCTCGGTGGCTACGGCGACGACCTCGAGGACGAGCTGGTCGCGGCCGCGCAGGAGCACGCCGACTCCCAGCGCTACTCCCCCGCCGGCACGATCCGGGTCGACCTCGCCGAGGCCGACGACCTGGAGACCGGCGTCTTCCGGGTCCGGCCGCAGACCGCGCGCACGAGCGGGCTGACCGGCCCGAGACCGACGATCGACGACGACCCGTATGCCGGTCCGTCCGGCCGCCGCACCGGGGCGCCCGGGGCGCCGAGGGCGACCCCGGCCGCACCCGCCGCCGGGCCGCCTGCGAGTGCCAGGGTCCCGTTCGACCACGACGACGCCGGCGAGCCCACCCAGCGTGAGCAGACCATCCCGCCGGCACCGCCCAGGCCGCGCCGGGTCAACCCCGCCGACCGGCCGTGGCTGGACATCGACGGCGAGCGCTACCCGCTGATGGGTGCGCTCACCATCCTCGGACGCGACGACTTCGCCGACATCATCCTGGACGACCCGGGAATCTCCCGGCGGCACAGCGAGATCCGGGTGACGAACGACGGCCCCCGGCTGGTGACCAGCATCCGCGACCTGGACTCCACCAACGGCACGTTCGTCAACGGCGAGCGGATCTCCGGCACGCGGCTGGAGGACGGTGACCGGGTCACGGTCGGCCGCACCAACCTGACCTTCCGGGCCGGCCGGTGAGATGGGCGAGCTGACCGTCACCCTCATGCGCCTGGGGCTGCTGGCCCTGCTCTGGCTGTTCGTGTTCTCCGTCGTCGGCGTGCTCCGCGGCGACCTGTACGGCACCAGAGTCCTCCGGCGACCCAGCAACCAGCCGTCCGTGCAGCCGGCGCCGGCCGCCCCGGCCCGCAAGCCGAGCCGCAGCGAGCAGCGGGCCATGGCGCGGGCTGCCAAGGCCGACGCCCGGGTCCCCACCCACCTCGTGGTCACCGAGGGTCCGCTCGTCGGCACGACGCTACCGCTGCGGGAGTCCGGCACCCTGATCGGGCGCAACCCCGAGTCCAGCCTCGTCCTGGACGACGACTACGCCAGCGGCCGGCACGTGCGGTTGCACCGCGACGCCGACGGCTGGGTCGCCGAGGACCTCGGATCCACCAACGGCACGTTCCTCGACGGCATGAAGCTGACCCACCCCTCACCGGTCGAGGTCGGCAGCCAGCTGCGGGTCGGCAAGACCGTCGTCGAGCTGCGGCGGTAGCCCAGCGTGCCGATCGCCATCGACTACGCCGCCCGCTCGCACGTGGGCATGGTGCGCTCCAACAACCAGGACAGCGGGTATGCCGGCCCGCACCTGCTGGCCATGGCCGACGGGATGGGCGGCCACGCGGGCGGCGACATCGCCTCCTCGATCGTCATCGGCGCGCTCGTCGACCTTGACGGCGAGGCCTTCGGTAGCGCCGAGGCGGGGCGAGCCCTGCTCCGCCGGATCCACAGCGCCAACGCCGACCTGGCCCAGCGGATCCGGGACGAGCCGGCCCTGGACGGGATGGGCACCACGCTCATCGCCATCCTGCGGTCGCGCAACATGCTGGTCCTGGCCCACATCGGCGACTCCCGCGCCTTCCTCGCCCGCGACGGCACGGTCACCCAGATCACCAAGGACCACTCGTTCGTCCAGGCCCTCGTCGACGACGGCAAGATCAGCGCGAGCGACGCGCTGGTCCATCCGCAGCGCGCCCTCGTCACCCGCGTGCTCACCGGCCGACCCGAGGACGAGCCCGACCTCGTCGTCCGGGAGGCCAGGCCGGGCGACCGCTACCTCGTCGCCTCCGACGGGCTCACCGACTACGTCGCCGCCGACACCATCGACGAGATCCTCGTCAGCGACGCCGATGCGGGCACGACCGCCGACCAGCTCGTCGCCCTCGCCCTGCGCGCCGGGGCCCCCGACAACGTCACGGTCATCATCGGCGACATCGTCGACGTCACCAGGTCCAGCCCACCGTCCACCGCGCCGCAGGTGGTCGGTTCGGTGGCGTTGCGGCGCAAGGGATCCGGCGGCACCCGTCCCATCCCGGTCACCCCTGCCGAGAAGGCTGCGGCGCTGGGGGCCGAGACCGCCGAGCCGGGGCACGCGGAGGCCGACGACGAGGTCACCCTCGCCGAGCAGGGTGGCCACTCGCGCACCGTCCGCCGGCTGCGCGCCATCGCGATCGCCGTGGCAGTCCTCGTGGTCCTCGCAGGGGGCGCGTATGCGGGCTACGCCTGGACCCAGCAGCAGTACTTCATCGGCGACCATGACGGATATGTCACGGTGTTCCGGGGGATCGACGCCTCCGTCGGACCGGTCAGCCTGTTCCACCCCGAGACCGTCTCGGAGGTCCACGTGGGTGACCTGCCCGACTCGCTGGCCGACTCGGTCCGGCGCGGCGCCGACCAGGCCAACGCGGCCGCGGCCGCCGACCGGGTGGACTTCCTACGCGCCCAGGCCGCCGGCTGCATCCTGGCCAGGGTGGCCGGCCAGTCCTGCGCCGTGACCTTCGGCGAATCCGGCGGGCCGACCGACACAACGCCGACGCAGACGCCCACCGCCTCGACGGCAGCGCCCACCCCCGACCCGACATCGAGGACGACGCCATGACCGCGATCACCTCGCTGCGACCTCGCCGTGGCCGCAACGTCGAGCTGCTGCTGCTCCTGTTCGCCGCGGCCATCATCACCCTGGCCTACTGCAACGTCGAGATCGCCGTCCACGACAGCCTCCCGCCCGACCTGCTCTACGGGGTCGCCGGGATGCTGGCCATCGCGCTCACCTTCCACGTCGTGCTGCGGTGGAGGGCCCCGTACGCCGACCCGATCCTGCTCCCCGTCGCCACCCTGCTCAACGGCCTCGGTCTGGTCATGATCCACCGCCTGGACCTGGCCCATGGCCGGACCTTCGCCGGCGGGCTGGCGCTCAAGCAGCTCACCTGGACCGCACTCGGGGTCGCCATCGCCATCGCGGTGCTCATCACGCTGCGGGACCACCGCGTGCTGCGTCGCTACACCTTCGTCGCCGCGCTCACCGGCTTCGTCCTGCTGCTCCTCCCCCTCGTGCCCGGCCTGGGCCACCCCGTCCTCGGGGCGCAGATCTGGATCAAGCTCGGCCCGTTCACCTTCCAGCCAGGCGAGGTCGCCAAGATCGTCCTCACCATCTTCTTCGCCTCCTACCTCGTCCGGACCCGCGATGCCCTGTCGGTCGCCGGTCGCAAGGTCCTCGGGTTCACCCTCCCGCGGGCACGGGACATGGGCCCGCTCCTGCTGGCCTGGCTGCTCTCCATCGGCGTCCTCGTCTTCGAGAACGACCTGGGCACCTCCCTGCTCTTCTTCGGCCTGTTCGTGGCCATGCTGTACGTCGCGACCGAGCGCGTGTCGTGGATCGCCATCGGCATGCTGATGTTCGGCGCCGGCGCGTATGTCGCCTACCTCCTGTTCGGGCACGTCCAGACCCGGGTCCTGTTGTGGCTGCACACCTTCTCCCCCGCGGCGCTCGAGCGCTCCGACCAGCTGGCCAAGGGGCTGATGGGGATGGCCAGCGGTGGCATGTTCGGGACCGGCCTGGGCCGGGGCCGCCCGGACATCACCTACTTCGCCGAGTCCGACTTCATCGTCCCCAGCTTCGGGGAGGAGATCGGCCTGATCGGGCTGATGGCGATGCTGCTCCTCTACGCGATCCTCGTCCAGCGCGGGCTGCGCACCGGCATCGGCGTCCGGGACGGTTTCGGCAAGCTGCTCGCCACCGGGCTGGCCTTCTCCGTCGCCCTCCAGTGCTTCGTCGTCGTGGGAGGGGTCACCCGGGTCATCCCACTCACCGGTCTGACCATGCCGTTCCTCTCCGCCGGCGGCTCCTCCCTGCTGGCGAACTGGACCCTCATCGCCCTCCTGCTGCGGATCAGCGACCAGGCCCGCCGTCCGCTGCCCGATGTGATCGCGCCGCGGCCCCGGTCCGACGCCGACACCCAGGTGGTGAAGCTGCGGTGAACAACCCCATCCGGCGCCTCTCGGTCGTCGTGGCGTTCCTCTTCGTCACGCTGCTGGTGTCCACGACCGTGATCCAGTTCGCCCTCGCGAAGTCGCTCAACGCCCGCCCCGACAACCGGCGGACGCTGCTGTCGACCTTCGGGCGCGAGCGCGGGCAGATCCTCGTCGCGGGCAAGCCGATCGCCGAGTCGGTGCCGAGCGACGACGAGTACAAGTGGCAGCGCACCTACACCGACGGCGACCTCTACGGCCATGTCACCGGCTACTACTCCTTCCTCTACGGTGCAGGAGGCGGCCTGGAAGGCAGCGAGAACGACCTGCTGTCCGGGAGCAGCGACAAGCTGTTCTACAAGCGGATCACCGACATGCTCGTCGGCAAGACACCGCAGGGCGCCAGCCTGGAGCTGACCATCAACCCGGCCGCCCAGAAGGCCGCCGACGCGGGACTGGGTAACCAGCGAGGTGCCGCCGTCGCCATCGACCCGAGGACCGGCGCCATCCTCGCCCTGGTCAGCCACCCGACCTACGACCCGACCGTCCTGGCCAGCCATGACACCGCCGCCACGACCACGGCCTGGAAGCGGCTGACGACCGACAGGACCCAGCCGATGGTCGACCGTGCCATCGCCGGCAACCTCTACCCGCCGGGGTCGACCTTCAAGCTGGTCACCGCGGCCGCCGCGCTGTCCAGCGGCAGGTTCACCCCCGAGAGCGTCCTCCCGGGCCCCGCCGTGCTCGATCTGCCGCAGACCGACGTCGGGCTGCCCAACGAGGGACACCACCCGTGCTCGAGCACCGGCACGGTGACAATGATCGAGGCACTGCGGATCTCGTGCAACCCGGCGTTCGGCTGGCTCGGGCTGCAGATCGGCGCCGACACCCTGCGCGCCCAGGCGGCCAAGTTCGGCATCGGCGACCCGCTCTCCATCCCGATGCGGGTCACCCCCAGCAGCGTGCCGGCAGAGCTCAACCCGCCGCAGCTGGCGCAGTCGGCGATCGGCCAGTTCGACGTCCGGATGACCCCGCTCCAGGTGGCCCTCGTCTCCGCGGCCATCGGCAACGACGGCGTCCTCATGAAGCCCTACCTCGTCAAGGCCGCCGTCGTCGACTCCACCCTCAACGTCGTCGATGCCGCCGCCCCCCAGGAGCTCAGCCAGGCGATCAGCCCGCAGGTGGCCGGCGAGCTCCGGGACATGATGGTCGGCGTCGTCCAGTCCGGCACGGGGACCCCTGCGCAGATCCCGGGAGTCGCGGTGGCGGGCAAGACCGGTACCGCCGAGCACGCCGTCGGTGCCAACCCGCACGCGTGGTTCACCGGCTTCGCGCCGGCCGTCGACCCGAAGGTGGCCGTGGCCGTGGTCGTCGAGGACGGCGGCAACGCCGGCAGCGAGGCCGCCGGGGGGCGGGTCGCGGGGCCGATCGCGAGAGACATCATCAAGGCGGTGCTGGGCTCGTGAGCGGGGGGCTGGGACCGGTGGCGGTCGCCGCATACGGGCCGTGTGCCCGGGGCAGCAGGCTGCGGCACGGGAGGGGACCGTCGTGATCCGGACACCGCGGCTGCTCGGCGGCCGCTACGAGGTGGGCGAGCTGCTCGGCCGAGGCGGGATGGCCGAGGTGCACAAGGGATACGACACCCGGCTCAGCCGGGACGTCGCCATCAAGCTGCTCCGTTCCGATCTGGCGCGCGACCCCTCCTTCATCGGCCGCTTCCGCCGCGAGGCCCAGTCCGCCGCCGGGCTCAACCACGCCTCGATCGTGGCGATCTACGACTCCGGCGAGGACCACCTCACCGAGTCCGGCGGGGCGTCGGTGCCTGTGCCGTTCATCGTCATGGAGTACGTCGAGGGCCAGACCCTGCGCGAGCGGCTGACCGAGCTGGGGCACCTGGACCCCAAGGAGGCCGCTCAGGTCACCGAGGGCGTCCTGGACGCCCTCGCCTACAGCCACCGAGCCGGCATCGTGCACCGCGACATCAAACCCGCCAACGTCATGCTCGCCGCCACCGGTGGGGTGAAGGTCATGGACTTCGGGATCGCCCGCGCCATCGCCGACACCAACGCGACGATGACCCAGACCCAGGCGGTCATCGGCACCGCGCAGTACCTGTCGCCCGAGCAGGCCCAGGGACTGCAGGTGGACGCCCGGTCCGACCTGTACTCGACCGGCTGCATGCTCTTCGAGCTGCTCACCGGACGCGCCCCGTTCGTCGGGGAGACCCCGGTGTCCATCGCCTACCAGCACGTCGGGGAGCTGCCGCCGCGGCCCTCGGTCCTGGAGGCCGACGTGCCGGAGAGCTTCGACGCGGTCGTGCTCCACGCGCTCGTCAAGGACCGCGACGGCCGCTACCAGAGCGCCGAGGACTTCCGCAGCGACCTGCTCAAGGCCCGGCTGGGTCGGCCGGTCAGCGCAGCCGCGCTCGGTTCAGTGGCGGCCGGGACGGACGCCCCGACCGAGGCGATGACGGGGGTCGGCGGCGGTGGGACGATGGGCGACCCCATGCCGACCGAGGTGTATGCCGCACAGACCCTGCCCCCGCCTCCCGACGCCGGTGACCACGGCAACACCGCCGGCCTGCCCCCCGTCGGGCACGACCCCGACACCCACCCGGAGAAGCGCCGGGTCGGGGCCTACGTCCTGCTCACCCTTGCCGTGCTGGCCGTCATCGGCGGCCTCATCTTCGCCGGCGTGCACTTCCTCGGTGATGGCACTGCTGCACCCACGCCCCCCGCCCAGGTCCTCGTCCCCAACGTCGTCGGGCTCCAGCAGGACGTGGCGAAGGCCCAGCTGTCCGAGCGCCAGCTGCGGATGCAGTCCAACCCCACGGCGAGCGACAAGCCCGTCGGTCAGGTGGTCTCGCAGAGCCAGGACCCGGGCGCCAAGGTCGACCCCAACACGATCATCAACGTCGAAGTCTCCACGGGCCCGGACTCCCTGCCGGTTCCGGACGTGTCCGGCAAGTCCATCGACGACGCCCGCGCGATCCTCACCGGCGACAACTTCGTCGTCGCCGCTGCGAACCAGGAGAAGAACGACTCGACCTACGCGAAGGGGACGGTCGACTCGACGGTGCCCGCCGCCGGCCAGGACGCGGCCCCCAACTCGACGATCACCCTGGTCGTCTCCACCGGCAAGGTGACCGTCCCCGACGTCACGGGCAAGACCTCCTCCGCGGCCTACTCGGCCATCCTCGCCGCCGGGCTCACGCCGGAGATCGTGCAGAAGGAGTCCACCGAACGACAGGGCACGGTCATCGCGCAGAGCCCCACCAAGGGACTGCTCGACCGCGATGCCAAGGTGACCATCACGGTCGCCATCCCGGTCACCCCGACTCCACCGCCGACGACGCAGTCCCCGACGAGCACCGCGACGCCGACCGGCACGGGGACTCCCACGACCACGACCACCAGCCCGTCCTCGTCGCCGACCCCCTGACGTGGCGCCGGCGACTCCGGGCTCAGTCGCCGGCGCCGACGAGCGGGGACAGGCCCTTGGCGGACTCGACCGCGCCCGGCATACCGGTGAGCAGCAGCCAGTTCGCGAGCAGCCGGTGACCGCCCACGGTGAGCACCGACTCGGGGTGGAACTGGACCCCGTGGAGCGGCAGGTCGCGGTGCCGGACGGCCATGATGACGCCGCTGTCGGTGGCCCCGTTGGCGATGAGCGTGTCGGGCAGGGTCGGCGGGTCGATCGTCAGTGAGTGGTAGCGGGTCGCCGTGAACGGCGACGGGAGCCCGGCGAGGACCCCGGTCGCGTCGTGCCGGACCTCGGAGGTCTTGCCGTGCAGCAGCTCCGGCGCCCGGCCCACCGTCGCCCCCATGACGACGCCGAGCGCCTGGTGGCCCAAGCAGACGCCGAGCATCGGTTGGGCCCGCTCGGCACACCCCTCGATCATGGCCATCGACACCCCGGCCTGCTCCGGCGTGCCCGGGCCCGGGGAGACGAGCACGCCGTCGTAGGACGCCGCCTCGGCGGGGCGGACGGCGTCGTTGCGCACGACGTGGCAGTCGGCGCCGAGCTGCTCGAGGTAGCCGACGATGGTGAAGACGAAGCTGTCGTAGTTGTCGACGACCAGGATCCGGCTCATCAGTTGCCTCCGACGGTGACGTCGTTGAACGGCATGTGCGGGGCGACCCACGGGAACACCCAGATGAAGCAGACGGCGAGCACGGCCAGGACCAGGACCAGGCAGATCAGCGCCCGGACGAGGCGTGGGCCGGGCAGCAGGCGCCACAGCGCGGCATACATGGGGGGTTCAGCCGCCCTTCGGGGAGGTGAGCGTGCCGGCCGGCAGGCCCTGCGCGCGGGTGTAGGTGTGGTCCAGCCGGGCGTGCACGATGTAGCGCTGGGCAGCGCTGAACTTGGGGTTGCACGACGTCATCGTCATGATCGCCCGCGTCGGCCGGACGCCCGGCTTGCCGGGAACGGCGTCGATGACGTCGACCTGGGCCGGCAGGACGATCTCGTGGTCGGTCACGACGTACACGTCGTATGCCGTGCGAGTCTCGACGACGATCCGGTCCCCGTTGCGCAGCTCGACGATGTCGGCGTACGGCTTGCCGTAGGTGGTCCGGTGGCCAGCCGTCGCGAAGTTGCCGACCTGTCCGGGCTGGGCGGTGCCGCGGTAGTGACCGATGCCCTCGGACAGGATCTTCGCGGTCGTCCCCTCGTGCACCGGGCGGACGTAGCCGGCACCGAACCGGGGGATCCGCACCAGGGCGAACGCGTCGCCGAGGCTGACCGGCTTCGTCGGCGTGGTCGGAGTCTGGGTCGTCGGTTGCTCGAAGGCGTGCTCGATGGTGCGCACCTGGGCGGCCTGGTCCCGGTTCGCGACGACATCGGTCCACCACAGCTGCCAGGCGAGGAACGCGAACAGCAGCACCCCCACCGTGATGCACAGCTCGCCGACGAGCGACAGGACCGCCGCTCCCCGATGGGTCGGGCGGGCGTGCGAGCCCCGCGTCTCAGCTACCGGTGGCGGCATACGTCATCCTGATCGATCCGGAGAAGGCCGGGAAGGTGAGGTTGGCCGAGGTCTTCACGTCGTAGCCGAGCTGGGCGACGGCGACGTACTCGCGGTACAGGCTGACCTGCGGGTCGGTGACGAGGGCATTGGACATGGTCGCACGGTCACCGATGGCCTTGACGACGAAGGGCGGGGAGTAGACCCGGCCCTGCAGGATGAGGGTGTTGCCGACGCACCGGACCGCGCTGGTGGAGATCACCCGCTGGTCCATCAGCATCATCGCCTCGGCGCCCCCCCGCCACAGCGCGTTGACGACGGCCTGGACGTCCTGCTGGTGGACGACGATGTCGTCAACGCCCAGCCCGTCGGGAATCTGGTCCCCGCGCAGCGGCGAGTCGTTGAGCGACACCGAGATGCCGGGCCCCTGGACCGGGGTCCGGCCCACAGGGAGGGAGAGCGCGTCGGCGTTGCTCTGCAGCTGCCTGAGCTCGGCGTCGAACGGCGCCGAGGCCTTCTCCAGCGCGTCGACCTGCGCCTGGATCCGGTCCAGGTCGACGGCCCGCAGCTGGTTGGCCCGCGTCTGCTTGCGGATCAGGTCGGGAAGGTTGGCCGTCGTCGAGCGGAGGTCCTGCCCCTTGGCAGCGCGCGAGGTGGACGAGAAGAGCGCACCCGCCACGAGACCCACGACGGGGACCAGCACACCCCACCGCGTCAGCCTGCCGTGCATCATCCTCACCATCAGCCTCTACGCTAGGGCACGTCAGTCATGAGCAAGGAGAGTGTCCTCGTGCCCGAGTCCAAGGGCCGGTCCAAGCCGGCGTTCACCCCGCCGCCCACGGCGCAGAAGGCCAAGGTCGGCAACCCCCAGTGGTTCGTGCCGGTCATGTGTGGGCTGATGATCGTCGGGCTGCTGTGGACCGCCACCTTCTACATCAGCGGTCAGCAGTTCCCGATCCCGCAGATCGGTCGCTGGAACCTCGGCATCGGGTTCGGACTGATGCTGTCCGGCTTCGCCATGACGACCCGCTGGCGCTGACCGGCCCCTCCCCCGCCCCTCCCGCTCTTGCGTTTCTGCGCCATGGCGCAGACCGGCCCCTGTCCCCACCCTTCCCGCTCAGGTTCCCGATCGGGAAGTTCGCATCGGCGGTGCCGTCGATGAGCGTCGCGGTCGCCGTGCGGAGCAC